>JAGLLT010000033.1 GCA_023140385.1 Candidatus Omnitrophota bacterium
GCGTTGTCGTAGGTGTAGGTGGTAGAAACACCGTTAGGCAGGTTCTTTTGGATTCTTCTGCTAATAGTGTCATAGGTGTAATAGGCCGCGGTACCTTGCGGAGTATGAACGATACCAAGACGATTTAAGTTATCATAGGTGTAGGAAGCAACCTGGGCGTTGGGATAGCTAAGAGTTACACGATTGCCGACCTTATCATAGGTGTAGGAAGTAATCCCGCCCGGAGTAGATACTATATTAATCGGGCGGTTGAGTTCGTTATAGGTGTAGGTGTAGCTTATATTGGCGTTGGCCTCAGATAAGAGGTTGCCCACAGGGTCATAGTCATTGGTAACGGCAGATGAGTCAGGATAGGTGGTTGTTTCTAATTGATTTATTTCATTATAGCTATAGTCAATAATATCTTCGCTTCTTTTTTGTTTCTGGACTAAGTTGTCGGCTTTGTCATAGCTGTAACTTTCATAAGAGGCATCAGGATAGGTCATGGTAGTCAGGCGGTTCTTAGTGTCGTATTCAAAGGTGGTGGCGTTGTCTCTGGCATCGGTGATTTTGGTACGGTTGCCGACAGGGTCATATTCATAATGGGTAGAATGACCTAAAGCGTCGGTTACAGTTATCAGGCGGTTTAAGTCATCGTAGGCATAGTAAGTTGAATTGCCTTCGGCGTCTTTGGTTTCTACCTTATTTGCTTCGGCGTCATAGAAGTATTCGGTAGTGTTATTCAAGGGGTCGGTAGTTGTTTTTAGTTTACCCAACTGGGTGTAGGTGTAGGTAGTAGTCAGGCCGAGGGCCTTAGTCTCAGAGATCTTTCTATTCATTGAGTCATAAACATAGCTGGTCTCACTGCCCTGGGCATCTGTTACTTTAATTAGATTATCCATCTCGTCATACTCGTAAGTGGTGGTATTACCTCTAGCGTCTGTTTTAGAAAGAAGCTGGCCGGCAATGTCATAATCAAAGGTGGTTTCGTTAAGCTTGGCGTCGGTAATTTTAAACTTATAGCCGTAGGCGTCATATTCATAGCTGGCGGTGTGACTATTGGCGTCTGTAACAGTTTTAAGCAGGCCGTTAGGATAATAGGTGTAGGTAGTACTATTGCCTAAGGCGTCCTCTTTTTCTATAAGGTTACCTTTTTTGGCATAGTTGGGGTCTTGCTGGTCAAGTTCATAGTCATAGGTGCAGATGACAGTATAACCATGGCCTCTGGGGTCGGTAACGGTCTTAATTTTGTTAAAGGCGGGTTCATAGATATATCTCCAGGTATCATCTTCAGGGGTGCTGAGGTATTTCTTGGTAAGTTTATTGCCTGTCTCATCATAGGTATAAGAGACAGCGTGGTTGTTTTCGTCAATTTCAGAAGATAAAAGGTATCTGAAATCACTTATGCGAGCCTTAGTAGAGCTGAGAGGTTTGTTGATAAATAGCCATTCATGCCCCATAGTATAGGTGTAGACGGTACTCTTATTGCGTGCATCTGTTTCACTAGTAATGATAATATTGCGAAAATCATCCGCGAAAAGGGACTCAGTATATCTATAGGTTCTTTTTATCCCTTCAGGGCCGTAGACGCCGGTAACTCTGTCTTTATCATTGTCATAGGTATAAGTTACAGATGTCTCATCAGGGTAAGTAATTTTGGTTAAGTTACGGGAAGAGTTGTAGTCATAATAAGTTTTATTACCGGCCGGATCGGTAACTTTGCGCAATAAATATCCGCTATAATCATAATAGGTAGTGCGGCCGAGAGGATCGGTTACAGAACTGATACATCTGTTATCAGGCGTGTAGGTAAAGGTAAGACTCCTGCCCACAGAGTCGGTAACTGCGGTCAACAGCAATCCCTGATAGGTAAAATCACCTATTGATACATCTTTTATCTCATAAGTTAGAGTAGTTAGATTGCCATTGGCGTCTTCCATTTTGATAGGGATATTACCTAAAGGAGTAAAACCGAAGTGCTTCTTATTTTTAAATCTATCGGTAACGGTATAAATTCCCTGGCTGGCGTCAAAGAGCATAATGTCTTTATCGTTTTCGGTACTTTCATAATAGCATATAGGATAATCTGCTTCCCACTCATGGTAATGGAAAGATGTCTCGGTGCTGTCCGGCCTGAGTATATAAGGCTTGTAATCGTTAATATTTTTGTGAATAATGCGATAACCATAATTAAAGTTCCAACCATAACCAAAGGGCCCCATATATTTGCTTTTTGAGTTATAGGTTCTGGTCAGCTCCAGGGGGAAGCCCGGCCCGGAAATATATATATCGGTTGCCGGCAGCATCAGCTTGCCCTCTGAGACCTTAACCTTGCTTTCCGCCTGAAGCCCCGGAATATCCAGCCTTGTCTCGGCTCTCAAGACAGACGGCGCTAAAAGACTAAATGTTAGTAAAAATAACGGCCAGCGGTAAAATGCTTTATTTTTTCTTATATTTGCTAAAGGAATCATTGCTGCCCCCCCTTAATAATTCTATTCGTATCGTAAACTATCATTCCTTTTTCTCCCGTCATTAAAATCTTTTGGCTGTCACTGCTGAATTTAGCCTTAATCTGCCTCTGGCTGTAACTGCCGGAATAGAGTATTTTATCCCCTTTTAAAAGATACAGATAACTTTCCTTGTTCCTCAATGACCAGCTTTTGGCCGCGGTGGCCAGCACCAGGCCTTCATCTGAAACCGATAGAGAGGTAAAAGGGCTGTTATAATTTAGTAAGCCCGCTAATTGCTTTTTCTTAAACACTTTTCCGCTTGATACATCATATAAACTCAGGCTATTATCCTGCCTTCTTCCCACGACAAGAAATTTGCCGTTCTTTGAAAGGCCAACGGCAATACCGCCAGACTCAATGGATTTTCGCCATAAAAGCCTTCCTTTTTTATTCAGGCAGTAAATATTGCTTTCAGAGGCGAAAATAACCTTGTCGGCTTTTTGAGATAAAACCACATAGCCGGTGGTAGAGCCCGGATGGTCAAACTTCCACAATTTTTTGCCGTTACTGCTAAAGAGAACTAAAAAACCGCTGGTCTTGCCTTTACCCATATTGGGAACATTTGCCAGGCAATAGCGGGCATCAGCCGAAAAAGATATTTTTAACCCTTTAATATCGCTAAAATTATGCTTGTTGGTAACCTTGCCATTTTTATCCAAAAAAGAAATTTGATTTTTGGCACTATTAGCCACTGCGAACCAACTGCTGTCAGGCGCGAGATAGGGATAGCCGCCCTCATCAATAGAAAACAGTAGCTTACCGTTGCTATCCATAAACTCTGTTTTTTCCACTAACTCTTTTACGCCCGGGCTGTAAGTAACAACAGCAAAGGTTCCCCCGTTTTCAGAAAGTACCGCAAACTGATTTTTCTGAAGGGGAAATTGCCGGCAAGAAAGGCCTTCTTTGTTTATATAAACAACTTCTTCTTGAGTAGCAACAACAAAACCGTTTTCAGAATTGAAGGATGTGCTAAATATTTCAGACTTGAAGTCCTTCTGGCTTAAAATAAGGGAATTTGCCGCTAAAATGGTTGAGTTTATAACTAAACTAAAGGCTACTGCTAATAAAAACATAACTTTATCTTTCATAGCCGGCCTCCATCTCCCAAAGCGAATATCCCCAAGGCGTGCCGCGTTCTGTGCCGTACATTCTTAAATAACGGGTATTGATTAAAAGAGAAATAATTTCATCTGTACCGCCGCCACTGTCGGTAACAGTATAAATGTCTCGCCAGTCAACCGCGTTATCTGATATCTGCAATTGATATGACTTAGCATAAGCGGTTTCCCAGTCAAGAATAATCTTATTTACGGTTTGAATTGAGCCAAAGTCAAGCTGAAGCCACTGGGGATCAAAATGCTGGGACGACCAGCGGGTAGAAGGATCTCCGTCAATAACCCTGTCTGCCTCAAGCCCGCCTCCTTCAATGGATGAACCGGTAGCAGTAGTCGTAAAAAGATCAATCTCCCAGAGCGAATAACCCCAGCCGGTGCTTGGTTGAGTACAGCTTACTTTCAGATAGCCGGCTGTCTGTTCGCCAACATAGACGACGTCCGCTCCACCATCACCGCTGGCGGTTGAATAAATAGTTGTCCAATTAACGGCATCATTTGAAACCTGCAACTCATAGGACTCAGCATAAGCCGTCTCCCAATTCAAAATAACTGTATTAAAGGTTTTTGGCAGGCCAAAGCCAAAATATATCCATTCATTATCTGTCGAGGCAGATGACCAGCGGGTATTAAAGTCGCCGTCAAAGGATTTTTGAGCTTCAAAGCCTGTTTCTTCAATTGACGACGCGACGACATCGGCATAGTGTGTGTCATAATATACCTCAAACTCCCAGAGCGAATAACCCCACGGCGTGCCGCGTTCTGTTCCGTAGAGACGGATATATCCGGCACTAACAGTGCTAAACTCAATCTCGTCTATATCGCCGTCGCTTGTAGTGGTGGAATATACATCAGTCCAGTTGGTGGAGTCGCTTGAAACCTGTATTGAATAAGACTTACCATAAGCGCTCTCCCATTTCAGGATAACCTTATTCACCGGCTGTTCCCCTCCCAGGTCAATTTGATACCACTGCGGATCAAAGTGCTGAGATGACCAGCGGGTATTTAAACTGCCGTCTACAGCCATAGAAGGAGTCGTGCCCTGGTTTTCCTCACTTGAAGCTGAGGTTATCTTGTCTTTAGCCAAATTATTGGCTAAAGTAAAGTAGTCATTACTTTCATCGGCGGCCGCGCTTCCACTTGCGTCACAAGCAGTAACTTTAATTAAATATCTATCACCTTGTGGCAAGCCGATTGTTTTTAAACAGTAAATGCCGTCATTAACCTCATCCAAAGCTAAATCCTGCCACTTTATAAACCTAATTTCATCAAAATAGACAGTACCTGAACCGGAGCCGACAGAGTCGGCAAAGGTAATGGAGAAGTTATCCAGAATACTGCTCTCTACATTACCAAAATCGGATAGCGGGATAGTCACCTTCTGCCAATCAGTAGTCACTCCGCCCGGCAGGTAATTGGTTACTAAAAGCTTAGTTTCAGTCCAGGATGAATCTTTCAGGCCAATTTTAAACATCTCCTGCCCGATAGAGCCTTTAATCAGGAGGCTTATATAGGCATAAGCGCTCATATCCGGTTGAGTACAAAGTCCCGTCAAATACCCGGCATAGCCGCCGGCCGTATTATAATTTAATTGTAACGATATGCCGCTGCCATCATAAACAATAGCGGGATTACTGTTGAATATAACTTCTATGCCGGCGCCGGCGCCGCTCCACGTTTCTGACAAAGCATCAAGACAATTTGTCCAATGGCCGCCGCTAAAATCATCTACCAGAGTCTGATTCAAAGAGTTGCTATATTGAATATCTATGTTCAACGTATCCGCGGGGTCAGGATCAGCCGCCTGCCAGAGCAGGTTAAATGTGTCTGAAGAAATAACCTCTTTGCCGTCAGGTGAAATTACGGTAATATTCGGGGCCTCATTAACAGCATCCAAAATAATTTCTACCGGCGGACTTGATTCGATCGACCAGTTGCCGGCAGCGTCTTGAGAAGCGGTTGTCAGCTGATAACTACCGTCTCCATCGGTTAAAGTTATATTCATATTGTAAGCGGCGCTTACAGCCTGGGTGCTGTACTCTACAAGTCCTGAAATGGGTTGGTTTACCCATATATAAACGGCGGTATTGGTTTCCGCGGTGCCGCTAACATTAACAAGCGGATCGCTGACAGGACTGTCTATCTCATTTACTGTTGGTACTGCTGGAGCAGTCTGGTCTAAAACGGTAGCCTGAACGGCTGAATTTAAAGTAACGTTTCCATTTTCATCAATGGCATAAACATAGATGCACTTATACCCTTCGCCAGATATATTTATCATAGCGGTAAAGGTACCGTCTTCCCCGACAATCACCGGCGACTGTTCCCAGCGGCCGCAATTAGGAACTTCAACTACAGGAATTATTGTCTGGCCCGGGGCGCCTGTGCCGGTTACGGTTATATTCTCCTGGTTGGTTATTCCCGGAATAACATCAATAACCGGAGCTTCAGAAAAGTCAACGGTGGCAAAGTGAATATCATCAAGGTAGATTACCCCCGACATTTCTTCCCCCTCAAAAACAACCTGTATTTCCACAAGCCTGCCGACATCTACTCCCTGCGCGATAAAGTCTAATAAAGGTATATTTACCCTCTGCCAATCCGTGGTTATATTAGTATAGCGCCTAATATCAACAAATCTTCTATCGTAGGAGTTATCTTCCCTGCTATACCCAAGATAAATATTTGATTTTTCTCCGCCAACAGAACCTTTAATATAAAAGGAGAGGCTGTTGCAGTTTGAAGCGTCCAGGTTGTTCAAGATACATTTCCAGACAGCATAATTATTAGGGGACGCGATACCGCTATAGGTAAGATTGTAACCATAGGCAGAGTTATTGTAGGCGTTAGCGGCATCATAACTGCCGGAGATAGTCCCCAGGCCGCCCGCAAATGTCTCTATAGCGCCGCCTAAACTATTATGATCGCCGGCGCCATTAAAGGTGCTGACAATTATAGGCTCAATCGTCTTTTCAAACCTAAGTTCATCCACATAAACACTTCCGCTTGCGGGGCCTCCGAGGTTATTGTCAAAACTAATAGAAATGCTGTCCATAGACGCCCAGTTGGCTATGCTTGTGAAAGCAGATAGAGGTATAATCACCTTTTGCCAGTCAGTAGTTACGCCGACAAACAGGTAATCGTCAGCCAAAACCTTAGTTTCATTGTACGAGGTGTCTTTTAAGCCTACCTTCAGCCTCTCTCCTCCGGCATCACCCTTTATCCAAAAACTCAAGGCTTTATATTCCGCAAGGTCAATTGAAATAGCCGTCCAATATCCGGTGTAAGCATCCGCCTGACTAACATCATAAGCAAGCTGCAATGAGTAACCGGTCTGACCGTACGTATTATTTAAGTCAGCATTGTAATAGGATGCCTGACAACTGCCGTTATCGCTGCCCCAAACTCCTGACCAGCCTCCCGCTTCATTGGGATCTGAACCGTCATTAAAATCATCAACCAGCAAAGAGGCGCTTTCGCCAATAGTTATTTGATAATGGGTGGTCTCTGACCAGTTGCCCGCCCTGTCTTTAGCTTTAACGTGAAAATAATAACTGCCGACAGCTAAATCATAAATTTTTGAGGTAATTAAACCTTCACCTGTGTCGTCGGCAATTGTACCGGCATTCTCGTCTAAAATAAAGGAGTAGTCAACTATGCCATTAGCATCCTCTGCCTTCCAGATAAAGGTAACTTTATTGCAAGTTACGTTATGCGTAGTCGGTAAAGTAATAACCGGAGCCTCAGGCAGTGTAGTATCAAGTGAGTAGTCCAGTGTCCATTGCCAGCTAAGAGCGTTTTGAAGGACATTGCCCAAGTAGTCATCCGCCCGGATTAGTTCTATATTGACCAGGTGATAGTCAGGCCAGATTATACCTATAGCAGAGGGGTTAAAAGTTAAAGTTTCCGTCTCTTCATCGTAGGTTAAGGCGGGTGAATTTATGTCATATTCACCGCCCTCTACTCCAAGCCTTATAGTCTGAGGGTCCACACCTGTACCCTGGTTGTCAGTTAGATGAAGGCTGATAACAGGATTACCGGACGACGCGTAAGGAGCCGGACTGGGCGTATCGGCGTCCGGGCCTTGAGTATCAATAAAAACCTGATAATGGTTAGCTTCTGACCAGTTGCCTGACCCATCCTGAAGACGGGCGCGAAAGTACCATATTCCATCATCAATATCGGTATAGTTTATTAAATTGCTGCTGCCGTCAGCAGTTGTGTCGGGTATAGTATCTTTTATTTTATCCAATATATAGCTGTAAGCAATAATGCCGCTGGGGTCATCAGGAACAGAGATAGTAATCTGCGGGTCATTATTATTGAAACCGCGCGCGGTGATATTAAAGTTGTCAATACAATAGGCGGCGCCCCCGGGATTGGTGCCATAGACTAATTTCATATAGCCGGTGGAATCCCAGTCGGCCATAATCAGCTCTTTAACCTGGAAGTTATCAGTTCTGGCTTTGAGCATCTCATACAAATTAAACTCCGCGTGCCGCCAGGTATCGTCTTTTATCACTCCTTCTACAGCGCCGATTAGTTCCATATTAAGCCGCCAGTAATTTTTAGGGTCATCGGTAAAGACAATATCATACCAAGTCTCATCACCCTCCAGTTTAACCAGAAAGTTTATTTTAACATCCTCTGTAATTTTATAATCAAAACTGACCATGGGATACTGGCTGGCGTCAAAGGCGGTTGTTCTGATATTTGAAGCGAAGTTGCCGCCATATAACTGATTTATCAGCTCTAAGGCGTTAGTATTATCGGGAGTAACCGCGTTTTCCAGGAAAAGAGTGGCACCCGCGTCTCCGTCTCTATTCGACCACTGATCCAGGCCGTTTTCAAAAGTATTCTGGCAAACTGAAGGATGAGTGGAAGAAGTAATAGTCGGCGCCGGCGAAGGGGTATTGTCATTAAAGGTAACGCTGTCTGATTTAGAACTATCACTTAAAGAAACGGCGGTAATAATCTCCGATTCCTGATAAGCGGCGATTGTCTTTTGGGACTGTGAGCTATTAATATCTACCTCGGCCCGGCCTCTAAAAATACCCGAGGCAGTTTCAGTTTCTTCCAACTGCAGGTCGATGCCCTGAGGGTCTGTTTGGCTTGAGGTAAGGGAAACAGAGGTTTTGTCTTTGGTGTTTGGATCCGGGTCAACGGCATCTATCTGGATATAGAGAGTATCGCCTAAGTCAACAGTACCTGTAAAATCAGCCGAATAATCAGCGTTTTTAAATTTAAGACTGTTTACCGTAAGCGCGGGTTCCGCGGCTACAACAGTAACCGCCTCAGACTCCGGACTGATTTGCCCAAACTGGTCTATAGCCTTAGCCGTAATCTCGTTAATGCCATCGGATAAAGGAAGATTGTCCAAACTAAATGCTCCGTCCGAAGCCGCTGTAGTTTCAGCCTTTAAAAAACCATTAACATAAAACTCAATGGATAAATTCGGATCTGAAGTTCCCGCGATTGTAATTAACCTGTCCTGTGTAGGCGAAGGCGGCTGGTTCAAAACCGGTTTTTGAGGCAGGGAAACTTTTTCAAAAATGGCAAAGTAAGTGTAAGGAAGGCCTATTTTGGTTATGAGCGCTGTGAGCTTGTTATTAACAGTATCTACGGTAGTGGGCAGGTAGTCCCAGCGGCCGGTATCAGAATTATAAGCGTAAATGCAGAGTTTAGCTTCATCGCCTCCGGCCAAGTCAGCGTCGCTGTAATACATCTCTAAGGTAACGGTTTTTGTAAACTCTATGCCGGTTGACTGTATCTCATAAACCTGGCCGATGAGATTATATCCTTCATCAATAGAAACGGACTGGCTGTCAAGGCTGTTTATGGCTATTACCTGAAAGTCATCTTCTATAGCCTGCTCAGGGATATATAAAACAATATTTCCGTCGGGGCTGACGGCGCTGGAGGCATAAGTGGAGCCGGCTACCCGGCCAACCTGAAGGATTACCTCATCGCTGACTTCATGGCCGCTTATATCCTTTACTCTCAACCTAACAGTATAGATGCCGTTTAAATCAATTGACCAGGGATACCAGGGATAGTCGTACTCGGTTAAGCCGGTCTCCCAGGTAGCTAAATTACCGTAGATAGTTAAATTACCCTCCATAAACACTATAGGTGAAGTATCGTTCATTTGAGGCGTGCTTGAAGTAACGATCGGGGTCCAGACTGTAGGATTAATACCCGCGCCATACTCAACGGTATAAGAAGCAAACTCCTCCCCGCCGGCCTGGCCAAAGATGGGAACCATAGCCCTGACCAGCGAGCCGGATAAAGGCACACTTATTTTGGCGGTTAAGGTCTTATTCGCGATAACCCTGATAACTTTTGTTGTTTTAACCTCCTGAGTGCCAACATCAACAAGATTAAGAGTAACCTCGGCCGAAGAGTTAGCAGGGGTGCCCGCGGTCGCGGCAAAGGTTAGTTCAATACATTCAAGGATTTCATCCGCCAAGTCCAGAACATTGGTATTACCCGAAATCGTCAGCCACGAAGGCAGGCTTGAGACAACCTGAACCTCGGGGGTAGTAGAAATCAAAGATTTCTCATATGAAAACAGAGCCTCTTTGGGGGAATCACCGGTTACGTTAAGAGGATATATTTCATACTCAGAAAAATCTTTCGAGCTTACCTGAACAAAGGTGGGATCCTTCGAACCTCCATCTGTATTGCCGTCGGCGTTTTTCTGCGCCTCCTCTATTTTGCATTTATCCCCTTTTTCCCCAAAGGCAGTGCCTGATATTAACAATAAAATCATCAGCAAAAAAAGTGCCCGTTTTAATAGTATTTTCACTTTTTTTCTCCCGCTTTAAAAAACCAGTTGAAAAGTTTTTTATATCGTTTTGAGATTTTCGTCTTTTACACTTTATTGTATAGAAGGGCCTCTGTCAAGAGTAATCTTTTGCTTTCTGATGTGCAATAATTGTGAGAGGAAAATACCCGTCCCACCTACGAGGTGGGACAATTGGTTTTTAACACGTTAAACTCATTCCTGCTTTGGCGGGTATAAAGTTATGGGCGTAGGCCTCTTTAAACATGGAGATGGCTGCTTCACCGGTGCAGTGGGTTGGGGCCGCTTTTTTGACTCCTAAATCTTTGAGTTCTTTGATGATGTCTTTTATCTCTCTACTGCTTTTTTGCGCCAGATGAAAACCGCCCATTATTAGATTTATTTCGCCGGGGAGGCTTTTCTTAATATTTTTTATCATCTTAACCACTCCGGGGTGGGCACAGCCGTAAATAACCGCAGCACCTTCTTCACCTTTTACAATAAGAGCCTGTTCCTGCAGCAGTCCGGACTTATAGGCGGTGCTAAAAGCACCGCTGACAAAAATGTTATCCGCTATTTCATGATACGTATCAATTTCTTCCAGGCGTGCTCCATATTTTTTAATAAGTTTTTTGAAGTTCTCGGAAAAACCGGGCAGGCCGTAAACCGTAATGTTGGGGTTTATTTTAAGAAGAGCTTCCAGTCCGCCAATATGATCCCAGTGGTCATGGGAAATAACTACTTTTTTTATGGCTGAAAGGTCAACATCTAACTGTTTCGCGTTATATAGAAAAGTTTCGGCGCTGTCCGCGGTATCAAAAAGAATATCATCACCTATAATAACTGAAAATCCCCAGCATTCTTTTAACTTTTTGTTACCCGTATAATTATCAGCTATTATTTTAAGCTTCACTTTTTTTCCTATGGCTTTTATGACTAAGCATCATATCGCCTACATCGCAATTAAGCTGCTTGGCGACAGCCTGGCACTTAACCTTAAAAATGAAAAATATCGGCTTATCTTCCTCGCTCAGCTCTTCAAAGTTACCCTGCCCTTTACTGATAATCAAATCGGCTTTATGGTACAATTTAAGGAACTCTTCACTGCACGAATCTAAAATCGCGGCCGGGCCATCAGAGCCGCTGGAGATAACTTCAGCTACTTCATCTAATCCGCAGGCCAAAGCATCTTCAAGCGTGGCATCATTAATAATAGGCGCGCCTCTTACCGCGAAAGCCACGGGTTTTTTTATTTCTTCAATTAATATTTTATCAAAAACTATTTCTCCTGTATTATCACCTATATAAAGAATATTTTTGGCGGTTTCCAGTTTTTTTCTTAAAAGTTCAAAATCAAAAATAGTAAATTCTGTGTTTAAGTCATTTCTTAACTCTTCATCAAGGTTAAATGTTGACTTAGCGCCCAAGTCAATTATGTTGCCTATGGCGGCTAAGCGGACGGCTTCAAAAAAAGGGTCTTTGGCCTGCTGTACGCGTTTCTTCAGTTCCGGATATAGTTTAAGCACAAGTTTATTGGCATGGGCCTTTTCATTTTTATAAGGATCTTTTATGCCGGTTAATGCCGCTATAAGTTTATATACCTCTCTTGCCACATGCGGCGGGCTTTTTTCAAAGGGTATTTCAAATATTTTATGAGATACCTTCTCTAATATCCGCCTTTTTCGCGATTCATCAATCTCAAGCCTGTCCAGGGTTTCATTGGCCTGCCTTAAAAAACATGGAATGCAGTGCGTATTAGTTTTCATACTTTTACCTTCTCAATTAAATCCTGCCAAATATCTTTAACGCGTTTTGACGCGGGGCATTCCTGATCATATTCAATTACGGTTTTATTTAACATCTGAGCCTCTGTTGTACTTTTATCATAAGGCACCATACCTAAAAAGTCCACATTGGATTTTAAAGCTATGGTTTTTAATTCTTCAGCCTTGTTTAAATTTATATCACTTTTATTTACAATCAAACCTGCCTTGATATTAAAGAAGGCGCAAAGCTCAAAAACTCTGCCGGCATCATGAATTCCGGAAACCGTCGGCTCTGTAACCACAACCGCGTAATTCGCGCCGGTAATTGAGGCAATTACCGGACAGCCGGTTCCGGGCGCGCCGTCATTGAGAGAAGCAGAAGTGGAAGCTTTAGCAACTTTATCTCTGGCTACCTGCCTGATAAGGCTAACTAATTTGCCTGAATTTTCTTCAGCCGCGTAAAGTTTCGCGTGCACCATAGGGCCAAAACGGCTTTCGGAAATATATAGCTCACCGTTAACCACCTCTTCTAATTTTATAGCATCTTGAGGACAAACCAAAGAACATGTATTACAGCCTTCACATTTTAAAGGATCGATTATAAAACCGCTACCTTCTTTTTTAACAGCACCAAAACGACACTCTTTATAACATCTGCCGCAAGCAGTACACTTCTCCTGATCAATCGCCGCCTTTTTGCCGCCTGAAAACAGATATCCTTCTTTTATCTCAGGAGATAAAAGAATGTGCAGGTCTGCCGCGTCAACGTCACAATCAGTTATAAGCGTGTTTTTGCTTAAGCCGGCAAAAGCGCCGGCTATAGTTGTTTTGCCTGTGCCGCCTTTGCCGCTAATGATTACAATTTCGTCATATTTGCTCCGGGGAGAGTCTGCCTGGGCCGGTATGGCGCTAAGTCTATTTGAAAAACTACTCTTTCGCGGGCTCTTTAAAACCTTTGGTATTTTTCTATTTGATGCCCTTTGGATAATCTCTTCACCTATCTTTGAAAATAGTCTGTCATAGGCCTTTAAATGCTTAACGGCCATTTTGCCCTCAGAATACAGTTCAGCCACCTGCCTATCATCCGGTATCTCACCAATAATATCAAGCTGAGCTTCTTCGCAATATTCAATTAAATCATTATTTTTATAATCAGCTCTATTGACCAACACTACAGGCTCGTGGCCTACCATGCGGCACATATCTACTGAGAGTTCAAGGTCATTAACTCCAAACGGAGTCGGATCAGTAACTAAAACCACTAAATCCATACCGGAAATAGCTTCAACCACGGGGCAGGATGTACCGGGAGCCGTATCAATTAAATTAATGGCCTGAGGATCTATGTGTTTTTTAACTTCACTGATTAACCGGGGAGTCATAGCCCCTTCGCCCGTCTGAAGCGCGCCATAAATAAGATTTATTTGATCTATAGCTCCTGAATTTAAAACACCTATTTTTCTTTCTTCATAAATAATGGCATCTTTGGGGCAGGCTATCCGGCAAGCGCCGCAGGCATGGCATAATTGTTTAAAAATAAGGATAGAATCTTTAATTGAAGCAATGGCATTAAAGGCGCAGGCAGAAACACATTTTTTACAGTTATCGCATTTTTCTTTATCAACACCAGCCGGCGCCATAATGTGAATATTTTTAGCCTCAATTACTGCCGGCTTTAAAAAAAGATGTCCGTTGGGTTCTTCAACATCGCAATCTAAATAAGTAACTTTGTTGTCCTGTTTCTTTAAGACAATGGCCAAATTGGTAGCCACAAAGGTCTTGCCTGTGCCGCCTTTGCCGCTTGAAATCGCTATATTCATAGACACCCACCTATCTGTTCGGAATTTAATTACAATGTTTTTTTACATCTTATTAGAAGCATTCTGGGCCGCGATGATTAAAGGATATTTTGTGGGAGCCGCGGTCAGGCAGGGATGAGTAGCCATCTGCAAAGTCTCAAATTCATTCAAGGAAACTCTTTGCTGTATGGCAACTCCGATAACGTTTATCAGTTCACCACAGCTCATACCTCCGGCAACCTGTCCTCCCAAAATAATTCCCGACTGCTTTGAAAAGATAAGCTTAACTTTTACCTTGCTTGCCTCGGGCATAGTCCCGGGATGTTTATCAACGCCTTCTACCAGGCCGACTACAACTTCAAACCCTTCTTTCTTAGCGGTATCTTCAGTCATCCCCGCCGACCCTAAAGCCAAACCGTCAATATAGGTGGAATAAATGGCAATAGTTCCTTTATTTTCCCTGATTAATTTTAATTTGTATAAGCTGGCGCCCGCGATTCTGGCTTCTGCCGTAGCCGTTGAGGCAAGTAAAATCGCCGTCCCCTTACGGGTAAAAAAATCTCTTTTGCCGGCGCAGTCGCCAACGGCAAAAATATCCGGCTCTGACGTTCTCATATACTCATCAACCCATACTCCCTTACCCTTATTTACAATTATCCCCGCTTCCCGGGCTATTTTAGTATTAGGTGATGCTCCAATACCAAAAATAACGCAATCTACGTCTATTTTTTCATTACCGGATAATTTAACTCCCTCAACCTTTTTTTCACCCAGAATCTCCTCTAAGACTACACCTGTTAACAGCTTCACGCCTTTTTTTTCCAGCCTTTCTTTGACCGGAGCAGAAAATTCAGCGTCAAAAGATTGGCTCAAAATGGAAGGCAGCATCTCCACCAAAGATACGTTAAGCTCTTTACGGCAGGACAGTTCATCGGCAAACTCTACTCCGATAAATCCTCCCCCCACAATAAGCACGTTTTTAAACTCTTTTATTTTGTCAGCGAGTTTCTCTAAATATTCCATATCTTTATAGATGGCAAAAACGTTTTCTTTGTCCGCTCCGGCAATAGGAGGAATAACGGGATCTGAGCCCATCGCCATTATTAACTTCTCATAGCAGTACTCTTCTCCCTTTTTGGTCGTAACACACTTTTTATCAGGGGATATTTCTGTTACTTCATCAACTATCACTTCAACGTTATTCTTTTCAAGGGGCGCGTTACCCAGGGCATTTTCTTTAAGATTTTTCAAACTGTAAAACATATACGGTATGGCGCAGGGAATAACTCCTTTATCTACCGACTTAATCAGTTTGACTTCCTTTTCCGGATAGTACCTGCGGGCTGTAACAGCGCTTATAATGCCGGCCGGCCCTCCTCCAACAACCAAAACATCCGTCTTTTTCATTTTTCCCCCTTATTTTTCTATTAAAATTCCAACAAATGGTGAAAACAAAGCGCCTGAACCTAATTTAGTTTTAATCCCTCCTGTCTTTATTTTCAAATTTTTATCTACATTTTTTATCATTTGCTTCATCTGAAATACACTGTAAAAAGTGCCTTGATTATAAATTGAATCTTTAAACAACCCTTTTATTCCACGCTTTAAAGAAAGCAATGACAATTTATTTAAAAAACTTACAAATACCTTCTCTTTTGCCACGCGCAGAGATTCCTTCAGGGCATCTTGAGGGTTATTTATGAATTCTAAAGAAGTGATAAAAACAACTATATCAAAAGAGCTATCTTCAAAAGAAAGACTCTCGGCATCCTGAACCTCAAGTTTTGTGTTTTTATTCAAAAATCCGGAACCAAACTCAATCATCTTTCTTGATGAATCAATTCCTGTCAAATTCAGTTCAAAATTTTCAAACCATTTTAAAAAATGGCCTGTTCCGCAGCCTATCTCAAGAAGGCTCTGGCACGGCTTGAATTCAATCATTTTCGCGATAAGTTCTTTTTCTCTCTTATCAAAGTACAAACCTTCTTTACTACTATACCAGTTTTCATAGTCTTGGGGTTTAATCTTATCAAAAGTCAACTTTTCCCCATTCGAAAGATATAGTCTTATTATCCATAAATTTCTTTTTTTGTAAACCCCTTTAGAAAAATTTATTATCTAGCGGGGCGATGCTAAGTTTGAATCAGCAAAATCTCGTGAAATTTATCCTTTATCTTTTTATAACGAATACCCTTCTTTTCCAGATAAGCTTCAATCTTAGAAAGGCCGGTAATGGTTGCCGTATGAACCCTGCCCTCATCAGAGTGAATTTTGGCTATTAAATCAAGCCCCTCCTTTGAAAAATCAGTCAACAAAATCCTGCCCTTTGATTTTAAAATTCTAAAGAGCTCGCTAACTGCCTTTAAGGGTTTCTTGAGGTGATGCATAAGACAAACACACACAATTATATCAAAGCTTTCATCTTTAAAACTTGAAGCCTCAATATCATCAATCATAAAATCAACTTTATTTTCCAAACCATAGTAGGCAGTATTCAACCTGGCAAATTTCTGTTCTTCTCTGGATATATCCGCGCTGACCAAAGAATAACCGGCTTGAGCCAAAGCAAGGCTCATATGCCCTTTACCTGTACCGACATCCAATATCCTGCCATATAAAGGTGAAACTTGTTTTAAAAAAAATTCGCGGCTTTTTAAAGTATTGTAACCGTAGCCTTTATATAATTCAAGCCGCTCCGTGTAAAGTTTGTGGTTTTCCGCCACTTTTTTATCCATCTATACCCGTCTTTACCTCATCGAAAGTTTACCTCTGAGATTGGAAATTATCCTCTTACCATGCGTGCCCCGCATTTAGGGCAAGTTAGTTCATAGCATGGCTTGCCCGCTTGATGGACAAGCTTACCACCACATTTAGGATTTGGGCAAATACAATCTCC
>JAGLLT010000034.1 GCA_023140385.1 Candidatus Omnitrophota bacterium
TAGGCAGGAATTAATTCCGTCGAGAATTACAAAATTGCCGTAAGGAATCTTGTGATACCTTTCAAGACAGAACTTTCTAATATATACTAACCCTGAAGTTTAAGCAAGAAGTTTTTTAATTTTTCTTTCTAATCCCTTAACAATCTTTCCTGTACATGCTTCGGTACCTCTTGATAATAATGAGGTTCCATTGTATAGGTTGCGCGCCCGCTTGTCAATGATCTAATATCCGTAGCGTAGCCGAACATCTGAGCAAGAGGGGCGTTTGCCTTAATTATTCTTACGTTTTTCTTCTGGTCGATACTTTCAATTCGGGCTCTCTTCGAATTCAAATCACCCACAATTTCCCCCAAATACTCTTCGGGTGTTATTACTTCCAGTTTCATTATGGGCTCCAATATAACACACTTGTTCTTTCTTAAACCTTCAATAAAGGCTCTGCAGGCCGCTGAGTCAAAAGCAATCTCTGAAGAGTCCACTTCGTGATAGGAGCCGTCTACCAAAGTAACCTTAATGTCAGTCACCGGATAGCCGCCTAAAATCCCGCTCTGGGCCGCCGAATACACACCTTCTTTCACAGCCGGAATAAACTCTTTAGAAATCGCGCCGCCTCTTATTTTATTCTCGAAGATTATGCCGGAGTTTTGTTCACCCGGCTCCATTTTTATGACTACGTGCCCATACTGGCCCCTGCCGCCTGTCTGCTGAATAAATTTACCCGTAGCCGTCAGCGACTCTTTAATTGTCTCCTTATATGCTACGTGAGGCTTACCAACACGAGCCTGAACCTTAAATTCCCTTAGAAGCCTGTCTACTAATATTTCCAGGTGAAGCTCTCCCATACCCGAAATTATCGTCTGATTAGTATCTTCATTATATTTTACTTTAAAAGACGGATCTTCCTCTTCCAGTTTTTTTAGAGCTAAACCCAGCTTATCCTGATCCGCCTTAGTTGACGGCTCAATAGCCATAGAGATTACCGGCTCTGGAAATTCAATGCTTTCCAAAATCAGCGGACTCTTTTCATCACAGATGGTATCCCCTGTCTCTGTCTGCTTAAGGCCAACAGCAGCCACGATGTCACCCGCGAAAACTTCTTGTCTTACCTCCTGTTTATTGGCATGCATCTGAACCAACTTTCCTATTCTTTCCTTAATCTTCTTATTAGCATTGTACACATAGGTGCCGGATGTCAAAACTCCCGAGTAAACCCTGAAGAAGGTAAGTTTACCAACGTAAGGATCGCTCATTATCTTAAAGGCTAAACTGCAAAATTTTTCATCGTCACAAACTACTCTTTTTTCTTCTTCCTGAGTAATAGGATTTAACCCCATAATCGGCGGAACATCCTTGGGAGAAGGTAAATAAGCGCATATCGCGTCCATTAAAAATTGCATTCCTTTATTTTTAAGCGCCGAGCCACAGAGAACAGGAACTAACTTATTCGCGATTGTCGCTTTCCTGACCGCATTAATCAACTCATCCGCCGTTGGTTGTTCAGAGTTTAAAAATTTTTCCATCAGATGATCATCAAATTCCGCTAACTTTTCAATCAGCTCCTCTCTGTAAAAAGAGGCCTCCTCTTTTAGATCATCCGGTATATCAATTTCAGAATATTTCAATCCCAAATCGTCAGCATATACTCTCGCCTTCATACTTATTAAATCTATAATTCCCTTAAACGTATCTTCGGCTCCCAGAGGAAGCTGAAGGGCATATGCCGGAGCCTGTAACTTTTCATGCATCTGTTTTATGGTGCCGTAGAAGTCACAGCCCATTCTGTCCATCTTATTAATAAAAGCAATCCTGGGCACCTCATACCTGTCAGCCTGGCGCCATACAGTCTCTGACTGCGGTTCCACCTGGCCTACAGCGCAAAAAATTACTACCGCTCCATCCAATACTCTCAAAGATCGTTCTACTTCTACCGTAAAGTCAACGTGCCCCGGTGTATCAATAATATTTATCTTCCGGCCCTTCCAAAAGTAGGCCGTTGAGGCGCTGGTAATCGTTATTCCGCGTTCCTGCTCCTGCTGCATCCAATCCATTGTAGCAGTGCCTTCATCAACTTCACCTAATCTATGAACACGTCCGCTGTAATATAATATACGCTCTGTCGTTGTTGTTTTGCCGGCATCTATATGAGCCATTATGCCGATATTTCTGGTACTTTCTAAGGGAATTTTTCTTTGCATATTTTGTCATATACAACTTTTCAAATATAACCGGCTAACTTATAATATTACCATCTATAATGACTAAAGGCTTTGTTGGCCTCTGCCATCTTATGAGTATCTTCCTTCTTTTTAACCGCGGCACCCTGATTGTTATAAGCGGCAATTAACTCTTGCGCCAAGCGGTCCTTCAATGAACCTCCCTTTTTGCCCCGCGAATAATCTCTCAGCCAGCGAAAAGCAAGAGCGATGCTTCTATCCCGGCTGACTTCTATAGGCACCTGGTAGGTAGCCCCTCCGATACGGCGGGACTTTACCTCTAAGGCGGGCCTTACATTTTCTGTCGCCTTGTTAAAAACTTCTAACGGTTCTTTATCTAATTTTTCAGCGGCCGCCTCCAGAGCGCCGTAAACTATACCTCTGGCCTTAGACTTCTTTCCGTCCAGCATTATCATATTGATAAACTTGGAAAGAATAACATTATCGTATTTAGGCTCCGGTTGAACTTTTCTTTTTTCTGCCTTATGTCTTCTCATACTGTTAACTTTCTCCCGCTTTGTACTTTAAGCATATACGCAATAATACTATTTGGGCCTTTTGGCTCCGTACTTTGACCTAGATTTTTTCCTATTCTGAACCCCGGACGTATCCAGTCTTCCCCTTACAATATGATACCTGACACCCGGCAAGTCAGCCACTCTGCCGCCTCTTATAGCTACAATTGAATGCTCTTGTAAGTTGTGTCCAATGCCGGGAATATAGGCTGTTACTTCAATACCGTTTGTTAGTCTTACACGAGCGACTTTACGCAGTGCCGAATTTGGTTTTTTTGGCGTCTGGGTCTTAACCTGCAAACAAACGCCTCTTTTTTGGGGACAATTGCCAAGTGCCGGCGACTTCGTTTTTTTCTTAATTTTTTTTCGCCCTTTTCTTATCAATTGATTTATGGTTAGCATATTAAATTTTTTCCCTTTAGTTATTTTATCCTAAACTACGGCTTCTTTTACCTTTTCCGCGCCTTTTTTTATGCTCAAGCTTATCTTGCGGTGGTCGGCAAAACCGGTTCCGGCCGGGACCAGATGGCCCATAATTACATTTTCTTTTAACCCCTTGAGTTCATCGCGCTTCCCGCAAACCGCCGCTTCAGTTAACACCCTGGTTGTCTCCTGAAAACTGGCAGCGGAGATAAAGCTTTCTGTGTTTAGTGAGGCCTTGGTAATTCCCAGAAGCATTGGTGAAGCTTTAGCCTGTTTTTTATCCTTGGCGGCGCACCTCTCATTTTCCTCTCTGAATCTGATCTTATCAACCTGCTCCCCGATTAAAAAGTCAGTTTCAGCCGGATCTTCAATCTTAACCTTCTTAAGCATCTGTTTTATAATAATTTCTATATGTTTATCATTTATCTTTACACCCTGCAGGCGGTAAACCTGCTGAACCTCATTAACCAGATACTCCTGAAGCTTCTTTTCGCCGGAAACTCTCAGGATCTCCTGAGGTACGGGGTCTCCATCAGTCAACTGCTGGCCGCTGAAAACCATGTCTCCCCTATATACGTTAAGACGCTTGCTATGCGGTATAAGATACTCTTTCTGCATGCCGGTAGAACTCTTAACAAAAACCTTCCTCTGTCCCTTTTGCGACTCTTCCAGTTCAATAATACCGTCAATTTCACTGATAATGGCTGTATCTTTAGGGCGCCTGGCTTCAAAAAGTTCAGCCACCCTGGGAAGGCCTCCGGTTATATCTTTGGTCTTGGTGGATTTACGCGGAATTTTAGCCAACAAGTTTCCGGCTTCAACACTCTGGCCGTTCTCCACCTCAATATGAGCTCCGGCGCCCAACGGATAAAAGCCGCTGATTTCGCCCTTATTATCCAAAATGATTATCTGGGGATGTAAGTCCTTTTTGTGTTCCAATACAACTCTTTCAAGCCGTTTTGTAGTTTTATTAATCTCTTCCCGCACTGTAACGTCTTTACGGATATCTTCAAACTTAACCTTTCCGGATACGTCCGCCATAATAGGTATATTATACGAATCCCAGGTAACAAACAACTGGTCTTTAAGAACCTCTTTGCCGTCTTCTATCTTTAACTGCGAGCCCTGGGGAACCGTATATCTCTCAAGCTCCCGCCCTTTCGCGTCATTAACACTAATCTGGCCATTTCTATTTAAAACCCGCAAGAATTTTTCTCTTTTAGGCTTAACTATTTTTAAGTTATGATACTTCAAAACTCCTTTATTTTTTGCTTTATAATATGACTGCTCAACAATCGCCGAAGCCGTTCCCCCGATATGAAAGGTTCTCATGGTAAGCTGGGTGCCGGGTTCTCCGATTGACTGGGCCGCGATAATGCCTACCGCCTCGCCCATTTCAGCCGTCCTGTGATTCCCCAGATTTCTCCCGTAACACTTGGCACACATACCGGATTTGGCTTCACAGGTCAAGGCGCTTCTTATAGTAATGCTCTCTATGCCGGCCTTTTCAATTTCATCAGCCTGCTTTTCGCTAATTTCCTCATTAGCCTTAACAATGACCTTATCGGTAATAACATCCACTATATTCCTTAAGGCGACGCGGCCAACTATTCTTTCTTTTAAACTAACGACAACTTCATCCCGCTGAATAATGGCTCCTATAATGATACCGTTTATTGTACCGCAATCCTGCGCGGTAATGATAACATCCTGCGCGACGTCAACCAGGCGCCTGGTTAAATATCCCGAATCCGCCGTTTTCAAAGCGGTATCCGCCAGGCCTTTTCTGGCGCCGTGAGTTGAAATGAAATACTGCAAAACAGTTAAGCCTTCCCTGAAGTTGGCGGTAATAGGACTTTCAATAATTTCACCCGATGGTTTTGCCATCAGACCCCGCATGCCTGCCAGCTGCCTTATCTGCTGCTGAGAACCTCTGGCGCCGGAATCTGCCATCATGAAAATTGGATTAAACTTATCCAGCTCTTTAAAAACATGGTCTGAAATTTGATCTGTGGCATGAGTCCAGATGTCAATTATCTTATTATAACGTTCACCCTTGGTTATTAAGCCTTCCTTATACTGATTTTCAACCTTATCAACTTGCTCTTTGACCTTCTTCAATATCTCTTCTTTCTGCCTTGGAATATTTAAATCGGTAACGGAAATTGAAATACCGGCTAATGTGGCATACTCAAAACCAAGCTCTTTACAATTATCAAGCAATTTAATCGTCTCATCGTATCCTTTTAACTTGTAACACCTGGTCACTATCTTACTCAATTGCGATTTATTCATAACTTCATTAACAAAACCAAATCCCTCCGGCAGAATCTGGTTAAATAAAACTCTGCCGCACGTTGTCTCAAGTATTTCGCCGTTTATTCTAAGCTTTATTTTCGCCTGCAGATTAAGTTCTCCATCCTGATAAGCTATAATTACTTCATCGACGTCTGAAAACAGCTTTCCTTCCCCCTTAACATTGTCCTTCTCGCGCGTCAGATAATAACAACCCAAAACTATATCCTGTGTCGGGTTAACAATGGGTTCACCGTTGGAAGGCGAAAATATATTATTGGAAGCCAGCATAAGTAATCTTGATTCCATCTGAGCCTCCATAGACAGAGGAACATGCACGGCCATCTGATCACCGTCAAAATCGGCATTAAAAGGAGTGCAAACTAAGGGATGAACTCTAATAGCTTTACCTTCAATCAAAACCGGTTCAAAGGCCTGGATTCCCAACCTGTGAAGCGTTGGCGCCCTGTTAAGTAAAACCGGATGCTCTCTTATGACATCATCAAGTATGTCCCACACTTCAGAACCGGCCCGCTCCACCATCCGCTTGGCGCTCTTTATTGTGTGAACGTGGCCTCTATCCTTCAGTTTTTTAATAATAAAAGGCTCAAATAATTCCAGAGCCATTTTTTTAGGCAATCCGCACTGGTACAGCTTCAGTTCGGGGCCTATTACGATAACCGACCTGCCTGAATAGTCCACGCGTTTGCCTAATAAGTTCTGGCGGAACCTACCCTGCTTTCCCTTAAGCATATCGCTTAATGACTTAAGCGGCCTATTGCCCGCGCCCAGAACAGCCCGCCCGTGGCGTCCGTTGTCAAAAAGCGCGTCAACCGCCTCCTGCAGCATTCTTCTTTCATTTCTGATTATTACTTCAGGGGCTTTGAGCTCGAACAGCTTCTTTAAACGGTTATTCCTGTTTATAACTCTCCTATACAAGTCATTCAAATCAGAGGTAGCAAATCTGCCTCCGTCCAAAGGAACCAAAGGCCTTAAGTCGGGAGGAATAACGGGAATAACATCCAGAACCATCCACTCCGGTTTATTTCCGGAACTTTTAATCGTCTCCACAATTTTTAAAACTTTTGATAGCTTATTTTTGGTGGCATCCGATTTTGTTTTCTTAGCGTCGCGCCTTAACTTCTGGGAGAGTTTAACCAAATCTACATCTGCCAGCAGATCTTTAATAGCCTCAGCTCCCATTTTGGCCGTAAATTTATCACCGTGTTTTTCGAGGGCCTCTCTATATTCTGCTTCCGTTAAAAAATCTCCTTTTTTAAGAGGTGTCTCTCCGGGCTCAATAATTACATACTCTTCATAATATATAATTCTCTCAAGCTGCCTTACATTCATCTGCAAAATTGCCGCCATAGGTGACGGCATAACCTTAAAAAACCAAACGTGAGAACAAGAGGAAACAAGCTGAATGTGCCCCATCCTTTCCCGCCTGACTCTCGAGTGAGTTACTTCCACTCCGCACCTGTCGCAAACAATGCCTTTATGCTTAATCCTTTTATACTTGCCGCAATTACATTCATAATCCTTGCTGGGTCCAAAGATTCTCTCACAGAACAAACCGTCTTTTTCCGGCTTCAGGGTTCTGTAATTGATAGTCTCCGGCTTTCTTACCTCACCTTTAGACCAGCTCATAATGGCTTCAGCAGACGCGATTTTTATGGAAATCGCGTCAAAAATATTTCTTTCATCAGCCAGGGATATTCTTTCGGCAGGCATCTAGAATTTTTTCCTTTCGGTTTTTACATCCAGGCATAAAGCCTGGAGTTCTTTTATTAAAACGTTAAAGGACTCCGGAGTGCCGGGCTGCAATGTGTTTTCTCCCTTAACAATACTCTCATATATCCTCGTTCTTCCCACTACATCATCACTTTTTACTGTCAAAAGCTCCTGCAAAGTATAAGCCGCGCCGTACGCCTCCAGGGCCCAGACCTCCATCTCTCCCAGGCGTTGGCCTCCAAATTGAGCCTTTCCGCCAAGGGGCTGCTGAGTTACCAATGAGTACGGGCCGATACTTCGAGCGTGAATCTTATCATCAACCAAATGAATTAATTTCAACATATATATGTAACCTACCGTAGCCCTCTGGTCAAAAGGTTCTCCGGTATATCCGTCATGAAGTACAACCTTACCATCCTCAGCAAGGCCGGCTTCTTTGAGTTGTTTAGTAATTTCTTCTTCACTGGCCCCATTAAAAACGGGCGTCATCGCCTTGAAACCCAAAACCTTAGCGGCCCAACCCAAATGTGTTTCCAGAATCTGCCCTACGTTCATTCGTGAAGGAACGCCCAGAGGATTTAATACTATTTCAACCGGTGTTCCGTCAGGCAGGAAGGGCATATCTTCTTCCGGCAAAATTTTAGCTATAACACCCTTATTGCCATGCCTACCAGCCATTTTATCTCCTACGGATAATTTTCTTTTGCTGGCTACGTAAACTTTAATTTTCTTTATAACGCCGGGCGGAAGCTCATCGCCTTTTTTTATTTTATCAATTCTTCTCTCGTATTCATACTTAAGCTCCTGAAGCTGATCCTCATAAATCATTTCTAATTTTCCGACTTCTTCTTCCGTTCCTTTATTATTCAATACCTTAAGGCCGCTTATCTTTATATCCCAGAGAGATTCAATGTTTTTCTCTGTAATCTTTCTTTTTTGGCGAATAAGCACTGTCTTGCTTTTTCTGTCAATTAAATCAGCGCTCAAACGCTGTCCCGCTAATACTTTCCCCAGCTTTTTAATTCTCTGTTTCTGAAACTTAATTCTTTCCAAAGAGTTGAAATCATCTATCTCCTGAATTTTCTCCTGCTCAAGCCTTCTTTCCTCTTTAGTTCTGGCTTTAACCGCTTTTCTGGAAAATTCTTTAACGTCAACCACTATACCGTCAACTCCCGGAGGAACCTTTAGAGAGGCGTCTCTGACATCACCGGCCTTTTCTCCGAAAATGGCCCTAAGAAGTTTCTCCTCGGGAGATAACTCCGTTTCGCTTTTAGGAGTAACCTTACCTACCAGTATATCTCCGGAGCTTACTTCCGCCCCGACACGCACAATCCCATCCTCCGTCAAATCCCTAAGCGCCTCTTCCCCCACATTAGGAATGTCACAGGTTATCTCTTCCGGCCCCAAACGCGTATCTCTGGCTTCAATTTCAAACTCCTCTATGTGAATTGAAGTATAAATCCCATCCTTAGACAGCTTTTCACTAACTAAAATCGCGTCTTCAAAATTATAGCCGCGCCAAGGCATAAAGGCTACCAGAACATTTCTTCCCAGGGCCAGTTCTCCATCTTTTGTGGCCGCGCCATCAGATATAACTTCTCCTTCTCTGACTCTCTGGCCAACCTTTACTAACGGCCTTTGGTTGATACAGGTTGAAGCGTTGCTTCTATCAAATTTCTTAAGAGGGTACTCTTTTTCCCCAACAACTATCTTGTCGGCCTGAACGTACTTCACAATGCCGTCTTTCGCACATAGGACTACGGCGCCCGAATCTCTAGCTACCCTGCCTTCCATCCCGGTCCCCACCAGAGGAGCTTCTGTATTTAAAAGCGGAACGGCCTGCCTTTGCATATTAGAACCCATAAGGGCTCTATTGGCGTCATCGTGTTCAAGAAAAGGTATTAAGCTGGTGGCTACACTAACCAACTGGCGCGGTGATACATCAATGTATTCAACCTCTTTTGCCGGAGCTTCAATAAAATCGTCTTTATAACGGCAAAATACCTTCTTATCAATAAATTTTCCTTTTGCGTCTACCCTGGCATTGGCCTGAGCAATAACATATTTGTCTTCTACGTCCGCCGATAAATATTCAATCTTATTGGTAACGGTACTGTTATTCACTTTTTTATACGGGGTTTCTAAAAAACCAAAACTGTTTACTCTCGCGTAACAGCTTAAAGAACATATCAATCCTATGTTGGGACCTTCGGGAGTTTCAATGGGGCAAACTCTTCCATAGTGAGAGTAATGTATATCTCTTACCTCAAATCCCGCCCTTTCGCGCGACAAACCTCCCGGCCCCAAAGCGCTAAGCCGCCTTTTGTGAGTTAACTCCGCGGCAGGATTGGTCTGATCCATAAACTGGGAAAGTTGACTTCTGCCAAAGAAGTCTTTAATGACGCTTGAAACAAGCTTAGAATTAACCAAATGATGCGGCATCATAGTCTCTTTTTCATAAATATTCATTCTCTCTCTGGCTGACCTTTCAACGCGGGCCAATCCCACTCTAAATTGATTCTGCAAAAGCTCAGCTACCGTTCTGACGCGCCTATTACCTAAATGATCAATATCATCAATCTGGCCTTCTCCATTCTTCAGGTCTATAAGGTACTTTACAGCTGTTATAATTGTATCCAAAGTCAACATTCTGTTGTCTAAAGGCAGTTTCATGTTCAATTTCCGGTTTAATATAAATCTGCCGACTTTTCCAAGATCATATCTTTTAGCGTCAAAAAATAATCTGTCTATTAAGGTAGCGGCGGCTTCTTTTACAGGAGGATCGCCGGGTCTTAATCTTCTGTATATCTCTATCAGCGCTTCATCTTTTGAATGCGCTTTATCTTTTTTAAGGGTATTAATTATCTCGCCTGTATTGGTATTCAGAACATCTATACTGCTTACGTCATTTTTAAGTATTTTATCTATTACTTCCTGGGTTATCTTTTCCCATTTCACGGCAACAATTTCATCGCTATTTTTAACTTTAACGTCGGCTGCCAAAAATTTTTCTTTAACGCCTTTTAAAGACTCTTTGTTAATCTTCCTGAGAGTGCTTACTTCATAAAAGGCCTTTAATATATCCTCATCTTTCGGATAGCCAAAAACACGCAAAAGAGTGGTGCATAAAATTTTCTTCCTTCTGTCAATGGTTACGTTCAGGATGTCATTTATGTCAAAACTAAACTCCAACCACGCGCCGCGGTAAGGTATAACCCGCGCTGAATAAAGTTTCTTGCCTTTAGGGTGTATATTGGCTTCAAAGCATATACCCGGTGAGCGGTGAAGCTGACTTACTATTACACGGTCGGCTCCATTAATAATAAACGTTCCCGTTTTAGTCATTATGGGCAGTTCACCCATATAAACCTCCTGCTCACGCGCTTCATGGGCAATTTTGAAGCGAAGTTTTACCCTCAAGGGCGCGGCAAAACTGACGCCGCGCTTCCGGGATTCGTCTTCATCATATTTGGGTTCACCCGAGGAAAATCTCACATACTCCAACCGACAACTTCCGTCAGCGCTCTCTATGGGAAATATCTCTTTAAAAATAGCCTTTAGGCTATAGTCATTTTTTTTGCCGGCTTCACCCGTCGAGAAAAAACCTTCATACGCTTTAGTCTGAATTTCGACTAAGTTATTAGGCTCAATTTTATCGGGTATCTTTGCGAACGATTTGCGTTTTTTCATGTATTTACCTTATCTAAAAAGAAGTTAGATAAACCTTTTACTTAATTTCTACGCTGGCTCCCTGAGCTTCTAATTGCTTTTTGATCTGTTCCGCCTCTTCCTTCGTAGCGCCTTCCTTTACCGGCTTCGGCGCCTGATCGACGAGGTCTTTGGCTTCCTTTAAACCCAGCTTGGTAATAACTCTGATCTCTTTAATAACCTGAATTTTTTTATCACCTATACTGGCTAAAATAACGTCAAAACTTGTCTTTTCTTCCTCTGGAGCGCCTGCCGCTCCGCCAGCCGGAGCGCCTGCCGCCGCTACCTGCACCGCCTGGGCTGAAACCCCAAATTTATCTTCCAGGGCTTTTACCAGATTAGAAAGTTCCAGCACGCTTAACTTCTCTACGGCGCCAACTATCTCTTCCGCTTTTTTGGACAATTTAATCTCTTTCTTCTCCTGCTCTTTACTCTCTTCCGCTGTTTCTTCTTTTTTCTTTTCTTTCACTTCAGTCATTCTAACTATCCTCCTTAATGACCCCGCCGGGGCGGGGTTAATTATTCCTGTTCACTTTTTTCTTCTACTGTATCGTTACCTTTATTTTTTGCTATCTGATCAAGGACAACCACCAGGCCCTGAACAAGCCGGCCCAACAAACTTACAAAAGAGGTAATCGGGGACTTCATTCCATAAACCAACATAGTCAGTAATTCTTTCTCTGAAGGCAAAGCCGCCAGCTCTTTAATTTGAGCTTCACTTATCACTGCCCCCTCTACATATCCGCCTCTTACGGTTAATCCGTCCGCTTTTTTCGAAAAATCAATCAAGATTTTGGAAACTTTCACCGGGTCATCCTGGCACAAAACAAGCCCCATCTGCCCGTCAACCAGCTCCACCAGCTGATTAAGGCCGGCTTCTTTCAGAGCCAGTTTACAGAGGGTATTTTTTACGACAAAATAACTGCCCGAATTTTCGGCCAATTTAGTCCTTAATTCATTCAGTTTTTCCGATTTTACATTAACAAAATTAGACAAAATAAGGTTTTGGTTTTCCTTTATCCTTTGACTTACTTCATCTACAATATATTCTCTTTCAGCTCTTCCCACGAATTAATCCCCGCGTTTAGTATTTAATGTGTAACACTTAGTGTTTGGCATTTCACTATACTGCTATCTTCAGACCGCAACCCATTGTCGTTGCTAAAAATATACCTTTTATAAAGACACCCTTAACAACCGCGGGCTTTGACTTTTTAATAATCTCTATAACGCATCCCGCGTTATCCGCGAGAGCCGCTTCGTCAAAAGAAATCTTGCCTATAGCCAGATAGATATTTCCATTTTTTGAATTTTTAAATTCAATCTTGCCGCCCTTAAGCTCTTTAACGGCCTTTTCAATATCCTTGGTAACCGTGCCGGCCTTAGGGCTTGGCATAAGCCCTCTGGGGCCCAGCACCCTGCCTAATTTACTAATATCCCGCATCATCTCAGGAGTAGCCACAATTACATCAAAGTCCATCCAACCCCCATTTATTTTTTTAATGAGTTCATCAGAACCGACAAAATCGGCCTCCGCGGCCTCCGCCTTTTTAACGTCTTCACCCTTGCAAAAAACCAAGACGCGCACACTTTTACCCGTACCATGCGGCAAAATAACGGTTCCCCTGACAAGCTGGTCGGATTGCTTAGGATCAATGTGTAAATTAAAGGATAACTCTACTGTTTCATCAAATTTTGCCTGAGGGAATTTTTTTAACGTACTCACTGCTTCATTAAGACTATATAGCTTATCTTTATCAACAAGCTCGTTTATTTTTTTCTGCCTTTTCGTAAGTTTAGCCATTCTTATCCCTCAACCTCGATCCCCATGCTTTTGGCTGTTCCCTCAATCACCTTAGCGGCTGCCTCTACATTGCGGGCGTTTAAATCTTTCATTTTTGTTTTGGCTATCTCTTCAATCTGCGCCTTTGTCACCTTACCTACTTTTTCCTTGTTGGGCGTTCCTGAAGCCTTAGCAATGCCACAGGCCTTTTTGAGTAAAATTGAACTGGGGGGACTTTTAATTTTAAAAGTAAAAGATTTGTCGCTATAAACTTCAATAACCACCGGCAGGATAAGCCCCTGCTTATCCTTGGTAGCATCGTTAAACGCCTTACAAAAATCCATTATCTTAACACCGTGCTGCCCCAGCGCCGGCCCGACCGGCGGAGCAGGATTTGCCTGCCCTCCGGGAACGTGTAACTTAATAATTGATTTAACCTCTTTCTTTGCCATATATCCTATCTAAATCCTTTCTACCTGCCAGTAATCAAGCTCTACCGGGGTTGATCTTCCAAAAATTGAAACTGCCATTTTTAACTTACCTTTATCAGGATAAATTTCCTCAACTATACCGCTAAAATTGGTAAATGGACCCTCTTTAACTCTCAGGGTTTCCCCCTTTTCAAAAATAACTTTGGGAACAGGCTTTTCTTTTTTCTCCTCTGCCTGCCTCAAAATAGTCTTTACTTCGCTTTCCTTAAGCGGAAGCGGTTTTTTTCCGGCTCCAATAAAACCCGTGACGCCGGTGGTATTTTTTATCATATACCAAAGCTGATCGGACCAGTCCATCTGTATCAACACATAACCCGGATAATAATGCCTTTTGGTTATTTTTTTCTTGCCCAGCTTAGTTATTTCGGAAACCTGCTCCGTCGGCACTAAAATTTTCCCAATCTGCTCTTCTAAGTTGTTATTCTTCACGTAGGCTTCAAGGCTCGCCTTCACCTTCTCTTCTTTGCCCGTTAATGTGTGAATAACATACCAACTCTTTGCCATAGACCGCCTTCCTCTCAGGCCCTACTTGATAATAATACCCATAATGGTTGACAGCAGATAATCACATAACCCGATAAAAAGGGCCAAAAAGAGAACCGACACTAGGACTACCATGGTTGAACTAATTAAGTCTTCTTTTGTAGACCAGGAAACTTTTTTTAATTCGGTTTTAACTTCACCTAGAAAATTTGGTATTTTTTTAAACATTTTTTTCCGTTATATTCTGGCAGGTGAGGCAGGACTTGAACCCGCAACCCCCGGATTTGGAGTCCGGTGCTCTAGCCAGTTGAGCTACTCACCTAAGACATAAAATAAAGCTCCGCCAAATCACGCGGATAGCCGTTACATATTACGAAAGCCTATATAAACTTCTACTTCCCTTCCTTATGTAAGGTGTGCTTTCCGCAAAACCTGCAATACTTTTTAACCTCCAGCTTATCTTTCTGGAGTTTTTTGTTTTTTGTAGTATTATAGTTACGCTGTTTGCAATCCGTACAGCTTAACGTAATTAACTCTCTCATTTACTCCTCTTCCGGTTCTTACTTA
>JAGLLT010000035.1 GCA_023140385.1 Candidatus Omnitrophota bacterium
GGCAAGCAGGTCTACATATGCTTCTTTTGCCTGGGGCCGAATAACTCCGAATTTTCAATTCCGGCGGTTCAGATTACCGATTCCAGTTATGTTGCTCATTCAGAGGACATTCTCTACCGGAGCGGCTATGAGGAATTTATGAATTTAAAGGGTTCGGACAGCTTCTTCAAATTTGTTCATTCAGCCGGCCTTTTAGAAAATGGCGCAAGTAGGGATGTTGAGAAAAGACGGGTCTATATTGACCTGAAAGACAGTATTGTTTTTAGTACTAACACGCAGTACGCGGGTAACACTGTTGGATTAAAGAAACTTGCTATGCGCCTGGCAATAAATAAGTCTTCAAAAGAAGGTTGGCTTACGGAGCATATGTTTATTATGGGTATTGGCGGACAGGGCGGCAGGACAACCTATTTTGCCGGAGCTTTTCCAAGTGCTTGCGGTAAAACTTCAACCGCTATGTTGGAAGGAGAGACAATTGTAGGTGATGATATAGCCTATTTTAGAAAAATAAACGGGCAGATTCGTGCCGTAAACGTTGAGCGCGGTATGTTTGGAATTATCAGAGATGTTAACTCCAAGGCGGATCCCCTTATATGGAAGGCCCTGAATGGGCCCGGAGAGGTTATATTTTCAAACATCCTGATAACCGGTGACAAGGTTCCTTATTGGTTGGGAAAAGATGGTGAGATGCCGGAAGAAGGAGTCAATTATTCGGGCAGTTGGCAGAAGGGCAAGAAAGATAAAGATGGAGCAGAGATAACTCCCTCACATAAAAACGCCAGATATACTGTAAGATTGGGAAAATTAAGTAACTACGACCAAAAAGCTGAAGACGCGGAAGGTGTAGAGATTAAGGGTGTTGTTTATGGGGGAAGAGACTCCGATACCTCAGTACCCGTTGAACAGGCCTTTAACTGGCAGCACGGAATTTTGGCCAAGGCTTCAAGCCTGGAGTCTGAAACTACAGCGGCTACCCTGGGGCAGGAGGGGGTCAGGACGTTTAATCCTATGTCAAATCTTGATTTTCTCTCAATTTCTATAGGCGAGTATATAAGCAATAACCTGAGTTTTGTAAAAGGCGTAAAAGCCCCGCCGGCTATCTTTTCTGTTAACTACTTCTTAAAAGCTAAAGACGGCAGCTACTTAAACGGCATACACGATAAACACATTTGGCTTAAGTGGATGGAGCTTCGAGTGCATAACGAAGCAGAGGCCATAGAGACACCCTCAGGATACATTCCTCTTTATGAAGATCTGAAGAGGTTGTTCAAAGATGTTTTGGACAAGGATTATTCGGAGGAGGAGTATAATGAGCAGTTTAAGCTGCGGATCCCTGAAAACCTTGCCAAGATAGAGAGAATTATCGGGATTTACAGGAAACAGGTCAGCGACGCGCCTGCTGAGTTATTTGATGAACTTGAAGCGCAGAAAAAAAGACTGCTAAAGGTTAGTGAAAAGTTTGGAGAGCATGTTGTTCCGGAAGATCTAAAAAGTATGGAACTTTAATTTGCGGGAGATATTTTTATGCGAAAGACTATAATGTCCATTGAACTTGAAGGCCTTAAGCCTTTTAAAAAAGGCAAGGTTCGTGATGTTTTTGAAAGCGGCGATAAGCTGTTATTTGTAGCCAGCGACAGGATATCGGCTTTTGATGTGGTTATGCCTAATGGAATTCCTGACAAAGGAAAGGTCTTAACCCAGATATCTATTTTTTGGTTTGAATTTACAAAAGATATTATTAAAAATCATCTTATTGCCTCTGATATTGATGAGATAGTAGGCTATGATGAAAAGATTGGGGCTTATAAGGATATCCTTGAAAAAAGATCAATGCTGGTTGAAAAAAGCCAACCCCTGCCGGTTGAATGCGTGGTAAGAGGGTATCTGGCGGGTTCCGGCTGGCGGGAGTATCAAGAAAAACAGAGCATTTGCGGCATTGAACTGCCGCCGGGCCTTAAGGAGTCCGATAAGCTTCCCGAGCCAATTTTTACTCCTTCAACAAAAGCGGAAACGGGACACGATGAATCTATTACTAAGGATGAGACCATAGATCTCATAGGAGATAAACTCTTCGGGTTTGTAAGCTCTAAAAGTATTGAGATTTATAAAAAGGCCGATGATTTTGCCAGGTCAAAAGGTATTATTATTGCTGATACTAAATTTGAGTTTGGCAAAAAGGCCGATGAAATTATACTCATTGATGAAGTTTTAACCCCGGACTCTTCGCGCTTCTGGCCCCTTAATGAGTATAAAGCGGGAAGGCCTCAAAGGAGTTATGATAAGCAGTTTACCAGGGACTATCTGGACTCTCTTGATTGGGATAAGGTTTCCCCCGGGCCGGTGCTTCCCGATGAAATCGTAAATAAAACAAGAGAGAAGTATCTCTCAATCTTAAGTTTAATTACCGGTAAGACATTATAAAATAATATATTTTGAAAGACTGAATTTATATGGTAAACTTTTAAGAAAAGCATTTTACGAATTAAGCTTCCGGAGGTGAAGTATGAGAGTTATTATAGTTGGAATGGGCAGTATTGGTACACAGTTAGCTAAAGACCTATCTCAAAGGCCGGGGATGGAGCTGGTTCTGGTGGACTCCAACGAAGAGAAGTGCGAGGATTTTTCAAGAGATTTTGACGCTCTGGTCCTGCACGGGGATGGAACCGAATCAGGACTTTTGAATAAGGCCAGCGCCAGGGAGGCTGATGCCTTGGTGGCTACTACTGAGTCCGACGCCTTAAATACCGTTATTGGGATGATGGCCAAAAAGCTCAACGTGCCGAAAATAGTGGTAAAGCTAAATGACATAAATTTGAGAACCGCTTGTAAAGAGATAGGCATTGATTATATTATTTCGCCGACCATATCGGCAGCTACTGAGATAAGCAGTGTTTTGCACGGCTATGATATACTTGATTTTTCTCTTTTAATCAGAGGCGGCACGAGGTTGATTGAGTTGAGCCCGGGGGATACTGCCGGGAAAAAGCTAAAAGATATTGATCTGCCGGACGGTTCCTTGATTATCTCCATTATCAGAGAGCATTCCGCTGTTGTTCCCAAGGGCAACGCGGAAATTATGAAGGATGATATTCTTTTAATTCTGGCAGAGAGTGAAAAGATATTGGATAGATTAAAAGATATCTTCGGTGAACTCAAAAAAGCAAGAAGATCAAAAGAAAATAATCATTCCTAAGGCCCCAAGAAGCCCATAAACTTATGCTGAGGAAGTTTGTTCAACCAATAGACCTAAGATTAGTTTTTATATATCTGGCCGAACTGCTGGGTGTACTGGGTTTGATTTTTATCCTGCCTTTAGCCGTTTCTTTAATCTTTCGGGAATTTGAATACAGCATTTTATTTTCTGTTCTGGCAGTTTTACTTTTTGCCATAGGTTATATAGGCAGGCAGTTCCAGAGCAGTTATCGAAAGAAGCCGGTTTTAAGGGACGCTCTGATAGTTACGGCTTTAATATATCTTGTCTACAGCCTGGTTGGCGGCCTCATTTTCAGGCTCTTTCCCAACTGTTCCTATATTAATGGTGTTTTTGAAGTAATGTCGGGATTGACTACTACCGGCCTTACTATGCTGGTTCCCGAGTATCTGCCGAAAACCCTCATTTTTTTCCGTTCCTATACACAGTGGTTGGGAGGCCTGGGCATAATTATTATATCTTTAGCGCTGCTCTTTAGGCCGGGTGGAGCGCCGGTTAAACTTTATGCTTCTGAGTTCGGAGAAGAAAATATTATCGGCAGTGTGGTAAAGACTGCCAGAATTGTACTTAAGATATACGCGCTGTTGACAATTTGCGGTCTAATTTCTTTTTGGGCGGCGGGGATGGGTTGTTTTGATGCTGTGATTCATATAATGTCCGGTATTTCTACCGGGGGTTTTTCCGCCTATAGCGACAGTATAGGCCATTACAAGAGCCCGGTTATCAGTATGACCGTTTGCCTCTTTATGCTTTTGGGAGCGGTAAGTTTTCCGCTTTATTATAAAGTAGCTAAAAGAGGGGTGCGTCATTTTTTCAGGGATATGCAGGTAAGAGTTCTGTTTATTCTGACGGCTTTGGCTGCCTGCCTGTTTTTTCTGGGTTTTGGGTTATATTTTAAGAATCTTGTTCCGGCGTTATTTCAAAGTGTTACTTCCATAACCCAGACAGGTTTCAATACGGTGGATATGGCGGGACTCTCTGATAAAAGTAAATACATTACTATCCTCCTGATGATTGTCGGCGGCAGTACCTGTTCGACAACGGGAGGTATTAAGATTCTGAGGTTTATAGTTTTATTAAGCGCTTTGAGATGGCTTGTTTGGAAGAGGGCCCTGCCGGAAGAAGCGAAAATCTCACTAAAAGTTGAAAGGGTGGAAATATCGCCCAACACGCTTAGCGTAGTAATGGGTTTTGTAACCGCCTATATGTTAATACTGTTTTTTTCGACATTAGCCCTTATGTATTTGGAAAACTTTAACTTTATAGATTCACTTTTTGAGGTTGCTTCCGCCGAGGGAACCGTCGGCCTCTCGGTTGGTATTACCAGGCCGGATATGAACGTCCTGAGCAAAATACTTTTTATCTTAAATATGTGGTTAGGCCGTCTTGAAATTATTCCCGTTCTGATACTTCTTTCTCCAAAAACCTGGATGAAAAAGATGAGAAGAAAATCATTAGCAGATGAACGATGACTTTTTTAAAGGAGAGCCCAAGTCACAATGTTTATAACCAGGCAAAAAAAGGGGCATGGATAGGAGTTTTAGGAAACCTTTTTCTTTCTTTGCTGAAAATTGGGACAGGTTTTTTCGGCAGAAGCATGGCTCTGATAACGGACGGTTTCCACTCCCTTTCGGACATTGCCTCTTCACTGGCGGTATTTTTCGGCCTGGTTATTGCTTCGAAACCTAAAGATGAAAGTCATCCGTATGGCCATGGTAAGGCGGAGCCCCTTGTTTGTCTTACTATTTCTTTTTTATTAATAGCCTGTGCCGGTGTTATGTTTTTTAAGGCGACTGTTTCTTTGACGCGCGGGGAAGTTACCGGATTGCCCGCCCCGGCTACCCTGTGGGTAGTGCTCTTTTCCATTTTATTTAAAGAGACGATGTTTCGTTATAAAATACAGTTGGCAAAAAAATTAAAGAGCACCTCTTTAACGGCTGATGCCTGGCATCACCGCTCGGATGCTTTGTCGTCTATTGTCGTCGCGGCTGCTATCGGAGGTTCTCTGTTAGGAGGCGGCTCCTGGCAGATTCTGGATAGAATAGGCGCGATGATTGTCGCTGTAATGATAATATTTGTCGCTGTAAAGATATATTTGAAGGCCGCTTCGGAGTTGATGGACGCGCCCCTTGATCCTAAGGTCGTCAGACAAATTGAAGAAGCCGCCGGCGGGGTTGAAGGGGTGAAGTATATCGAAACTTTATTGACCAGGAAATCCGGGCTTGATTTTTTAGTTGATATCCACATCGAGGTTGATCCTGAATTAAACGTGCTGGAATCTCACGCCATAGCTTCTAAAGTTAAGAGAAATATTTTAGAAAACCTTCCGGCGGTAAAATCCGTTTTGGTCCACGTTGAACCTTTTTTAAACAAAGGAGGATGATATGAATTGGTTTATTATTTTTTTTGGGTTATATGCTATGTTTGTGGGAGTAATGCTTATTCTTTTTCCCGCTGTTTTTAAGAAAAAAATGACAAAATTGCTAAGCCTGAAAAACTACAAAGCCCTTGGAGTGGTAACAGCGATAATAGGTTTGCTGTTTCTTCTGGCAAGCAGCGGTGCTAAGATGAGTTTATTTATTGTACTTATCGGCATCCTCTCCCTTTTAAAAGGCTTCTTTTTTATCTTTGCCGCCCACGACAAAATTAAATTCCTCATCAACTGGTGGCTTTCTCTGCCGACAGATAGCTGCCGTATCTGGGGCATCATGGCCTTTACAATGGGCCTGCTTTTGATAGTAGCGGGGGCTTAAAGAGAAGGCTAATAAAATGCTTTAAAGCGCTTTATTAATCCACTCCCCTTTTTTCTACTTGACACGCCGCTTGTCCAATGCTATACTTTAATTGGTAATGAAAACCATTTTCAATAAGGAGTATATCTATGCCCCGGGGGCCTCATTGGTTTCATAGAAGGATTAGAGGGTATGGCTGCCGTCTTACGCTTCCAAGGCAGAGGATTTTGGAGGTGTTAAGCCGCTCGTCCAAGCATCTCAGCGCGGAGGAGATTTATCACAGAGTTCACCAGGTTTATCCCGCTATCGGGTTAACTACCGTTTATAGAACTTTGGAGATGCTGGTTAGCGGGGCAATGGTAATGAGGTTTGACTTTGGTGACGGCAGGACGCGTTATGAACTGATAAAAGACCAGGGTGCTTTAACATCTCATCATCACCTGATATGTAGAGTTTGCCTAAAAATAATTGACTGCGAAGAATTCACAGGAGATGAAAGGGATTATTTAAAAAGTATTGAAAAGAAACTTTCAAAAAAATACAAATTTGAGATACGCGAGCATCAAACGCGTTTTTACGGTGTTTGCGACAAATGCAAAAAGGAGGTGACAGATTATGCCAAGAGGTGATGGAACAGGGCCTATGGGGATGGGGTCAATGACAGGCCGTGCCGCGGGTTATTGCGCCGGTTATCCCGCGCCAGGTTATGTTAATCCGATTCCCGGAAGAAGTTTTGGATTTGGCCGTGGATGGGGCCGAGGCCGTGGATGGGGCCGAGGCCGATGGGCATATCCATACGGAGCACCGTACGCGGAAAATTATTATGGACCGTCTTACGGAAATCCGTATAATCCACAGATGACTCCTCAACAGGAGGCGGAAATGCTTAGAGAGCAAAGCAGCGCGATGCAGGAAGAGATCAAAGCCGTTAATAAGCGGATTAGTGAACTGGAATCCGCGTCTAAAGAGTCTAAAAAGTGATAGCTTTATAACGGATAAAGGAAAAGCAGTTTGACTGTTTTTCCTTTATCCGCGGGGTTTTTACGTGGAAAAATCAAAGAGGGTAAAAGATGAAAGTAACTATTTCAACCGACAATAACCAGGTGGCGCTTCACTTTGGGCGTTGCCCGGAGTTTACTATTGTAGAAATCGAAGATAATCGACTTATAAAAAAAGAAACAATAGAAAATCCGGGGCATCATCCCGGTTATTTGCCGGAGTATTTCAAAAATATGGGGATTGATTGTATTGTCTGCGGCGGTATGGGTCAGCGAGCCCAGCTTTTATTTAATGAGGCCGGCATTAAAATGATAACCAGTATAAGCGGCTCAATTGATGAAGCTGTAAATAACCTGATAGCAGGCAGTCTTGAGTCAGGCCCTAATGTTTGCCAGCCGGGTGAGGGTAAGGGCTATGGTGTGGAAAAGACTGAATGTGAGCATCCGGAGTAGTGTCAAAAGTTGCATGATAAGAAGGGAAGGAAATCCTAAACACTAAATCCGAAGCACTAAACAAATCCAAATGGCCAAAATATAAAATTCAAAACAGTTTAGAACATTTAGATTTTGAGTTTAGAATTTGTTTAAAATTTAGGGTTTAGAGTTTTTAAACGTATAAAGGGTAAATAGTTTTGAGTATATATCCCCCCTTGTTTTCTTATGAAAACACGCAGGGGGGATCAATTCAGGCTTATCATTTACGCCAACTTCGTTGTCATAAATGATGCCTTCATTGAGGAGATAACAATATGAAGATTTGTATTAGCGCGCAGGGGGATAATCTGGATTGCCAGGTTGATCCTAGATTCGGCAGATGCCGGTACTTTATTTTTGTAGATACTGATAACATGGAGTTTGAAGCGGTAGATAACTCTAATGCTGCCTCCGCGGGAGGGGCTGGTATCAGGTCAGCTCAATTGGTGGCTGATAAAGGTGTTCAGGCTCTTTTGTCGGGTAATGTTGGCCCCAACGCCTTTCAGGCATTGCAGGCGGCCGGGATTAAGGTTGTTGCAGGTGTATCTGGAACGGTTAGGGAAGCGGCGGAAAAGTTTAAAACGGGCGAGTATAAAGAGACAACAGATCCCAGCGTGGGTGAAAAATTTGGTATGGGAGGAAGGCCTGAATAAAAAGGGAGGCGATTTAAATGCCATTTGGAGACGGTACGGGGCCAGGAGGTCAGGGAGCGGGTACGGGAAGAGGAGCGGGCAGAGGTGGCGGCAGGGGCCGTATGGGTGGTAACAAACCCGGCGCGGGGCCGGGCGGAGATTGTATTTGCCCAAATCCTA
>JAGLLT010000036.1 GCA_023140385.1 Candidatus Omnitrophota bacterium
TGTTTGACAATAGACTCTGAGTATAAAATATATTTCAAAAAAAGAATTTGGGGTTAAAATCGTAGCCTGTGGTTTGAGGTTGGATATTTTAAAGGTTAAAACGGAATATTGAGAGATATAATTTGCAAAGAGGGAATAAAAATTATTCAACTTCGGAATTTGGGCCTGTAAGAATTCCCTTGACAAGCAACAAAGTATAGTGTATATTTATGATGACGGACAAGTCAGTCCACTTAAAAGGGGGTTACAAAATGAAGATTACAGATAAAGCAAAAAGAAAAGAGCTTACTCAAATGAGGCAGAAGCAGATACTTGATGTTGCAGCTCGTGTTTTCTCTAAAAAGGGATTTGCCAGGACCCAGGTTGATGAAATAGCAGATTTGGCGGGTTTAGGTAAAGGTACAGTATACCGGTATTTTAAAGATAAAAAGAATCTTTTTCTTTCCATTGTTGATAGGGGGTTAGAGAGTTTAAAGGATTTGGCATTAGAAGCGATGGCAAAAGAAAAAGAACCACTGGATAAAATCAAAAAGGTGATAGAAGCGTATTTAAAATTTTTTGAGAAGCACTCAGATCTAATTAGAATTTTTATCCACGAGCAAAGCGAATTTCAAAAGAGAATCCAAAAAAGATATTACCAGCACTATTATGAACATGTCAATAAGGTAGAGGATGTTTTCAGGGAGGCTCAAACCTTAGGGCTTATAAAGAAAAAGATAAATCATAGACTGGCAATTGCAATTTTGACTGATATGCTCAATAGCTTTATCTATACTTGGCAGTTAACAGGACAAAAATATTCCTTGTCAGAAAGTTTTTCTTTGATCACCGAGATCTATTTTACCGGAATTTTAGAACAGAGAGGTAAATAAACTGATGAGTGAAAGAAGGCTATTTAAATCTGGGGTATTAGTTATATTAATAATAATTTTTTCTGGAATTTGTTTTGCCCAGGAGAAAGGAGATTTAGACCATCCACTCAGCTTAGAGGAAAGTATTGATATTGCCTTAGAGAATAATTATGGGTTAAAAGCTGCCTCAGAAAAAATTACCGGTGCCAAAGAAAAAAGCTGGGAGGCAAAAACTTTGTTTTTACCCAAACTTAAAGCAGAATCTTCCTACACCCATTTAAACGAACCCCCAAGTTTAGAAACAAGTACTTTATCAATACAAACCGGTGATGATAATATGTATAATGCCCAGACTGTGGTTCAACAGCCACTCTTTACAGGCGGTAAGATCCTTTCCCTAAACAAACAAGCGAAAAATAATTTAGAAGCAACAAAATATAATTATGAAGAGGCAAAACAAAATCTAATCTTACAGGTTAAGGAAGCCTACTTTGGGATATTAGTAGCCCAGAAGTATAGGGAAGTCTGTCAGGATGCAGTAGAGCAGATGAGGGCTCATCTTGAGACTGTAAAAGGTCTTTATAGTGCCGGCACCGTTCCAAACATAGACCTTTTGAGGACCGAAGTGCAATTGGCAAATGCAGAGCAGACACTCATTAAAGCTGAAAATGGGGTTGAGTTAGCAAAATCTTTATTTAATACCATATTAGGCAGAAATCTAAATTCGTTGATAGAAGTAGTTGATATATTAAGGGTTATAGAACAGGACTATAATTTAGAGCAATTACTTAAAGAGGCTCAAGAGCGTCGGCCTGAAATTTATAAAATGAAACACAATGTTGAAATGGCCAAAGCGGGTATTGGCGCGGCTCAAAGTAATTACTGGCCCCAAGTAGGCCTTTTTGGGAGTTATAAATACCATAAGGGTGACGAACCTATTATAGAGTGGGAAAAAGATTGGATGGTGGGCGCGAATGTTAGTATGGATATTTGGAATTGGGGAGAGACTAAAGCACAGGTAGGCCAGGCAAAATCCGCCTTAAGAGAGATAGAACATCTTGAAGCTCAACTAAAAGATGGGATTGCTTTAGAGGTAAAAGGCGTTCTATTAAGTTTGGAAGAGGCTAAAAAGAGAGTTAAGGTATCCGAAAAAGCGGTAAGCCAGGCTGAAGAAAGCCTAAGTAGCGCGCGGATCGGATATAAGAATGGACGAGTAAATAACGTAGAAGTGTTAGCCGCTCAATTAGCGTTAACTGAAAGCCAGACAAATCATCTTGAAGCAATATATAATTATATTTTGGGCCAGGCAAGGTTAGAAAAAGCGATAGGTAAATCAGCCCCGCGCTATTGTAAAAGTGCGGGATTTTCGGGAGGCGAATGATTATGAGGAAACATATAATTTGGATATTGATAATTTTCCTAGTAATATTGGGTAGTTTTGGGATTATTAGGAGCGTAAGAAGTAATAATAGCAAAGGCCGGGGAGAGGCAAGAATTCCTACCGTTAGGGCGGTCCGGGTTATAAAAGGTGAGATTGAAGACAGAATATCCTGCGTAGGTAATATTACCGGCCAGGAAATGGTAACCTTGATGAGTAAGATTCCGGGAAAGATTGATAGTTTTCTTGTCAGGGAAGGAGATAAAGTAAAAAAGGATGATGTCCTGGCGTTGATTGACAGGGACGTAGAAGGGATGAAATATAAGAAGGCATCGATTAAATCGCCAATTGACGGAATGGTAATAAAAAAGTTTTTAGACGAAGGTTCTCAGGTTGAACCAAGTGTAAGCCCGATGATGAGAGTTCCTGTAATTATGGTAGCTAATATTGATAGAGTAAAGGTGTTAGTAAATGTCTCTGAAAAATATTTAGGCAGATTAAAAGAAGGCGCTGAGGTAGAAGTTAAAGTAGATGCCTATCCTGATGAGGTTTTTCTTGGCGAGATAACAAGGGTTGCTCCTTTAGTTGACCTTGCCACGCGGACATCAGAAGTGGAAGTAAAGGTTCCTAATAAAAACTACCGGCTTAAGCCGGGAATGTTTGCCAGAGCAAATCTTATATTAGAGAAGAAAGAGAACGCGCTCATTGTGCCCATTAAAGCGGTGCTTAGCGAAAATAGCCGCAAATTTGTTTTTATTGTTAATAGTTCTACCGCCCATAAGAAGAAAGTAGAAACGGGAATATATCAAAAAGATTTTGTAGAGATTATAGAAGGGCTAAGTGTTGGCGAAGATGTAATTATAGAAGGAAACTATGGCCTTAAGGACGGCGCAAATGTCCTGATAGAAACTAAGGGAAATGCCCAATGAAGTTACCTGAATTTTCTGTAAATCGCCCAGTTACGGTTTTGATGTTAATCGGTGTTATTGTCGTCTTAGGCGCAATATCTCTATCCAGGTTAACGGTAGAAGTTATGCCTGATTTAACCTATCCTACGGCTTCGGTTATTAGCACCTATGAAGGTGCCGCTTCGGAAGATATAGAAACCCTTGTTACAAAACCCATTGAGGCGGCGGTAAGCAAGGTTAAGAATGTTAAGACTGTGGATTCCATTTCCCAGGAAGAAATCTCTATTATAATGGTGGAGTTTGAGTGGGGCACTAATGTGGACTTTGCCGCTCAGGATATGCGTGATGCCATTGGGGTAGTTGAAGACTTTCTCCCCGAAGGTATAGATAAACCTATTGTTATCAAGTTTGACCCGTCGATTATTCCGATTATCGCTTTGGGTATTACCGGAGAAAGAGATTTAAGAGACTTAAGGACGTTGGTTAAAGACCAGGTAAAAGACCGCCTTGAGATGGTTGATGGTGTTGCCACCTGCATGATTATGGGTGGGCGGGAAAGGGAGATTCAGGTAAGGATTGATAAGGAAAAATTAGAGGCGCTCAATATCCCTATTCTGCAGGTAGTATCTACTTTAAGATATGAAAATCTCGATCTTTCCGGCGGGCATGTGACCAGGGGCTATACAGAGTATCTTTTGCGCACACTGGGAGAGTTTGAAAATTTAGACCAAATAAGAAATACAGTAATTACTGTCAGAGAGCAGAAGCCGGTATACTTAAAGGATTTTGCCGAAGTTCATGATACCCATACCGAGATTCGAAATTATAGCCGCACCAATAGAAAGAACGGCCTTATTTTAGCAGTTACTAAGGAATCGGGAGCAAATGACTTAGAGGTAGCAAACGGCATAAAGGAAAAATTAAAAGAGGTAAAAAAAGATCTCCCTTCTGATATTAAGATATATACCGCCTTAGACCAGGGAAGGATTACTCAATTGATGATTTCTACCACTGCCAATGATTGTATCTGGGGCGGGCTTTTAGCGGTCGCAATCCTTTTTTTATTTTTGCGTAATTGGAGGCCGACCTTTGCCATTGCCTTATCTATTCCGTTGTCGATTTTAGCTACTTTTATCGCTGTATATTTCGCGGGTTTCAGCCTGAATATAATGACCATGAGCGGCTTGGCCTTAGGCGTAGGTATGCTTGTTTCCAATGCCATTATTGTTATTGAAAATATCTTCAGGCATTTAGAGGAAGGTAAGAATAGAAAGCAAGCGGCCATTGTAGGCACAGGTGAAGTGGGTACGGCTATTACCGCCTCTACCCTCACTACTATCGCCGTTTTTTTACCTTTAATCTATGCCACGGGCATCGCGGGAAAACTTTCCCAGGGATTGGCTCTCACTGTTACCTTCGCGCTTATTGGCTCTTTATTTACCGCTCTTACTTTAATTCCGATGATGGCCTCTAAGATATTTAAAAAGGAGAAGTCAAAAAAAGATTACGAAAAGGATTTTGGTGAAAGAGGATTTAATTTTTTAAGAAATTGGTATAAGAAAACTCTTGTTATTGCTCTTCGCCACCGTGTTAAGGTTTCCGTAACAGCCATAGCGATATTTTTCATAAGTGTGTGTTTTTTGCCTTTTGTGGGTAAAGAATTTATGCCGGCAATTGATCCTGGATTAGTTATAGTTAAAGTTAAGACGCCTATTGGCACAAGCTTGGAGGAGACTGACCGGGTGGTTCAACAGGTAGAAGATATTATGATGTGTCAGAAAGAAGCGGATGTCCTGGGAACTTTTACCGGTTTAATGGAAGGGTCAAAGGTCGATATTGCCTTTAGCGGCAGTGGAATAGGTAATACCGGTGTAAATGAGGCAATGATATTTGCTCATTTGGTGGATAAAAGCGAACGGAAGCGTTCAAGTATACAAATACAAGATGCTATTCGTAAGCAGTTTCCCCAAATCGAAGGAACCAAAATCGAGTTTCTTGATCTGGCCAGGTTTATTACCTCAGGAGGTACGGGGCAGATTCCCATTGAGATAAAAATATTTGGCAAGGATTTGGTTAAATTAGAACAGATAGCAAATGAACTTGCGGCCAAAATAAAGCCGATAGAAGGCCTTTATGATGTAGATACAACTCTTCGGAGCGGCAAGCCGGAGTTACGGTTCGTGATAGATAGAGATAAGGCATCTCAATTAGGATTAAATGTTGGCCAAATAGCCTTTATTATGCGGGCTAATTTTGAAGGCCAGGTTGCTACCCGCTATCGGACAGCCGGTGATGAGTTCGACCTGCGGGTACAATATCGAGACGAAGATACTCAAACCTTTAATGATGTAAAACGCGCGGTCATTTTTTCAAGCCTTGGTTCTCAACATCATTTAGAGGATGTGGCAAAGATTATGGAAGGGAAAGGCCCGGTTAAGCTTTATCGGGAAAATCAGAAGAGAAAAGCATCTATTACCGCCAACTTCTCTGACAGGGATTTAGGAAGCATATTAAATGATATAAAGGCCAAGGTGAAAGAGATAAGCTTACCCTCAGGGTATTTTGTTGAATATGGCGGGGAGGCAAAGCGAATGCGTGAGACGTTTGTTGCCTTAGGTACTGTATTTATTTTAGCTCTTATTTTGGTATATATGATTATGGCTGCCCAGTTTGAATCCCTTGTTCACCCTTTTACAGTGATGTTTACTGTTCCCTTTGGTTTGATTGGTGTAATTTTGATACTGCTATTAACCGGCAACAGTCTTTCCATGGTTTCTCTTTTAGGTGTTATCATTCTTACCGGCGTCGTTGTTAATAACGGCATAGTTCTTGTAGATTACGTTAATCAGCTTAGAGCTAAGGGTATGAGTAAAGATGAAGCACTTATCCATGGTGGAGTAACTAAATTAAGGGCGGTTTTATTAACAGCGGCCACGACCATGTTTGGAATGCTTCCTATGGCTATAAGCTCTTCGGAAGGATCAGAGTTGAGGTCTCCTATGGCTTTGGCAGTTATTGGCGGGTTAGTAGTTTCTACTTTCTTAACTCTAATAATTGTTCCTACCGTTTACAGTATCTTAGACGATATTGCTCATCGAACCAGAAAAGAAGTAAGTAAGAGATTAATTGGAGAAGAATAAAAACCGAAAGTACAGTGAGATTTTTAAAGAAGAAATCAAAAGTGCCTTCCATGCGGCGTCAAGAAATTTTAAATAGACTAAAGAAAGCTTTATCGCAAGAATTTAAAATTTCTGAAAGAGCTGTAAAACCCCAGGCTCGCTTTAAAGAAGATCTTAATATTGATTCTTTAGGATATATTTGGGCCTTGATAGCTATCGAGGAAGAATTTTGCATAGAAATTCCAGAGGATGTTGCTGAGAAATTTTTAACAATTGAGAATGTAGTAGAATATTTATATGCAAGATAAATTTACCTTGCCCCTTTTTTTTGCAACCGCGGCTTGATTAAATACCCCCTAAGCGTTTAATTTTGAGGGGTATTTGCTTATATAAGGAATAGGTGGTTATAAATAAATATATTGCGGAAGATTTTTATTTGGAGTAAAATTAAAGCGTGGAAGATTTAAGTGCTGATTTCTTTTTAAGGAAAGCCAAATAAAAAGGATATGGCAAACGCGGAGGATTTCGCGGAGGGTTTAAAAAATGAAGTTTAACAAGCGCGGTGTAAAGAGAGCCAGAGTAAAGGTAAGGCGAATAATACAGGGCGTAGAGAAGAAAGTTAAGGTATTCCATATAAAGGATATTTTCAGGAGTAAAAACGGAAATATCCTTTCTTACATTAAAGAGGTTAAGGAAATTGACGGGCTGGCGATTGTCAGGCTAAAAGGAACCATTGATTTCCGTACAATTCCAGGGATAAGAGCCAATATCGGCAGTAGAATAAACAAATACCTGGATATGGATATTCTCTTAGACTTCAAAGAGGTGACCCGCGTTGACAGCGCTGCCCTGGCCTCCCTTATCCAGCTTTTAAATGAGCTTAAGAAACGCAACAGGAAGCTGGGCATCGTGAATATGACCTCTGTTTTAAGAGAATACTTAAAAATCACAAATTTAGAATTCGCGGTTCAGGTCTATAAAAGCCAGAAGAATGCCCTGGATGATTTGTTAGGCGGTTATCTAAGAAATAAGAAGGAAGCAGGGGAAGTAAAACGAATACTTTTTCTTACCACCTCAGTAGGTTCCGGGCATAAGCGGGCCGCTGAGGCTGTTCAGGCGGCGCTGGACGCGGTAAGCCGTAAACCTCTCAAGACTCAGACTGATACCTATTTTGATTATTTTCTTCCGGCCGCTGAGAAGGTGGCGGCTAAGGTGTACGTAAAAACCATTCAACTAATGCGCCAGGTTTTAAAGTATGTATATAGCCATCAAAAGAAAGAATTCAATAGAAAGCCAGCCGGTCATTTTTTAAGCATTCCGTTAATTAAAAAGTATGAAAAAGCCATTAGGAGTTTTAATCCTGACGCGATAGTTTGTACGCAGGCGCTATCCTCCAGGTTTACCTCAATCCTTAAGGAAAATGGAAAAATCTCCGCCCCGCTGATAGCGGTAGTGACCGATTTTGACATTCATCCTTATTGGTTTAATGAGCATGTAGACAGGTTTATCGTGCCGACGGACGAGATAAAAAAAGAGTTTACAGCTTTTGGAATAGCGGCAGACAAGGTATATGCCTTTGGAATTCCCATTCATCCGGTTTTTTCTAAAAGACAAAATAAAGCGGTTTTAAAAAAGAAAATGGGACTGATAGAAAATTTACCTGTTATCCTCATAATGGGCGGAGGCTGGGGTTTAGGGCCGATTAAAAAGGCAGTATTGCATTTAAATAAATCAGGGACGAATCTTCAACTTATCGTCACGGCCGGTAAAAACAGAGCCTTGAAAAGGGAACTGGATAAAATTTTACATAAGCTAAAAGTGCCCTTAAAAGTTTACGGCTACGTTAGTAACATTGATGAACTTATGGAGGTTTCCGATATAGCTGTAACCAAACCAGGAGGGCTTATTAGCTCGGAACTGTTGGCTAAGGGCTTGCCGGCCATACTCGTAGACGTAATACCGGGGCAGGAGGAGGCCAATAGTGAGTATTTAATTAGCAAAGGAGCGGCCTGCAAGATAGAGAAAATAAACCAGCTCCAGGATACAATTCAAGGGTTGCTCGAAAATCCTGCCCGCTTAGAGCAAATGGGAAGAAAGGCAAAAGCGGCCGCCAAACCGCGCGCGGCTGTAAAAAGTGCCGGTTTAATTATGGATACCGTGATAGTTACTTAGAAAATTCCGGAGCCGCTTTAAGCAAAAGAAAAGTTGATTAACTGTAATGATTTATTTTATATATCGGCTTTACGGCGAATTAATTTTGAGATTGCCTTTGAAGATAAGCTACCGCGTAGCCAGGGTGGTTGGCGGGGCCGCCTATCTTTTAATGAGGAAAGACAGGCGGGAGCGGATAAAAATTATTGAAAAGATATTTGAAAATAAAATCGCGCGTAAGGAAGCGCGAAAAATAATTTGGGCGAGTTATAAAGAGTTTAACAAAAGTCTTGTGGATTTTTTCCGCATTCCGAGATTAAACAAAAAATATCTTAGTAATTACGTTGACGTCACGGGACAGGAGAACTTAGATGCTGTTTTAGGTGAGGGGAGGGGAGCCTTATTGGCCGGTTTCCATGTGGGAAACGGCGGGTTTGCCGCGTCTCTTTTGGCGCTTAAGGGTTATCCCGTAAATATTGTAGTTTGGAAAGATATAAACAAAAGGGTTGATAATCTATTTCAGGCTATAAGGCAAAGTAAGGGCGTAAGAATTATTTATTCCCGCCACGCTCCCAAAGGCGTTTTGGAAGCGCTTAAAAGAAATGAAATAGCGGCTATGACGCTTGATTTAAGCGGCGGCAATAAAGGGGTAAGGCTTAAATGCTGGGGAAAGGAAATCAGAATAGCGCGGGGAGCTTTTGTATTCGCCCAAAAGCAGGGTGTGCCAATTTTACCGGCAGTGATAATCAGGAGAAGTGACGATACGCACAAAATTATTATAGGAAAACCGGTGAAGGTAAAGTTAAAACAGAACAAAGAAAAAGGCTTTGAAAAAGAAAGCGCTGTAGGTATTTTTAATTTTTTTAAAGGGTACATTGAAGAGCATCCCGAACAGTGGTACTGGCTAAGAAACTTATGGCAGGATACTGAAAGCAGTCAGTGAGAGTTTAAATAAATTCGCAATGTAATATTTGTGATATAATATATCCGGACAACGTTATACAAAATCGAAAAAATATAAGAGAAAATAGCCGGGCAAAACAATCAGAAAGGAGTGTGATAATTATGAAAGATTTTTTGGAGAAAGCAATGAATTTAGGGTTGGGGGCGTTGGTGGTAACCAGGGAAAAGGTAGAGGCGGTCGTTGATGAGCTGGTTAAGAAGGGCGAGGTAGGGCAGGAAGAAGGCGACAAGCTGGTTAAAGAGCTGGTTGATAAGGGGAAAGAGGGCAAAAAAGAGATAGAAGCTCAGATTGAGAAGATAGTTAAGGCGGTTTTCGAAAAATTGGACCTGCCTACTCGCAAAGAGTTTAATGAGCTTAAATCTGAAATTGAAAAACTAAGGGAAAGATAAAAAGAAAGGGCCTTATCTTTAGCCGGAGAGGTTCCTAGGCAGGAGTTTTAGTTTTATGTTAAGGGATATTACACAGAAAATTCACAATGTCCGGAGACTGCGTCAGATACTGCAGGTTTTTGCTAAACACGGCTTTGGTTATATTGTTGACCGTTTGCATATTGAACAAAACGTTATAGGCAAAAAAGTCATTAATATTAAGCCTATAAGGAAGTTAGACGTTTTTGATCAGACCGTCGCGGTAAGGGCGCGCAAGGTATTAGAAGAGTTAGGGCCTACATTTATTAAATTAGGGCAGATTTTAAGTACCCGCGCCGACCTCATTCCGGTAGAGTTTTGTAAGGAGTTTGAGAAGCTGCAGGACAGAGTTCCCTCATTTGAGTATGAAAAAGTTGAGGAGCAAATTAGCGGTGAATTTAAACGGTCCGTCAGTAAGATATATAAGAAATTTTCTCCTGAACCTATAGCCGCCGCCTCTTTAGCCCAGGTTCATATAGCTGAGTTAGAGAGCGGCCAAAAGGTTATTGTAAAAGTTCAAAGACCGGGTATAAAAAAGATAATTACCACTGATTTAGAAATTTTGTACGGCTTGTCTAAATTAGCAGAGAAATATATCGAAGAAAGCAGGATTTATAATCCCGTCGGTGTAGTAGATGAATTTAGAAAAACGATTTTAAAAGAGATAGATTTTAACAGGGAAGCCCGAAATATTGATACCCTTAGAAGGAACTTTAAAGATGATGATACGGTTCATACTCCCGCGGTATTTCATAATTTATCAACCAAGAAAGTTTTAACTATAGAGAAGATAGATGGAATAAAAATAAGCAACGTAGATAAGATAGATGAATCGGGGCTGGATAGAAAGCAACTTGCTATAAATGGGGCCGGTGCTGTCTTAAAACAGATTTTTGTAGACGGTTTCTTTCATGCCGACCCCCACCCGGGCAACATATTCGCCATAGAAGGTAATAAAATTGTTTTTTTGGACTGTGGTATGATGGGCCGTATTGACGAAGAGACAAAAGATCAGATTGCCGCTATCTTGGCCGCCTTTATTGAACGGGATGTATTTGAAATGGCGCAGGTGATTATGATAGTGGGCTCAGTAGATGAGGCAGATGTTAAAGGACTGAACGCGGACATAACGGAGCTCATGGAAAATTACTACGGTATTTCCTTAGAAGAGTTAAAGATAGGGAAGTTTCTGACGGAGATGATGGATATTATTTCACAAAATAGGATAAAGATACCGCCTGATTTGTTTCTTTTGGCAAAGGCCCTAATAACCATCGAAGGTATTGGCAGAAAATTAGATCCCGACTTTAATATGGTTGCCAGGACAAAACCGTTTATGGAGAAACTTATAAAGCAGAGGTACAGCCCTAAAAGGATAGCCAGGGAAATAAAACGGCTTGCAAGAGGGTTTTACGCTTTTACAAGTTCATTGCCGCGGGACTTAAGTTTAGTTCTCGGTAAGATGAAAAAAGGGACTCTTGTAGTAGAGTTTGAGCATAAGGGGCTGGAGAATTTGATTTTACAGATGGATAAAGTAAGCAATCGGATTGCCTTTAGCGTAATTATCGCTTCTTTAATTGTTGGCTCTTCTATAATAATGCAAACCAACAAAGGCCCCCTCTTCCTGGGTTTTCCGGTGCTGGGCATCCTGGGCTTTCTGGTTGCCGGCCTTATGGGATTGTGGCTGGCTATAGCTATATTACGCTCGGGTAGATTGTAAGCGATGGCGGCTATAAGATGAATCCTTTAAGAAAGAGAAGATCTAAAATAGGACTAGCCCTGGGAAGCGGAGCGGCAAGGGGGCTGGCACATATAGGGGTGCTGAAGGCACTCCGGGAACGGGGTATATCAGTTGATATAATTGCCGGTTCAAGTATGGGCGCGCTCGTCGGCGCCTGCTACGCGAGAAAAAAAGAGATAGCGGGCTTTGAAGAGGTAGTTTTAAAAACAGACTGGAAGCGGTTGGCCCGGCTGGCAGACCCTAATTTGGCTTTGCTCTTTAAAGGTATTATTCATGGCAAAAAGGTAAAAGAACTATTAAGGGCTCTAATCGGAGACGTCGAGTTTAAGGATTTAGAAATCCCCCTGGCAGTAGTGGCCGCCGACGTTAATACAGGCGAGGAGATAGTAATAAAAGAAGGGTCAGTTGTTGAAGCGGTGAGGGCGAGTATTTCCATACCGGCCATATTTACACCGGTTAAATTTTCTTTCCGCGACAAGGACGGCTTGGGTGAAAAAAAGAGATTTCTCATTGACGGCGGAATAGTAAATCCTGTTCCGGTAGACATAGCTAAAAAGATGGGGGCTGCTTTTATAATTGCCAGTAATATTATCCACAAACCCAAAAAAAGAAAATCCCCTGACCGTACTAAAAAAAGAAAGTTGTCTGTACCAATTTCTTTAGCTCAGAAAATGTCTGTTATTAGCAGTAAAAATCCTGCTCTGACCGCTCTAAATAGCAAGATTAATCAACTCATTCGTGAGAACAAAGACAAGATTCAGGGTTTCCGGGGAGTTAGCGAAATTTTTAAGAAAATGACTGCCAAAGGAAGCCAGCGAATTGATCCGGCTACCCCCAACATTTTTGATACTATCGTACAGGCGATATATACTATGGAATACGAGTTAGTCAAATTAAGGATAAAGGAAGCTGATGTAGTAATAAATCCCGCTACAGGGCGCATTGGCTCATTAGAGTTTTATAAAGGGCAGGAAGCCATTCTGGAGGGGTATAAAGCAGTTATGAAAGAGAAACAGCTCAATTCCTTTGACACAAAAGCGGGATGATGATAAGATTCGCATAATTGGAGGTTGTTAAATGACAGAGAAGGTTATTAACGAGGGGATTAAGAATGTCCGCGAGAAGGGCAGCGGGGTTTACAGGGAAGGGCCCCATATGCTGCCGGCTATTTCTTTAATGATTGCCGGGGGAGCGCTTAAATCGGCTAAGAAGTTAAATTGTTTTGATACTTAAATTCAATCCTTAGTGTATATTAAAAATTTTATAACATTGATAACTCCTTATATAAAAGGCGTGGAGCATTTATGGATAAAACGGAGGAAAGATGACCGCTCTAATTGATGCCCTACTAAAACAAGAATTGATTACCCGTGAGCAATTGGATGATGCCCGAGATAAACAATTGGGCGCTAAGAATCCCATACAGGAGCTGATTGTTGATATGGGGTTTATAAGTGAAAAAAAATTAATGCAAATTTCATCAAAAATATTTAATATGCCGGTTGTGAAATTGCAAGATGATGAAATTGATGAAGCGGCAATTAAATTTATCACTTTTGAGCAAGCAAAACGTTACGGAGTTTTTCCCGTCAAGGTTGAAAGTAAGATACTTTATTTAGCAATGAGTGATCCGCTGGATATAGTGACTATAGATGATATAAAACTTATTACAAGCCTGGGTGTTAAAGCTATCTTGTGCGCGAAAGCTGAAATTTCTGAATACATTAAAAAGTATTATAAGTCTGATGACGCTGTTTATGACTTGTTAAAAAATATGGTCAAAGAAGCTGACGTAAAATTAGTGGATGATGAAGGAAGTTCTGATGAAAAAATAATTAATATAGATATAGTAAAAGGCGCTGATACGCCCGTAGTAAGGCTTGCTAATCTTATATTAAGTGATGCTATTAAGAGCAGGGCGACGGATGTTCATATAGAACCGCAGGAAAAAATTGTTGAGGTTCGATATCGAATAGACGGATATTTAAAAAATATTATGAAAGTTCCTCTTGAAATGCGGCAGCATCTTATCGCGCGCGTTAAAATAATGGCTTTGCTTGATGTCGCGGAACATAGAAAGCCCCAGGGTGGGCGTTGTCGTATCGCGGTCGCGAACAGGAAAGTGGATTTACGAATTTCAATAATGCCCACTTTTTACGGAGAAAAAGCCGCTATTCGATTACTTGATACAAAAGAAAGCAGATTCGAATTGGGAAACATAGGCTTTGAAGAAAAAGGGCTTAGTGTTTTTAAAGAAGAAATTTCCCGATCGCAGGGTATGGTTTTGGTAACCGGCCCTACCGGTTCAGGTAAAACTTCTACTCTGTACGCGGCTCTTAATTATATTAAAAGCGAAACTAAAAATATTGTAAGCATAGAAGATCCAATAGAATACCTTATTGATGGTTTAAATCAAATGCAGGTTGATCCAGCTAGAAATGTGACATTTGCTAATGCTTTAAGAAGTGTGCTTAGGCAGGATCCAAATGTTATTTTAGTTGGAGAAGTGCGGGATAAAGAGACGGCCGAAATTGCTTTCCAGGCGTCTCTTACCGGACATATGGTTTTTTCAACGCTTCACACTAATTCCGCGGTGTCCAGCATTATTAGGCTGCTTAACATTGGATTAGAGCCGTTTTTAATAGCATCTTCCTTAGTATTAGTAGTGGCTCAAAGATTAGTTAGGCGCGTGTGCCCCCACTGCAGAGTTGAGTATCAACCGGATGAAAAGTTGCTGAAAAAATTTGCTGTATATTTAAAAGAGTATAATGTCAGCAAATTTTTCAAGGGGAAGGGATGCAAAGAATGCGACTATTCCGGTTATTTGGGGAGAACCGCCATATTTGAAGTTTTTAAGATAAACGAAAAAATAAGATCTCTCATATCAGATAAAGTTTCCGAAGATAGAATTTTTGAACAAGCTAAAAAAACCGGATTAATAACACTGGCTAATTCGGGAATAAGAAAAGTGCGCGATGGATTTACAACTATAGAAGAAGTTTCTAATGTAACAGATGTTACCGAAGAAAATTCTACAGTAATAGTTCAAAATGGAAAAAGCCAGCCGGCCAAAATCCTTATCGTTGATGATGAGGAGGACATATTGAAGATTTTAAGAAAATATTTTGAGCATGAGAACTATGAAGTTATACAGGCCGGAGATGGCCGAGAGGCTATTGAAAAAGCCCACAAAGATAAGCCGGACTTGGTTGTTATGGATGTTATGATGCCCAATATGGATGGTTTTAAAGCAACCGAGATATTAAGATCAAGATTAGAGACAGCTACAATTCCTATAGTGCTGCTTACGGCTAAAATCGATAAAAAAAGTGAAATACAAGGCCTCAAAGCGGGCGCGGATGATTATATTACGAAGCCTTTCGATAAAGATAAGCTCTTGGCCAGAGTAGGCATGTTATTAAAAAGGCGAGGCTTTTAGTGTGAACGATAATCAGGAAAAAAAAGGTAGAAACGAGGAGCTTAAAGACATAGTTAATGATTTTAAAGGAGAAAAGAAAGAGCAAGCTGCCGCAAAAAATAAAGCTATTCATAAAAGGGAAGTTGGGAGAAAAATAAGGATAATTAGCAAAACGCTTTTATTCCTTTTGGTTGGTACTCTGATAGGATATAATATGTTTTACTTCGTTGTTACTAAAAAAGAATATAGTAGTTACCAATATTGGGCATTGGGTAAAAGAGTAACTGCAGATTATAAATTAAACGAGTGCGTCTTTAAGCTTTGGCAAATAAGAAAATCTGTTGACTTGTATTATGTTGCAAACGGAGTTTACCCAAAAACCATTGAAGAACTGTCCCGGGAGAAATTTTTTAATATTAATCTCTCGTGTCCCGTAAGTAAGAAACAATATATTACTAAGAAAATAGGGGGGCGTGAAGTTATCGCCTGCCCTAATCCTCAAGAACACAATATAAAAGAGGTGTACGTTCAGATTAATAGCGGCCCGCCAATAATAGTGAGGTAGAAGGTGACTAATAAAAGAGCCGTCACTTTAATAGAGCTTGTAGTAGTGGTAACGATTCTTGCTATATTTGCTTCTATAGTCAGCGGTATATATGTAAATTATCATCTTCGAACTAAGGCCTCAGCTGAAAAGAGCATTTGTATTGAAAAAAGGAAACAGATTCAATACGCGGAGGAGCTTTTTGTAGAAGACCTGGGTAATCATTCAGAAAACTTACAAAATTTGGTAAACGGAGGCTACCTCACTGACATTCCCGGATGTCCCTCGGGAGGGGTGTACGCGTGGATGCCGCATGATGAGGGTGATCCGTTATATCAAACTCAGGTAGTCTGTTCTGTTCACGGTACCATAAATCCTCCGACTGAGGCAGAAGTGAAACAAGAAAAAGAAAAAGGAAAAGAGAAACATAAAAAGTAAAGTTTCAGGCGACGCGTTTAAAAATCATATAAATAATATTAGCAAAAGAATTTCTCCTATTTGAGAAGCAAGCGGTTCTTTATATACCTAAAGAAGGCGCGGGCTTAAGAAAGTGGGGAAATTGACATACTTCGTTTGATGATACGCAGTTAACCATAGGGAACTGATTATAATGAAAATAAGTAAAAAGATAAGCTATTTATTTTTAGTAACAAGTACGATTTTTATAATTGCTGTAACTACATTTTTTTATATTACAGCTAAAAGTGTTTTGAAGGAAAGAATATTGAATCATCTGATTACGACCGTTGAGTCAAGAGCGCAAACTATAGAATTAACATTACAGCATTATCAAGAAGATGCCTTAGTATTGACGGTAGGAAATGCTGCCAAAAACGCGGTAGACATAACTAAAGATTATGCCCAAGGGGTGGAGCAGGTCAATAAAAGGATAAAGAGTACATTGCAAATCAGCCCGGATATTTCTGAGATTAGAGTTTTGGGAAAAAACGGCATAGTAATCGCGTCCAGCCATAAGGATACAGGCGTTGATAAAAGCGCTCAGGTAATATTTTTAAAAGGTAAGAACGGCGTCCATATTCAAGATATGCATATTTCCGAGCTTACCGGGGATATTGTTGTCGGTGTCGCGGCCCCCATCTTTGTAAATGATGAATTCGCCGGAGTTCTTGCTATAAATTTTGATGAGAAAAAATTATTTAAGATAACTACTAACAGATTTGGCTTAGGAGAGACCGGAGAGATATATCTTATAAACAAAGACGGGTATATGATAACGCCTTCCCGGTTTGCAGAGGGCACTTTCTTAAAGCAAAAAGTCGATACGGAAAATACAAGAAGAGCTTTTGAAGATATTGAGGAATTCGGCCAAGAGGCACACTTACACGAAGCATTCGTGTACAGAAATTATCAAGGAAAAAAAGTTTTGGGGATACACGCGCACATACCCCAAATGCAATGGACTGTTTTGGCGGAAATTGACGCGTCTGAAGCTTTCGCGCCTTTACGCAGGCTAAGATGGATATTTATAGCCATCATCTGCCTTGTGCCGGTAGCGGCCGGTTTTGTAGGGCGTGTGATATCGGGAATAATAACGGAACCTATCCATAAACTTCATAAAGGAACTGAGATTATAGCCGAGGGCAATCTTGATTATAAAGTTGGCACCAATGCTCAAGATGAGATAGGCCAGCTCTCCCGGGCTTTTGATGAGATGACAGAAAGTTTAAAGAAGAGCACAACATCTATAAATAAATTAAATAATGAGATTGATAGTCGCAAGCAAGCGCAAGAAAAAACACAGCATTTAACAATGGTGCTTAGAGCTATCAGCAATGTAAACCAGCTTATTGTACAGGAGAAAAACCCCGATACGTTAATTAGAAAAGCATGCGAAGAGCTTGTCAAATTTCGCGGTTATAAATATGCCTGGATTGTTATTATGAATAAGTCGGGCAAGTTTATCCGGGCCGCTCAAGCAGACGCCGGCGGGAACTTTTTGCAATTTACTGAAGATATTAAAAAGGGTAAAATGCCTCAATGTGTTCATAGAGGCCTAAAGGAGCATTTTTTTATTATCGAGAAGCCAGAGGACGTTTGTGAGGATTGCGGACTTTTTAATATACACCGCAATAAAAGAGCTATGGTTTGTAGCCTTGAGCATCAAGGTGAATTCTATGGGGTTTTTAGTGTGGCGGTTTCCGCTGAAACTGAGTTAGATATAACGGAGCGGGATTTGTTTAAAGAGGTTGCTTCTGATTTAGCTTTGGCCTTGCATCATATGGAGATTGAGGCTGAAAACAAGCAAGCGGCAGAAGTAATAAAAAGATCCGTTGAAGAATGGAAGGAGACGTTTAATTCTATAAGTGATTTGGTTTTTATTCAAAATAAAGATTTCGAAATAATGAAATGCAATAAAGCCTTTATGGACGTTCTGGGTTTAAAGGAGAAAGATATAATAGGCAAGAAATGTTATGAACTTTTGCATAAGTCGGATAAACCGTGGGAGAACTGTCCGCTTAAGCAAACAAAAAAAGACCATAAGCCCCACACTGAAGAGGTTGATGATCCGAAGATTGGTGTGCCTCTTTTGATTACAACGTCGCCAATATTTGATAATAATGGTGAATATATAGGCAGTGTGCATATTGCCAAGGATATATCCAATATAAGGGAAGCGCAGAAAAAAATGATAGAGGCTATAGAGATCAAATCTCAGTTTATTTCTATGGTCTCGCATGAATTAAGAACGCCCTTAACCGCGATTAAAGAAGGGATTGGAATCGTCTATGATGAGATTACCGGTGAACTTAATGAAGAGCAGAAAGATTTTCTCGATACGGCCAAAAGGAACGTAGAGAGATTATCCAGATTAATAAATACTGTATTAGATTTTCAGAAGCTGCAGGCGGGCAAAATGGTCTTTGAGATGGAAGAAAATGACATAAACAGCATTGTTGATGAAGCTTCTAAAGAAATGAAGCCGCTTTTTGAGAAAAAGAAACTTAAGCTTGAATTTAGTCTTGATAAAAGTTTGCCCAAAGCGGTTTTTGATAGAGATAAAATAACTCAGGTTTTAACTAATCTAATGAATAACGCGTTAAAATTTACTGAAAGGGGAAGCATAAGCATAACAACTCAAAAAGAAGATAAAATGATAAAAGTTTCTATAGCTGATATGGGTTCCGGCATAAAAGAAGAAGATATGAAAAACCTGTTTCATAGGTTTGAGCAGGTTTCAAAGGGGTCTGAAAGGAAAACAGGGGGTACGGGCCTGGGCCTTGCCATATCAAAGGAAATAATCAACGCGCATAAGGGAAGGATTTGGGTGGAGTCAGAATTTGGCAAGGGGGCAACCTTCTCTTTTACAATATCCCTTGAATTAAACAGGAGGAAGATATGAGCGGCAGGATCTTAGTTGTTGATGATGAACCTGATGTGCTAAAGGTGGTAACTTTTAGATTAGGGAAAATGGGCCATCAAATATTTTCAGCTGTAACTGGAGAAGAGGCGTTAGATATGGTTGCTAAAGAAGCGATAGACTTGGTATTTTTAGATTTACGAATGCCGGGCATCGATGGTTCCGAGGTTTGCAAAAGAATAAAAAGCGATGAAAGATTGAAATCTATTCCCGTGATTTTGTTAAGCGCAAGCAACGCGAGCGCTATGAGTGAAATAGTCGATGAGTGCAAGGCAGATGGTTATTTGGTAAAACCTTTTGATGTGGAAGACCTAATAGAGACAGTTAATCGTTTTATTGTTTAATTCTGTTAATGAAGGGATTCTATTATGGAAAAAAAGAAACTCATTCTTATCGTTGATGATGAAGAGGATACGCTGAAAGTACTTGATAAAAGACTGAGTGAAAACAACTATAATGTTATCGCGGCGGACAATGGTTATGATGCTGTAGATCTCGCGAAAAAAAAGAAGCCGGGCCTTATAATTTTAGATATAATGATGCCCGAGATTGATGGATGCGAAGTAGCCGCAATATTAAAACAAGATACCCAAACAGCCAATATTCCGATTATTTTTCTGACTGCTTTATATTCTAAAAAAGAAGAAGCAAAAAAAGGCAAAATGATCGCGGGAAATATTTTTTTATCTAAACCTTTTGAAGTAGAAGAACTGCTTAAGACTATAGAGAAAATGTTAAATAGTAGATAAAAACGTTTTGATAATTGATGAGGAGGATGTTTTAAACGCGACAAAAAAACACCCTGAAGATGAAGGATTATATAGAACGAGACAATGGTGCGATTTTCTTTTAGGAGGACTAACTAAATGACAGCGAAGGTTATTAACGAGGGGATTAAGAATGTCCGCGAGAAAGGCAGCGGGGTTTACAGGGAAGGCCCTCATATGCTGCCGGCTGTTTCTTTAATGATTGCCGAGGGGGTGCTTAAATCGGTCAAGGATTTGAAGAGACCTTTTGTAACTATTGTAAATTCATATACAACCCAAATACCCGGCCACGCCCACCTTAATCAGCTGGGAGAGGTTTTGAAAAAGGAGCTTGAAAAGCAGGGGGTTAATGTCTGGTACGCTAATATTGGGGCGGCAATATGTGACGGTATCGCCATGGGGCATTTTGGGATGAAGTATTCTCTGGCTTCAAGAGAGCTGATTGCCGACCAGATAGAAAGCATTATTGGCGCTCATCCGTGCGACGCCTGGATTGGCCTGGGAAACTGCGATAAGATAGTTCCCGCGATGTATAACGCTATGGCCAGGATAAATATACCCGCTATTTATGTAAGCGGCGGGCCGATGCTGGCCGGTTGCGGCAATACGGACCTGATTTCTATTTTTGAAGGGGTAGGTAGTTACAGCGTCGGTAAAATGAAGAAAAAAGAGTTAGAGAAGTTAACGGAGACGGCTTGTCCCGGTTATGGAAGCTGCGCGGGGATGTTTACGGCAAACTCTATGAATTGCCTCGGAGAGGTGTTAGGTTTTGCTCTGCCCGGGAACGGGTCGGTGCCCGCCACCAGGAAGGTAAAAGGTAAGACAAGGCAGTTTCAGATAAATCCCCAGAGGATCAAACTTGTGAGAGAGGCAGCCCGGCGAGTAGTCTATCTTATGAAAAAGAAGATAAGGCCTCTTGATATTTTAAAGAGACATTCGATTGACAACGCCTTTATTCTGGACATGGCTATGGGCGGCTCAACCAATACGGTTTTGCATATTCTGGCTCTTGCTCATGAGGCGGGGATAAGCTATGATCTTAAACGTTTAAATGAACTGGCGAAGACGACAGCTAATGTAGCTAAGATTGCTCCTTCGCGCCCCGAGATACATTTAGAACACGTCCACAAGGCCGGCGGCGTGGGGGCCATATTGAGAGCGGTTTATGAAGGCGGCAAGACACACCTGAACCTTCAGGCAAAGACCGTCTACGGCAAGCTGGGTGATTATGTTTTGAAATCTCCTAAGCCTGACGGCAGGGTTATAAAGTCTGTTAAAGATGCCTTTTCGCCTGAAGGCGGGCTGGCGGTTCTTTTTGGCAATATTGCCAGAAAAGGTTCAATAGTGAAGACCAGCGGTGTTGATAAGGATATGCTGAAATTTAAGGGTAAAGCAAGAATATATGAGTCCCAGGAGGAAGCGCTTGATGGGATACTAAAAGGCAGAGTAAAAAGCGGTGAGGTGGTTGTTATCCGCTATGAAGGCCCCAAGGGCGGCCCGGGCATGCAGGAGATGCTTTCACCGACTGCCGCTATAAAGGGGGCGGACATTAAAGCCGCCCTGATTACCGACGGCCGTTTTTCAGGAGGTACCAGGGGTTTGTGCATCGGCCACGTATCACCCGAGGCGGCGGCGGGAGGGGAGATAGGGCTGTTAAGAAACGGCGATATAATAGAAATTGACGTCTGCAAAAAACGTATGAATGTAAAACTAACGAATGAAGAGTTAAAGAAAAGAAGAAGAAAACAAAAACCATTTAAGTCAAAGGTAAAAGGCGGCTGGCTGGCAAGATATTCATCGCTGGTGACCAGCGCTGATACGGGAGC
>JAGLLT010000037.1 GCA_023140385.1 Candidatus Omnitrophota bacterium
CAACCTTGCCAAGGTTGATGTCGCGGGTCCGAATCCCGTCTCCCGCTCCATTTTAAATAATAAGGAGCTTTTAAATTGAAAGTAGAAATTAAAGACGAAAATCCTTGTAAGAAAATTCTTCGGATAGAAGTTCCCAATGATGTGGTGGAGAGGGAGTTTGACGCGGTTTATAAGGAAATTGGGAAGGTGGCTGAGATTCCCGGTTTTAGGAGGGGCAAGGTTCCTCGGAATCTGTTGGAGCAGTACCACTCTAAGGCGGCTAAGGACGAGGTTTTAAAAAAACTAATTCCTACAACATATTCTGAGGCGGTAAAAAAACATGACTTGTATCCGGTTTCTTACCCTGAGATAAGCCAGGTTAAGTTTGTTGATAATCAGCCGCTGTATTTTGAAGCTGTTATTGATGTAAAGCCGGACGTAAAGCTAAAAAAATATAAGGGTTTGAATATTGTCAAGAAGAAGTTTGAGATTAAGGATGAAGAGGTAAAAAAATCACTTGACCTTCTGCGGGACAGATTTGCCGAATATAAGACCATAGATTCAAGGCCTGTAAAAAAAGGTGATTATGTGGTAGCCGATTATGAGTTTGAGGCGGACGGCAAAACCGAAAAACAGGAAAAAGCCTGGTTTTTAATTAATGAAACCGAGGGCGGCCCGAAGGAGATTATTGAAAAATTAATCGGCGCGAAGTCCGGCGATAAGATAGAAGGCACCTTGAGCCTTCCCAAAGAGTATCCCAAGGCTGAGTTTGCCGGTAAGAAGGCTGTGTTCAAAGTCAGCGTTAAGGAAATAAAGGAAAAAAGCCTGCCCGAACTGGATGAGGAGTTTATTAAGGGGTTGGGGAATTACGAATCGCTTGATAAGTTGAAAGAGGCTATCAGGGATGATATAAAGGTAAGAAAAGAAAACGAGATTGAAATGGATGTTGACAGGCAGATAGCCGAAGAGCTGTTAAAGCATAACCCCATAGACGTTCCGCTTTCTTTAATTAAGAAAGAGGCTGAGCAAATATTTGAAAATGTAAAGGCGCGGCTTAAGCATCAGGGACTTAAAGAAGAGGCCATAGCATCCAAAGAGGGTGATTTAAAAAAGAGCGCCGAAGCTGACGCCGAAAAGCAAGTTAAAATTTATTTTCTCCTGGATAAAATCGCGGAGGTGGAAAATATAAATTGCGGCGATGATGATCTGGAGTCCGAGTATGAACGAATTGCCGGACAAAATAAGACAGATAAAGAAAAGATTAAAAGTTACATAGCGGAAAAAGGCTCTCTTGAAAGGTTAAAAGATGAAATTCGCCACAAGAAAACCGTAGACTATATTGTTAATGAAGCAAGGAGGTAGAGATGAAAGAGATGCAGGGGGTTGAAAGGGCTCAACATCTTATTCCGATGGTGGTGGAGCAGTCGGGCCGGGGTGAAAGGGCGTACGATATTTTTTCCCGCTTATTAAAGGATAGGATAATTTTTGTCGGGACGGTGATTGACGAAGCAATATCTAATATAATTATAGCCCAACTGCTTTTTTTACAAATGGAAGACTCCAAAAAGGAGATAAGCCTCTATATAAATTCGCCCGGCGGGAGCGTTACTTCGGGCTTGGCTATTTATGATACGATGCAGTTTGTTAAATGTGATGTGTCCGTATACTGTATCGGCCAGGCGGCCAGTATGGGCGCGCTTTTGCTTGCCGCCGGTAAAAAGGGTAAGCGGTATATTTTGCCTCATGCCAGAGTTATGATTCATCAGCCGTGGGGCGGAGCGCAGGGAGCCGCTACTGATATTAGTATTCAGGCGCAGGAGATTTTGAGATTAAGAAAAAAAATAAACGAAATTCTTGCCATACACACTAATCAGCCGCTGGAGAAGGTAGAAAAGGATACTGACCGCGACTACTTTATGTCTGCCGAAGAAGCTAAAGAGTACGGTATAGTAGATAAAGTAGTTGAATCGACAAAGTAAAGGGAGTAATTCTAAAGTAATGAAAAATAAAGTTCCATTATTACCTATTCGCGATCTGGTTATTTTTCCGCATATGATAATGTCTCTTCTCGTAGGAAGAGAGAAGTCAATTAAGGCGCTAGAGAAGGTGGTATCCGAAGATAAGACATTATTTTTGTGCACGCAGAAGAACCATCTTGTTGAACTTCCCAAGTTAAATGACCTCTACTCCGTAGGAGTTATAGTTGAGGTTTTGCAGTCTTTAAGGCTGCCCGATGGTTCTTTTAAGATTGTTATCGGAGCCAGGGAGCGGGCAAAGATAAAAAAAATGTACGACGCGGGAGGTTATGATAGGGTAGAAGTGGAACTCCTTAAAGAAGGGGCGGAGCAAACGGTTGAAGCTGAAGCATTTATGCGTTCGATTGTCTCACAGTTTGACGAGTATGCCAAGCTGAATTCTAAAATAAGCGCTGAAATAATTGTTTCGGTTAACTCTATTAACTCGCCGTCGGAGCTTTCAGATGTAATTGCCGCTCAGCTAAGCATTAGAATTCCGGAGAAGCAGAAAATTCTGGAGGAGATTAATTCTCTTGAGAGGTTAAAAAAGTTAAATAAGATATTAAATTCCGAAATAGAAATATTGAGGATTGAGCAGAAAATACTGGGCAACGTCAGAAAGCAGCTTGATAAATCTCAGAAGGACTATTATCTGCAGGAACAGCTTAGGGCTATTGAGAAGGAGCTTGGCTATAAGGCTGAAGAGAAAAATGAGCTGGAGGAGCTGAAAAAGAAAGTATGCTCAGCCGGGATGAGTAAAGAAGCAAAGGAGGCGGCCTTGCGGGAGGTTGGCCGTCTTGAGCGTATGAATCCCGTCTCGCCTGAAGGCGCGGTTGCCAGGAATTATATTGACTGGCTTGTTAGGCTGCCCTGGAATAAAAATACTAAGGAAAGATTAAGTATAAAAGATGCCGAGAAGGTTCTCAATACCGATCATTACGGCCTGGATAAAGCTAAAATGAGAATATTAGAGTATTTGGCCGTAAGAAAGTTTACTAAAGAGGTAAAAAGCCAGATTCTCTGTTTTGTCGGGCCTCCGGGCGTAGGTAAAACCTCGCTGGCTAAGTCAATTGCCAGATCGTTAAACAGAAACTTTGTCAGGATATCCCTGGGCGGTGTGCGCGATGAGGCTGAAATTAAAGGCCATAGGCGGACATATGTAGGCGCGCTCCCGGGGAGAATAATTCAATCTTTGGCTAAGGCAAAGTCCCGAAATCCCGTGTTTCTACTGGACGAAATAGATAAGATGTCGGTTGATTTCAGGGGCGATCCGTCAAGCGCCCTGCTTGAGGTGCTTGATCCTGAAGAAAACCATTCATTTTCAGACCATTATCTGGAGGCGGAGTTTGATTTGTCAAACGTTATGTTTATTACTACCAGTAACATTCAGGATAACATACCCCAGCCGTTGATGGACCGTATGGAAATTATACAACTACCGGGTTATACCGAGTATGAAAAACTGAATATTGCCAGGTCATTTTTACTGCCCAAGCAGTTAAAAAAGCACGGGCTCACGCGGAAAAATTTTGATATCTCGGACAACGCCGTAAATCTAATTATTAAATGTTATACAATTGAAGCGGGAGTCAGAAGCCTGGAGAGAGAAATAGCCGGCATTTGCCGCAAAGTTGTGAGGGAGGTAGTAGAAAGTAAAAAGGCTATCGGGCATATAAAGATTACCTCGAAAAACCTTCATAAATATTTAGGCCCTCCCAAATACTCGGAGAGCCGTAAAGAAAAACATCATGAGATAGGTGTTTCTTTTGGACTGGCCTGGACTATGGCCGGCGGCGATATTATGCCCATAGAAACAGTACTCATAAAGGGAGATGGAAAGCTGATTTTAACCGGGAAACTGGGAGAAGTGATGCAGGAGTCCGCGCGAGCCGCTTTAACCTACATCAGGTCAAGGGTGGATAAGTTAAAAATTAAGTCTGGTTTTTACAAAGACACGGACATACACGTTCATGTTCCGGAGGGAGCTATTCCTAAAGACGGGCCTTCGGCGGGGATAACCATTGCTGTTTCGATTGCCTCGGCTATTACTCAAAGGCCGGTAAATAAAAATGTAGCTATGACCGGAGAGATTACCCTGAGAGGAAAAGTTTTGCCGGTTGGAGGATTAAAGTCCAAGATTTTAGCCGCTCACCGCGCCGGTTTTAAGACGATTATTATACCCAAGGAAAACAAAAAGGACCTGGTTGAGATACCAAAGGATGTTTTGCGAAAGCTTGACATAAAAACGGTTGACGATATCGATCAGGTTTTACGAATCGCGCTGGTTAGCAAAAGAAGGAAAGGGGCGGCTAAAAAGTCAAAGAAGTCGTCGTGGCAAAAGAGCTATCTGCAGCAGCAGATTATGTCGGCCTGATTTACCGATCGCCGCTTTTTAATTACAATAGTTTGTTAAAATAAAGGGTTAAAAATGTTAAAGAAAAGATATTTGTTAACGCCGGGGCCCACTCCGGTACCGCCGGAAAGCCTGTTGGCTATGGCTAAACCGATAATTCATCATAGGACTAAAGAATTTAGGGCTATATTGGCGGAGGCGACAGAAGGATTAAAGTATGTTTATCAAACCAAGAGTGATGTATTAATATTCGCGTCCAGCGGTACCGGAGCTATGGAGTCCGCCGTATGCAACCTTCTTTCTAAAGGAGATAAGGTTATTGCCGTTTCCGGAGGTAAGTTTGGTGAGAGATGGGGAGAGATTTGTGAAGTCTACGGAGTAAACGCGCGTATAATTGACGTTGAATGGGGTAAGGCGGTAGACCCGGCAGTCATTGAAAATGAGCTTGAGAAGGACTCTGAAATAAAAGCGGTATTTACCACCCTTTGTGAGACCTCGACCGGCGTAAGAACTGACATCAAGGCATTAGCTGAAATTACAAAAGGCCATCAGGCTGTATTGGTGGTAGACGCTATAAGCGCTGTGGGGGCGGAGGGGCTAAAGACAGATGAGTGGGGAGTTGATGTAGTTGTGGCCGGCTCTCAGAAAGGCTTGATGATTCCTCCGGGGCTGGCGTTTGTATCTTTAAGCGAAAAGGCTTATAAGTTGACAGGGGCTTCTGATTTGCCCAAGTATTATTTTGATATAAAAAAGGCCAAAAAATCTATCGAAAAAGGTGATACTCCGTATACACCCGCGGTCAATCTTGTGGTAGGCTTAGTTGAAGCATTAAGGCTTATTAAAGATGAAGGCATTGAGAATGTAATAAGCAGGCATCGGCTCTTAGCTGAGGCGACAAGGGAAGCGGTTAAGGCTTTAGGCTTAGAGCTTTTGGCCCCTGAAAGCCCGTCTTGTGTTGTTACCGCGGTTAAATTACCCGAGGCGATTGATGGTGTAGAGCTGGTAAAAAAACTGCGAAGTAAATATGACGTTTGGGCGGCCGGAGGACAGGCGGATCTTAAGGGAAAAATTATCAGAATAGCTCATCTTGGATATATGAACTGTTTTGATACTATTGTCGGCATATCAGCTCTTGAGATGACATTAAGGGAAATGGGTTATAAGTTTGAACTTGGCGCCGGTGTTAAGAAGGCGGAAGAGATACTTGCCGGTTAATAAAATAAAATGACGGAGATTTAAAATGATAAAGATATTAGTGAGCGACCCTCTCGCGAAACAAGGTATTGAGATACTTAAACTGGTAAAAGATTTCCAAGTGGATGAAAGGGCTAAGGTACCTCCCGAGGAGCTTAAAAAGCTGATAAAAAAATATGATGCCATTATTATAAGGTCCGGCACCAAGCTAACGAAGGATACAATTAAGCATGCCGACAACTTAAGAGTTATCGGCCGGGCCGGGGTTGGCGTTGATAACGTTGATGTGACGGAAGCTAGTTTAAAAGGTATTGTTGTTATGAACGCGCCGGGCGGAAACACAGTATCTACGGCGGAACTTAGCTTTAGCCTGCTTTTGGCTCTTAGCAGAAACATTCCTCAGGCAAACGCGTCAATAAGGCAAAATCTGTGGGAGAGAAAAAAGTTTATGGGCAGTCAGGTATTCGGGAAGACGCTTGGTATTATTGGAATGGGCCGGATAGGTACTGAGGTGGCTAAAAGGGCGGTTGTTTTTGGAATGAAGGTGCTCGCTTTTGACCCGTTTTTATCCGCCGAAAAGGCTAAAGAGTTAGAGGTTGAGATTGTCAGCAAAAATAAACTTTTTTCCGCGGCTGATTATATTACGGTTCATACACCTTTAACCGATGATACCAGACATATGATCGGCAGGAAAGAGTTTGAAAAAATGAAAAA
>JAGLLT010000038.1 GCA_023140385.1 Candidatus Omnitrophota bacterium
GGCGCGGCGCTTGATGTCTATGAAAAATCTCCGCCCGTAGATAACCCTCTTGTCAAACTGGACTGTGTTGTGGCTACTCCTCATCTGGGCGCTTCCACCGAAGAGGCGCAGGTAAGTGTGGCGATTGATATGGCCAGGCAAATGAAAGATGCTTTGCTGGGAAAAGGATACAGGAACGCGGTTAACCTTCCGTCGGTCGATTCCGAGACGCTCGAAATTATAAAACCTTATATCAACCTGGCAGAGAAGTTGGGCAGTTTTCAGAGCCAGATGCTTGAAGGGCGTGTAAAGCAGGTTAATATAAAGTATACGGGGGACATCTGCAAGTATCCTGTTTCTCCTATTACAATAGGCGTAATCAAGGGCATGCTTTCTTCAATTTTGGAAGATGACGTGAATAATGTTAATGCTCAGGCCATCGCTAAGGAGCGCGGTATTAAAATTGTCGAAAGTAAGCAGGAAGAAGCGGAAGAGTTTAATAATCTTGTTGAGGTGGAAGTAATAACCGGCAAAGGTAAATGCGAGATAGCGGGCACGTTATCTACAAAGCAGGATCCGAGGATTGTCAAAGTAAATGACTATTATGTTGACGCGGTTCCATCGGGCTATATGATGATTACCAGGCATAAAGATGTGGCCGGCATAATAGGGCTGATAGGTACAATTTTAGGAAAGAATAAAATTAATATCGCGGCTATGGCTTTAGGAAGAAAGAAAAAGGGCGGCGAAGCGATAACTGTTATAAATATTGACACTGCCGTCAAAGAAAAAGTTCTTGAAGAGATTAAAAACGCGAAAAACATTAGAGACGTAAAGGTAATAAAACTTTAAATCTCTTTTTTAACTGAGAGGAAATAATTATGGCCAAGAAAAAAAGCAAAATTTACATTATTGATGTTACCAACCGTGACGGTGTTCAGACTTCTAGGCTGGGACTGGCGAAGCTTGAGAAAACTATGCTTAACTTATATTTAAACGAGATGGGAGTTTTTCAAAGCGAGTTTGGTTTTCCGGTAACGAATCATGAGACTAATTATATAAATGCCAACATTGAATTAGCAAAAAAAGGGGTGCTGGTACCGATGATCTTGAGCGGGTGGACCAGGGCCATACCGGAGGATATTGAAAACGCCGTTAGGTTGACCAAGGTAGAACATCTTAATATTTCTATCTCGACCTCAGACCAAATGATAAAGGGAAAGTTTGGCGGAAAAAAGACGAAGAAAGATGTTTTAAAGTTGATGGTTTCCGCCTTAAAAATGGCCAGGAAGAAAGGAATTAAAACGGTGGGTGTTAACGCGGAAGATGCTTCGAGGACTGATATGGACTATCTTATCGCCTTTGCTCTGGCGGCCCGCGATAACGGAGCGGACAGGATAAGATATTGTGATACGCTGGGTTATGATAACCCCCAATCTATTTACGCGAGAATTTCCGAGTTGGCGGAAAGGGTGGGGCTGCCGGTTGAAATTCACTGCCACAATGATTTAGGAATGGTGGTGGGCAATTCGGTTATCGGGGCTGTAGCGGCGGTAGAAAAGGGAGTTGACGCTTACATAAATACCACAGTTAACGGCCTGGGAGAAAGGGCCGGTAACGCGGATCTGGTATCCGTCATTTTAGCTTTGAAGTTCTCTAAAGATTTGAGTGAAAAAAAACTTCTTGACGGTAGAATTAAACTGTCTGTGGCATGGAAGCTTGCCAAGTACGCCGCCTATGCCTTTGGGGTTCCCCTTGCTATAAAGCAGCCCGGCGTAGGGGCTAACGCCTTTGCTCATGAATCAGGAATACACGCGGACGGCGCCTTAAAGGATAGGCGTAACTATGAACTTTACGACTATGAGGAGTTAGGCCGCGGCGAACCCGAAACGGTTGATACAGGGCGCAAGATTACGGCCGGCGAGTATAGCGGCATCAAGGGCTTCAGAAACGTTTATTCAAAGCTTGAGATAAAGTTTAAGGATGACAGTGAAGCGCGTGAGGTGTTGGAGCTGGTCAGGTATGCTAATGTTCAGACGCAGAAACCTTTGGTTGAAGATGAGTTGAGATTTATTGCCAAGTATCCAAAAATTGCTAAAAAGATTTTGACGACAACACCTTAATTGGATGTTATGAAATCGATAAATTTACTTGACGAAAAATTGGCTTGAATAATTTAGACGCATACTGTAATATATCTATTAAAAGATTATTCTAGGCGCGTGGGATTATTTTATTAAGGAAGAATTGGTAGACTCCTTGCTTAAGCTTTGGAGTTAATCTCTGCCTGACGGCAGGCAGGCTTCCCGCCACGGCGGGACTCATTAAGGAGGGGAAATGATATATAAAATTATTAGGGTTTCTCTGATTTTTTTATGCTTGGTAGTGCCATCGGTTAAAGTTGCGGCAAGAACTTCTGTCCTTGAAGATGTTTTAGTTAAGCAGCTTGAAGATAGAACGGAAATTACTTTTAAATTTAACCAGCCGACGACCATGGTTTTTTATACCATTGGCAACCCTCCCCAGATTATTGCTGACATCATTGGCAATGCTTTTACACAGTCCGATAAAGTTCGAACGGTTATTACGGTTGATGAGGGGAAGATAAAGGACATAAAGGTTTTTGGAGACCCGTCTTTAGGTGATGAAATTTTTTACGGTATAGATTTTCTTATAGTGAGCCTTGAGGAAAAAGTTTCCTATACCTCGTTAAGACAGGATAATAAGTGCGTTCTTTATGTAGCCAATTCTCCTGACGTAAAACTATTCCCGCCTGCGGTAAAGTTACTCAGCCGCGAACAAAAACCTAAAAAACCTGAACCTGCCGTGGAAGAAGAGATGTCTGTAATTGACATTCAACGGCCCGCTGGAGTTTTTGTTGAAGAGGAAATTATTATTGAAGAGGAAGAACTGCCGATTATAGTAGGGGACTCCGGATTACCTTCAATAAAGTTTAAAGACATAGATGATTTGGATTTAGATGAAGAAAAATGGGGAGTAGAGCTTGAACCAAAATTCAAGGAAGAAGACAGGCTTGCCGCGCCAAGGCTGAAGACTCCGCGGCCGAGGACAAAAAGGCCCGAGATATCTTTGCCTGAGGCATCTTTACCTGAAGCACCTTTGCCTGAGGCATCTTTGCCTGAAGTACCCCTGCCTGAAGTGGTCTTAAAAGAAGAAGTTAAAACAGTTGGCATTGAACTTCAACCGAAAAAAGAAGTTGAGGCAAAGATTAAACGGCCTCAACCCACCAGCGGCGATGTGGAATTGGCGCGCCAGTGGCGAAGGATGGGGTATGACTACCAGAAAACGGAGAATTACATAAAGGCCGCTGACTGTTACAAAAAGGCGATAGCGTTATATCCGGATTTTGCCTGTGCTCATAACGATTTGGGCATTTCATATTACTATTTAGACGCGTATAAAAAAGCTGTGGCTGAGTTGAATAAAGCTATTGAAATAGATCCAAAGTACTTGAGTGCCTACACCAATCTGGCACTTGTTTATGAAGAGATGGGTGAGGCTAAAAAGGCCATAGCTTGTTGGCAAAAACGCATCGGCTTTGCCAAAGATAGTGATGCCTGGACTAAAAAGGCGAAAAGAAAGATAGAACAGCTTAAAAGAAAAAGATAATAACAAAAATAGAAGCGCGGAAAAGAGTGGTAATTTATGCCTAATATAGTTGTAATTGGAGCTCAGTGGGGAGATGAAGGCAAGGGGAAGGTAATTGACATACTTGCCGAGAAATCCGACTATATCGTCAGATTTCAGGGCGGGAACAATGCCGGCCACACAGTAGTGGTAAAGAATAGAAAATTTATTCTTCACCTAATTCCTTCAGGTATACTGCACAAAAATAAAAAGTGTGTTATAGGTAATGGTGTAGTGGTTGACCCTGAGGCACTGATAAGTGAAATAAAAAAACTGCGAAGCGAGGGGATTGAAGTAAACAGCGGTAATTTTTTTATAGATGAAAGAGCGCACGTTATCTTGCCGTATCATAAGATTCTTGATAGTTTAAAGGAGAAGAAAAAAGGCAAGGCGAAGATTGGCACTACCAGGCGGGGGATAGGTCCTTGTTATACTGATAAAGCGGCGCGCTGTGGTATCAGGATGATAGACCTGATTGATAAAGAACTTTTTAAAAGTAAATTAGAGGCTAACTTAAAAGAGAAAAACAGGGTATTCCGTAAAACCTATAACGCGAAGGGCTTTAAGTTTAGTGAAGTTTATAGCCAGTATCTGAAGTACGCGAAGACTATCAAGCCTTATGTGAAAAATTGCGCGGTTATTTTAAATGAAGCCATTAACAAAGGAAAGAGCGTTTTGCTTGAGGGGGCGCAGGGCACTTTGTTAGATGTGGATTTTGGGACATATCCCTACGTGACCTCATCTAACGCGTCCGTTGGCGGAGCTTTTACCGGCAGTGGTATAGGGCCGACGAAAATAGATAAAGTAATTGGTGTGGTAAAAGCGTACACCACCCGGGTGGGCGAGGGCCCTTTGCCTACGGAATTTCCGCCTGATATTTTAGAGAAGATAAGAAATAAGGGTGAGGAGTTTGGGGCGACTACCGGCAGGCCCAGGCGCTGTGGCTGGTTTGACGCGGTAGTTGCCAGGCAAGCCGCTTTGGTTAATGGCTTGAATAATATCGTTGTTACCAAGCTTGATGTTTTAGATGAATTAAAAAATATCAAAATTTGCACCGGTTACAGATATAAAGGCAAAGTATATAGAATACTTCCAGCCGATACCGGAATCTTAGATAGCTGCTCGCCCATTTATGAAAATCATAAAGGGTGGCTGAAAGAGACGGGTTCGGCTACTAAATTCAGTGACTTGCCGAAGGAGGCTAAAAATTATCTTGACAGGATATCCGAGCTTCTGGGGGTAAGTATATATATGGTTTCAGTGGGATCAAAACGTTCTCAAATTTTAAAAGGAAGGTAAAGGTAAGGCAATGGCGCTAAACGGTATCTACTACTTGATAATTCCGGCGGCTGTATGTGTGCTGGGGTTGGTGATTGCTAAAATTTTGGCTTTGTTCGTGATGAAACAGGATAAAGGCAGTAAACGCATGACCGAAGTGCATGGATATATTCGCTCCGGGGCAATGATGTTTATGGTTGAAGAGGCAAGGATAATGGTTGTGGTTTTGGCCCTTTTGGCCGGACTGCTCTGGATGATATGGGATTGGCAGATTGCCATAAGTTTTGTCATCGGAACTTTCTGTTCGGGATTGGCAGGTTTTATCGGAATGAATATGGCTACTAACGCCAACGTGAGAACCGCTCAGGCGGCTACGGGCGGCTTCTCAAAGGCTTTAAAGGTTGCTTTTTCCGGCGGCGCTGTTATGGGAATATCCGTGGGGTCGCTGGCGCTTCTCGGCCTTTGCTTTGTAATCTGGATTTTCAGGGGCCAATTTTTGGCCGATAACCTTTGTATCGAAAGTTTAAGAATTCCCATTATAAGTGATATCCTGGGTAAGGAGATTAATTTTATAAAAGGGGCTTTGATAGTCAGCGCCTACTCGATGGGAGCGTCACTGGTTGCTCTTTTTGACCGTGTTGGCGGCGGCATTTATACTAAAGCGGCGGATATGGCGGCGGATATGGTGGGCAAGGTTGAAGA
>JAGLLT010000039.1 GCA_023140385.1 Candidatus Omnitrophota bacterium
CAGACTGATCCGGTGGGGTATGAGGATTCAATGAACCTGTATCAGTACTGCCTGAACAATCCTCTTAACTTTACTGATCCATTAGGGTTATTTTGCTGGGGAGAGTTAGCTTGGTGGGAAAAATTTGGAAAAGGATATTATTATGGAACTGGCACTGGAATAAAAGCGAGTGAATATTGGGCAGATAGATACGCAGAGACAGGAAATCCTCTATATGCTATTCCTGGAACCCTTTCTGAATCCTGGAGGCCTAAGACATTTAGAGGAACAGGCTTCACATTAATAAGTGCGGCTACGTTGGGTCAAGCACCAACAAGCGCGAAGGTTAAAGTGCATCCCCCGCACCATACTTTTAAAATATTTGGAAAGAAACGAGCACTAAAACACATACAAATGGATTTATGGAAAAAAGGCATTAAGGGAAGTGGAAGATCTATCCGCGTGCCATTGCCGGGAAAATAGAGTTCTAACTAAAATATAAACCTTTTATTTTTATAAAAAAGCGACGATCTATGAAAAAAGAAGATTTAAAAAGAGCTTTGCTTAACGAGAAAGAAAAATATGAAAGTAAAACCTTTGATCAATTAGTTAAGATTGATAAACCGGTAACCTATGAATGTGGTTCTGGAAAAGATTGGTATCAGGTTGAGATACAAGTATTAGAAAAGAACGATAAATATGTACATGTCGTTGTTTCAGTAGACGATGGGAGATTGTGGCGGACTATTTTGCCGCTAACAAGCAGTTTTATAGTGTATAAAGATAAGTGAGATGTGAAAAGTAAGAAGAGTGTATATGGATAAAAAAGCTATCTATTTATTAATAGGTTTTTTTTGTTTTGCTTGCTTCCCGGTGGCATTGTCGGCGGATGAAAAAGGAGATATTGCAATGGAAGATATTTTTCTAAATTTTGATTATCAGAAAAATATAGTTATAAATTCATATGTAGTTAGTGAAGAAGATATTGCTGATTTATTTAAGGAAAGTAGCGAACTAAGCAATTTCAAGCCAAAGACCTTTTCTGAACTACAGGATAAAGAATTATTCTTGGTGTTGAAATTAAGCAATAAAGCTAACAGTGCTTTTTGGGGGATGCTTAACTGTAAGATAGACGGGATTATAAGAGATACAAAAGTTTATTTGAATTTATGTGGAGCGCATCAAAAAACAGGTAGGTACGTGATCCCACTAAAAGAAAAACCCGTTAATATAGATGAACAATCTATTCCAAATGTAAGCACTTCGTGGGAAAAGTTATATGTAAAATGAAACCTAAAGAACCAAAGACGCAGAGGGCAAGGACCCATTGATAAAGAAAGGTGCGGCAAGTGAATCTATCAAAGAAAAAAAGTTTTGTTTATCTATCATTTTTTATATTAATAGCGTTAACTACATATGTAAATATAGTATTTATCCGGATATCTTTTCTTAAAACAATCCAAGGAGAAAATGTAATACTTTTAATTACGTTATTGTTAATTGATTTATCCTATATGTTGATTTTAATATTTCGAAAAGAGTGGTTGTTTAAAATGTTAAAGTATTTAATTATATTTTTTAGTTCAATAATATGCGTCGTTTTTTCTATCTTTTTCTTAGTTAGTAGTATCGGAAACTTAACAAAATCAAATATAGTATTTTTGCTATTAGTTTGTTTTTGGTTGATACTATTTTATATTTGCAATTACATATTATTTTTAAATAAGGGAATGATTATTAGGAAATAGTAAAAAGAATCAGCTTCACTTTTATCCGCCCTAATTGAACTGATTAACCCGCCAATCCGCTCACCGGTTAACTATATATGACGGCCATAACTTTATACCCGTTAAAGCGGGAATGAGTTTAACGTGTTAATCCACACCAATTGTCCCACCTCGTAGGTGGGATGGGTTTTTTATACTTTTTTAAAAAATAACTTGAAATTAGCTCTTTTTTCTGTAACAATGTACTCTAAATGAAAAAAGAGCGTATAGTTTTAGATACCAGTGTGTTTGTTAATCCGGAAGCGAAATATGAATTTGGCAGGAAGCCGACCTCTGCTTTTTTGAACTTTTTGAAGCTGGCTGAGAAGGCAAAAGATGTAAGATTTTATATGCCTCCTTCGGTTTTTGATGAGTTGATGAACTTTGTTGATAGCAGTAAAATTCCGGATAAGTCTCTGCTCGCCGTACACAAAAAGGCCCCAAAAAGATATGAGCTGAAACTGCCGGCTCTTTTTCTTTATGAGCTTATTCATGATATTAGAAAAAGGGTTGATAGAGGCCTGAGGATAGCAGAGCGGGGGGTGCGCGAGGCTCAGGGGCAGGAGAAGGTGGATGATGTCATAAAGAAGCTGAGGCACAGCTACAGGGTTGCCCTGCGAACGGATACCCTGGATAGCCGGGAGGATATTGACTTGATTCTTTTGGCAAAGGAGTTGGGCGCCGCCCTGGTAACTATTGATAACGGGGTAATTCTCTGGGCGCATAAGTTAGGAATAAAGTGCCTTGAGGCTAAAGAATTAAAGAGTATTTTAGAAGGATAAACGAAAGGAATATTAATTATGACAGAAGAAAAGAACGAGCAGCAAAATGCTGAAGAAACACCGGAAGTAAAAGAACAGGAAGTAAAAGAAGTACAGCCGGCGCCGGCTGAAGAAACAAAGCCTGAGGCGGAAGAAGTCAAAGCTGAAGAAGTCAAACCGGCAGAGCCGGCAGAAGAAATAAAGCCCGAAGAAAAAACTGAAGAAAAACCTTCTGAAGAAAAGAAAGAAGAACCAAAAAAAGAAGAACCGTCAGCCGAACCTGTAGCAGAGGAGAAAAAGGAAGAAGCACAGCCCGCGCAGGAAGCTCCTAAAAAAGAGGAGCCCAAGCCGGTAGCACCCGCCAAACCGGCAGATGAGAAAAAAGGAAAAGGCCGGAACAAAATCAATAAGATGACGCTGAATGAAGTTGAGAAGAAAATTAGCGAGACCAAAGATAAGATGGGCAATTTTACTTCAAAGTACGCTCAAGCCCTGCTTAAGAGAAGAGACAAACTAAAAAACTAAAAGTGCAAAGCGTAAAGCGAAAAACGTAAAACCATAGTGTAAAATTCAAAATAAAGCAGGTAGTTTTAAGTTTTGAATTATCGTTTTCAGTTTTGCGCTTTTAGCTTTACGTTTATATTGGGGGGTATTTTGCGGCCGCTTTTGGATTTAGAGAGGCAATTATGGGAGCAAGGATTAAAATATGTTGCCGGTATAGATGAAGTGGGCATGGGCGCGCTGGCGGGGCCGGTGGTGGCCGCGGCCGTTGTTTTTCCTCCGGATATGAATCTCCTCGAGATTAAGGATTCAAAGCAGTTAACTCCTTTAAAAAGAGAATCTTTATACCCTGTAATACAGAAGAGAGCTCTTTTCATAGGTATTGGCAAGGTTGAGGTTGAGAGGATAAACCAACTTAACAATATATATACGGCCGGCCTGGAAGCCATGAGAAAAGCCGCATGCGCGCTAAAGGTAGAACCTGAACATCTGCTTGTTGATGGCCGGCAGATTCCACACCTAAAAATACCTCAAAGCAGAATTGTCAAGGGCGATGAAGTTAATTTTTCCATCGCGGCGGCCTCTATTGTGGCTAAAGTTTACAGGGATAATTTGATGAAGAAGTACTCTGAAAAATATCCCGACTATCACTTTGCCAGGCATAAAGGTTATGCTACAGCTATCCATGTTGAAGCCTTAAAAAAATCAGGCCCTTGTGAGATTCATAGAACTTCGTACGAATTTATCAAGGGCATCTGCGGCGGATTTTCTAAAACATATTATATATTTGACAGGCAGATTAACAAGGCAAGAGAGATTAAGGAGCTTGATTTGTTGGATAATGATCTGAACCGGCGGAATTGCGAAGTAAGCCGGATAGAGCTTAAGCGCCTGAAGAGAAAAATGCAGTTTAAAAAAACCATTAAGCGAAAAAAAGAGGGGGTGGAGTATAATGATAGTTGATTTAACGGATGGAAATTTTGAAGGTGAAGTACTAAAATCAGAGATTCCGGTGCTTATTGATTTCTGGGCTGAGTGGTGCGGCCCCTGTAAAATAATGACTCCTGTTATAGAAGAACTTGAGGAGGAATACGCGGGTAAGCTGAAGATAGCCAAGTTAAATGTTGATGAAGCCAGAGAAACGGCTTCTACCTACGGCATAATGAGCATACCTACTCTAATTCTTTTTAATCAGGGCGCGGAGGTTGACCGTCTTTCAGGGGCAATGCCCAAAGACCCCCTTGTTCACTGGATAGAGTCTAAGGTTAATTTATAAAGCGGAAAGGCTTAAATTGAAGAAATTAACTTTTACTCCCCGGGCAGTTATCTTTGATATGGATGGTGTTATTACAGATACTATGGGTTATCATTATACCGCCTGGAAAAATGCCTTTGCCGCTCATGGAATTAAGGTTGGCTATTATGATATTTATCTAAGAGAAGGACAAAAGGGGTTGGAGACAGCATGGGAGTTAATGGAAAAAAATGGCCTCAAGCCTTCTAAGGCCGGAGCTGGAAAAATCTTGAGGCTGAAGGAAAAGTTTTTTAAAGAGATATCCAGGCCAAAGTTAATCAGCGGGTCAAAAAGCCTTATCAGAGACCTGAAAAATGCCGGTTTTATATTAGCCCTTGTTACCGGTACCGCGAGAAGTGAGATAAAGCATATCCTGCCCGACAAGATGCTATCTTCATTTGACTTTAGTGTAACCGGCAATGAGGTTAGATCCGGCAAGCCCAACCCCGAACCTTATCTCAAGGCGCTAAAAAACCTGAATCTTAAGGCCAAAGACTGCCTTGTGCTGGAAAACGCGCCTTATGGGATCAAGTCGGCTAAAAGCGCCGGACTGTACTGCGCGGCTATAACTACCTATCTGCCGCCTGAATACCTGAGAGAGGCGGATATCATTTTGAACTCCCTAAAAGAGGCAGATCAAATGCTTCTCAAGGCCGCGAAGAATATAAAGTGCCGGCCTTAAAAAGGAAATGATGCTTGACTTTTTAGGGCATTAGCCTTAAAATATATTTAAAAGATTATCTAATCGCAGGATCAATTGTCATAACACCCATAATTTTGAGAACTTAGGCAGTATTCTATCTGAAAAAGGAGTAGGTAAAAAAGTGGAATTAAGCAAGGCTATGGCCAAATTGCTGGCCAAGCATAGAATAGTTATGGTAGCCAGCGCCTCTAAGAACGGCAAGCCCAACGCCTCTATGAAGGGAATTGTTGAGGTAATTCCCGAAGAAGGTGTCATATACTTTTTAGACCTTTATTCCCAAAAGACCAAAAAAAATCTGCTTGAAAATCCTCAGGTATCAATTTCTTTCGCGGACATTGAGGACTTTGTGGGCTATCAGTTTAAGGGGACTGTAGAGATTATTGAGGACCGTGAAATTGTCAATAAGTACGTTGATAAATGGGAGAAGCAAAGAACGGTTTTATTAATTGAGCGGATGATTAAGAATGTACAGAAGGGCTCTTCTCATGGAAGGCATGAAATGTATCTGCCCGACCCGAAGTATTTGGTTAAGGTAAAGGTAACTGAGATTTATGACCTCCTTCCGCAGGAACAAGGAAAGTCAAAAAAATCAAAGAAAAAGTAATAAATAACCGCTTTAAAAGCTAATATCTCGATTATATAGCCAAAAGTTCGTAGAAATGGAGAAAGAAATGAGTCGAAGAAAAATTGCTATGGATGGCAATACCGCGGCGGCATACGCGGGACACGCCTTAAATGAGGTTATTGCTATTTATCCCATAACACCCTCCTCGGGGATAGGTGAAATGGCTGATGCCAAATCAGCCAAAGGCCAAAAAAATATCTGGGGACAGATTCCCGCTGTATCTGAACTGCAGTCGGAAGGAGGCGCTGCCGGCGCTGTGCACGGAGCCCTTTCCGCGGGCAGTCTGACGACCACCTTTACGGCTTCGCAGGGACTGCTTTTAATGATGCCTAATATGTTTAAGATTGCCGGGGAATTAACCCCGGCTGTTTTTTATGTAACAGCCAGGACGGTCGCGACTCACGCGCTTTCTATATTTTGTGACCACTCCGACATTATGGCTGTCCGCTCTACGGGATTTGCTATTCTTTCGGCCTCCAGCGTTCAGGAGGTAATGGACCTTGCCCTGGTGGCGCAGGCGGCGACGCTTGAGTCAAGAGTGCCTTTTGTCTTTACTTTTGACGGTTTTCGCACCTCGCACGAGATTCAGAAGATTGAAGAGATAACTTTTGAAGATATGAAGGCTGTTATTAACGATGATTTTATCAAAGCGCACAGACGAAGGGCCCTGACTCCGGATAGGCCGGCCATAAAAGGCACTTCTCAAAATCCGGATGTCTTTTTTCAGGAGAGAGAAACGGTAAATACCCATTACCAGAAAACCCCCGCTATAATTCAGGCGGTAATGGATAGATTTGCCAAGCAGGTGGGCAGGCAGTATAAACTTTTTGAGTACATAGGAGCGCCTGACGCGGAACGTATCATCATAATTATGGGCTCTGCCGCGGAGACTGTTCAGGAGGCGGTAGAGTTTTTAGAGGCTAAAGGCGAAAAAGTCGGCCTGGTGAAGGTTAAATTGTACAGGCCGTTCGCGATTGAAAGTTTTGTGAAATCACTTCCGGCCTCAACTAAAGCCATAACCGTTTTGGACAGAACGAAAGAACCGGGCGCTGTAGGTGAGCCCCTTTATCTAGATGTGCGTACTGCTATTAATGAGGCTATGGAAAAAGGTATTACCCCTTTTAAGATTGCTCCGGTGATTGTGGGAGGCAAGTACGGCTTGGGCTCTAAGGAATTTAATCCGGCAATGGTTAAGGCGGTTTTTGATAATCTTCTGCCTATAGACGGCGGTAAGGCTAAAAACCACTTTACCGTAGGCATCGTAGATGATGTAACCGGCGGCAGCCTTGAAGTAAACTATGATTTTTCAACGGAAGACTCCGAGACTTTTCGAGGTATCTTTTACGGCCTCGGCTCAGACGGTACAGTCGGCGCGAATAAAAATTCAATAAAGATAATCGGTGAGTTAACCGATAATTATGTTCAGGGTTACTTTGTCTATGATTCCAAAAAGGCGGGTTCCAAGACGGTATCCCATTTGAGATTTGGCAAAAAGCCTATCCGCAGCACATACCTTATTAAGAAGGCTAATTTTGTTGCCTGTCATAACTTCTCTTTTCTTGAAAAGTACGATATGCTTTCCTCGGCCGAAGAAAAGGCAACTTTTCTTTTGGCAAGCCCGTTTGGGAAAGAAGAGGTCTGGGATAAAATTCCCGTTGAGGTCCAGAAGCAGATAATTGATAAGAAACTGAACTTCTATATTATTCCGGCTTATAGGCTGGCATCAGAAGTTGGCCTCGGAGCCAGAATAAACGTAATTATGCAGACCGCCTTTTTTGTTATCAGCGGAATTATTCCCAAAGAAGAAGCGGTGAAAGCTATAAAGGATGCCATCAGGAAGACATATGGTAAAAAGGGAGAAAAGATTGTTTCGATGAATAGTGAGGCGGTTGATAAGGCTCAGGGAGCCATTGAGAAGGTTGACGTTCCTCAAGAAGCAACGAGTGTTATTACCAGGCCGCCTGTTGTGCCTGAGGGTGCTCCCGAATTCGTTAAAAGGGTAACGGCCGGAATAATCGCGGGTGAAGGAGACGAGCTTCCTGTTTCAGCTTTTCCGAATGACGGAACCTTTCCTACAGCTACCTCTTGTTTTGAAAAGCGCAATGTTGCCGTAGAAATTCCCGAGTGGGATCCGGAGATATGTATCCAGTGCGGCCAGTGCTCTTTGGTTTGCCCGCACGCGGCCATCAGAATGAAGATATATGATAAAGAATGCCTTGAGAAAGCGCCTGAAAGTTTTAAATCCGCTCAGGCCAAGGGCAAGAGCCTTGAAGGCAAGTCCTTTACATTGCAGGCCGCCCCGGAAGACTGTACCGGCTGCGGTGTTTGTGTAAATACCTGCCCGGTGTTCAAAAAAGATGAAAATAATAAACCGACGGATAAAAAAGCGATAAATATGGTTTCCCAGATAGAAGTCAGGGAAAAGGAGAAAGAGAATTTTGACTTTTTCCTATCTCTGCCTGATATGAAGGTTGAGGAGCTGCCTGTAGGAATCGGAACGGTAAAGGGTTCTCAGCTTATGCGCCCGCTTTTTGAGTTTTCCGGCGCCTGTCCGGGTTGCGGCGAGACAGCTTATGTCAAACTGCTTACCCAGCTTTTTGGAGACAGGGCTTTAATAGCTAACGCTACCGGATGTTCTTCTATATATGGAGGTAATCTGCCGACAACGCCCTACTGCCGCAATAATGAGGGCAAAGGCCCTGCCTGGTCCAACTCTCTTTTTGAGGATAACGCGGAGTTTGGCTTTGGTATGAGATTGAGCATTGAGCAGATTTCAGGAAGGGCTCGTCTTCTTCTTAATGAGTTAGCCGGCTTGGATGAATACAAGAGAGAAAGTTCTTTATTTGAAGAAATCTTAACTGCCGTCCAAAAGGAACAAGGAGATATTAATAAACAGCGGAAAAGTATAATCAAACTGAAAAAAGTTCTTTCTCAGGATAAAAAAAACAAAGCGGCGGCGGAGCTTTTTGAAATCGCGGACTATCTGGTTAAAAAGTGCGTCTGGATTTTAGGCGGCGACGGTTGGGCCTATGACATCGGATATGGGGGGCTGGATCATGTGCTTGCTTCCGGCCACAACTTTAATGTGCTAATATTGGATACAGAGGTTTACTCTAATACCGGGGGGCAGATGTCAAAGGCGACACCAATGGGGGCTATAGCCAAGTTCGCGGCGGCCGGAAAACCTATTTTTAAAAAAGATATGGCCTTGCTTGCTTTAACTTATGGGAGCATTTATGTAGCCCGTATCGCTTTAGGGGCAAATCCGGCTCAGGCAATTAAAGCTTTTATAGAGGCGGAGAACTATGATGGGCCGTCGATGATTATTGCTTACAGCCACTGCATAGCTCACGGTATCAATATGACTAAAGGCCTGGAGGAGCAGAAAAGAGCGGTTCAGTCGGGGTGTTGGCCTCTTATCAGGTTTAATCCTGATTTAATAAAGGAAGGTAAAAACCCCCTGCAGTTGGACAGCAAAGAGCCCAGCATTCCTCTTGAAGATTACTTTTATAATGAAAACAGATTTAGAGCCTTAAAGACGGCTAATCCTGAAAGAGCCAAAAAGCTTCTTGACGCGGCTCAAAAAGAGGTGACGTGTAGGTTTAAGAGATATCAGTATATGGCTAATATGGATTGTAGTTTGGAGGAGGGGTAATATGTCCCCCCTTGTTTTCTTTCGAAAACACGCAGGGGGGATCAATCCTCCCGCCACGGCGGGATCATTGAGAGGGATAGGCGATGAAAGCGATAGTTGAAAAAGAGGTGTGTACCGGATGTGGGCTATGTGCCAATACTTGTCCGGAGGTGTTTGAGATGGTGGATGATGTAGCAGTGGTAAAGGGTGAAGCTGTACCTGAGGCGGCGGCAGGGTCTGCCAAAGAGGCGGCTCAAAATTGTCCGGTCGAGGCAATAGTAATAGAAGAATAGTTACTTCCTTATTATAGCGAACTTTTCTAATGGAGCGTGCTGAGAAAGCAGAATGATAGAAGAGCTGCTGTCCAATCTTGAGGTTTACATTCAAGCCGGCCGGGTGACATCATACCTGGCCGCTTTTGTTAGCGGCGTGTTAGTTAGCTTGACGCCCTGTTTTTATCCTTTAATTCCCGTAACCATAGGATATATCGGGGCTAACGCGGCCAGCAGGTTAAAGGCTTTTTTCCTTTCTTTATTTTACGTTTTAGGGATAAGCCTGACCTATGCTGTTCTGGGTATTGTTGCCGGTTTAAGTGGACAGCTTTTTGGTAAGATTTCAACTTATCCGGTTTTTTCGTTAATAGCAGGGCTTCTCTATCTTACTCTTGGACTGTCAGCAATTGGTTTGTTTAAATTCCGCCTGCCTTCATTTCTGACAAGTTCTAAGATAAAAATAGAAAAGCGTTCGCCGTCTCTCTTATTCAGTTTCGTTGTTGGTATAGCATCAGGATTGATTGTCGCGCCCTGCGCGGCGCCGGCTTTGATTTTAATCTTATCATATATTGCCGGTAAGCAGACGCTGTTTTTCGGAGCGGGCTTAATGCTTACTTTTGCCTTTGGCATGGGAACACTGTTACTCTTAATCGGCACCTTTGCCGGAATCTTGCGTTCTTTGCCTAAAGCCGGCTCCTGGATGGAGAAGGTTAATAAAATTTTTGGAATTATCCTGATTATTGTTGGAGTTTATTTTATTAAAAGGGCAATCTCGCTTTTTTAATAGTAAAGACGAGGGGGATAAATGAACGGTTTCAAAAAAGTTACAGCGGTAAGTATTTTTCTTATTATAACTTCTTTAGTTTTTATAAACATTTTACCGGCTAAATCCAGGAATCTGACGGTGGGAGAAAAGGCGCCTGATTTTACCCTTTCTGACACTAAGGGTAACGTAATATCTCTAAGTGATTACAAAGGAAAAAACGTGGTGCTTATTGATTTTTTTACTACCTGGTGTCCCAGTTGTGTCCGCTATATGAGCGTGGTAGAAAAATTTTATAAGAGACATAAGAAAAAAGGGCTGGTTGTTTTAAGTATTGATATAGAAGAGCCGGTTGATAAAGTAACCAAGGTCGTCGAAAAATATAAAATTTCTTATACTATGCTGCTTGATAAGAATGGCGCTACTGCCAGGGACTATAATGTACGAGGTGTTCCTTATGTGATGGTGATTGATAAAAAAGGCAACATCAGGTGGATAGGGCGCCTTTTTACTAAAGAGATGAAAAAGTTAGTCAGCCAATTGCTGGCAGAATAAAAGTGAATTTTTTATTATGATTACACCTAATCCCTTTACGCCGCAGTCCGGCTGGGAGCCGAGAGTCTTCGGCGGCAGAGATGAAGAGCTAAAGTACTTTCAGAAAATACTGTCTGAAAGCGCGGTTAATCGCGCTAATCATATAGTGGTTCTGGGAGAGTGGGGGACGGGTAAGACCTCTTTATCAAAACAGTATAAGAAGATATCTCAAAACATAGGTTATCCGGCGTCACTTTGCCCCATAAGCAGGATTAACTCAAAGTCACATTTAAAGGACGCTATCAGCCTGATTTCAGAGGAGATGCTGGCCGGTTTTCCCCAAGCCGGAGGTGACAGCGGCCTCCATGAGAAATTTAAAAAGAAAGGTTCTCTCCAGCCACAGGTTCAGTTTACGAAGTTCCTTCTGGACTTATGGAAATATATTCGGGCGGACTTAGCCGTCGTTTTACTTGATGATATTCAGAACCTTGATGTGGAATCAGGAGTAATTGATATACTGCGATCTGTATTAAGTAAAGAAGAAATTTTAAAAAATACAAACTATCTTTTTGTGCTTTGCTCAACACCCAAAGGCTGGGAGGGGTTTATAGACAAGCATAATCCTGTAGGGCGTTTTTTCAGAAAGAGGGTTTATCTGAAAAGCCTTAGCCGGATTGATACGCGTAAGATTATAGAAAATAGCTTAAAGAATACCGGGGTGAGCTTTAGTGAAAAGGTTGAAGAGAGGGTGTACTTAGACGCCCTGGGGCACCCGTATGAAACCCAGCTTTTATGCAGTCATCTCTACGATGCCCAGATTGAAGGGCAGGTTACGGCTGATATTTATGACGCTGTCTTTAAAAACGCCCTTAAAGAGTTGGGTAGGGATTACTTTGAGGCGCTCTTTAGAAGGGCGAGTGAACGCGAGGCAGAGGTTCTGGCCATTCTGATGGAGAAAAACAGGCCTATGGTGATCGGTGATGTGCGCTCTGTAATGATTACCGAAAAAAGAGCCGCTAACTTTCCGATTGCCAATGTCAAAAACTTCCTCTACCGCCTTGAGGAGAAAGAACTTATAAAAAGAAATGAAAAAGGCGAATTTGAAATATCAGACCCTATGTTTTTAAAATATTTAAAAATGTTTAAGTCATAAGATTGATTATTACTAAGGGGGACGAATGACTGGATTAAGAGATAAGATTGAACAGGATATAGTTGAAGCTCTGAAGCAAAAAAACAGCGCCAAAGTGTCGGCCTTAAAAATGTTAAAGGCGGCCGTAGAGGAAAGGTCGATTCAGAACAAGAAGGAAGAGCTAAAAGAAGAAGAGGTTCTGGAGGTAGTAAGAAAGCAGTTAAAGCAGGTGAAAGAGTCTATTGAGGCCTTTGAAAAGGGCGGCCGGCCTGACCTGGTTAAAAAAGAAGAGGTCGCCTTAGAGCTATTAAAGGCCTATCTGCCGCCCGAGGCAACGGTTGAAGAAATTACCGGCTGTGTCAAAAAGGTGATAGAGGAGTTTAAGCCCGCGGGCGGGAAAGATTTCGGCCGTGTTATGAAGGAGGCAATGATGCTTTTAAAAGGTAAAGCTGACGGCAAATTAGTCAGCCGGATAGTAAAAGAGGAACTCTCAAAGTCAGAAAAAGGCGGCGGCTGATTTTTTATGAAGACCTTAAAATTTTTAGGAACGGCCGGCGCCAGGTTTGTGATGTTGAAACAACTACGCGCTTCAGGCGGGTTATGGCTGTGCTGGGATGATACCAGCGTATTGATTGATCCGGGGCCCGGTAGTCTGGTAAAGTGCCTGCGTTCGCGCCCTAAGCTGGAACCTTCGAAGTTGGACGGGATTATTCTGACCCATCGCCACTTAGACCACTCAGGCGATATAAATGTGATGATTGAGGCGATGACCAACGGGGGCCTTAAGAAAAAAGGTGTTGTTTTCGCGCCGCGGGACGCCCTGGATGATGATCCAGTTATCTTGAAATACAATCGTAATTTTGTTGACAAAATAGAGGTTTTAAAGGAAAATAAAACCTATAAAATTAAAAGTTTATCATTTCAGACTTCAGTCGAACATATTCACGATTGCCAGACATACGGTTTGAACTTTATAGACGGTTCAAAAGTGCTGTTGTCGTTGATAGCTGACACACAGTATTTTAAAGGTTTAGAAGAAAAGTATTCGGGTGAGATTTTAGTGATTAACGTTGCCAGGCATGAGCCCAAAGAAGGCGTTAAGCATTTGGATGTTGACGGCGTCAAAAAGATACTTTCAAAAACAAAAGCCAGGGTTTGTATCCTGACTCACTTTGGAATGACAATGCTAAAGAGCGGCCCGTTTAAGATAGCGGAAGGCCTGCAAAATGAGTTCAAAAATGTTAAAGTTATAGCGGCTTATGACGGTATGACTTTTAAACTTGAAAGGGATTCACTATGAAATTTTCTAAAAGAGCGCAGGCTATAAAGGCTTCGCTTACTTTGGCTATTACTTCAAAGGCGAAAAAATTAAAGGCAAGCGGAGAAAATGTGATAAATTTCGCGGCCGGAGAGCCTTATCTTGATACTCCGGAGCACATTAAAGAAGCGGCTATAGAAGCTATAAGGCAGGGTTTTACTAAATATACGCCGGCGGCAGGAGCTCCTTTTTTGAAAAAGGCGATTATTGAAAAGTTTAAAAAGGACAATAATCTTGAATATAACAACAGTCAAATTGTAGTCTCCTGCGGCGCCAAACACTCTCTTTTTAACGTAATGGAGGTGCTTTGTGATGAAGGCGATGAGGTGATTATTCCGGCTCCCTACTGGGTAAGTTACCCGGAGATGGTGAGGTTTGCCGGAGGACAGCCGGTGATAATAAAAACACTGGAAAAAAATAAGTTTAAATTTACTACGGACACACTGGAAAAATATATTACCGCTAAAACAAAAATTTTAATTTTAAACAGCCCTTCCAATCCGGCAGGAACCGTTTATACGAAAGATGAGTTGAGAAAAATAGCTAAGGTAGCGGTTGAGCACAACATATATGTAATCAGCGATGAAATATACGAGAAGATTATCTATGATAACAACAGGCATGCCTCTATCGCCTCCTTTGACAAAGACATATACAAGCTGACGGTGACAATTAACGGTGTTTCAAAGGCCTATTCAATGACCGGTTGGCGCATAGGCTATCTGGGGGCGAGTGAAGAAGTGGCCGCCAAAGTTAATAATCTACAGAGTCACTCAACCTCCAACCCCTCTTCTATCAGCCAGAAGGCGGCCTGGGCGGCCCTGACCTCAGATGAAAGATTTGTCCGGGAGATGGTCAGAGAGTTTGACATCAGAAGAAAAAAAATGGTTAGCGGCCTAAACAGGATTAACGGCTTTTCCTGCGATATGCCCCAAGGGTCCTTTTACTGTTTCTGCAATACAAAAGAGACCAGATTAAATTCTATGGATATAGCTAATAAACTTCTTGATGAACTAAAAATCGCCGTTATTCCCGGTATAGCCTTTGGGCAGGAGAATTACATCAGAGTCAGCTACTCCTGCGGCTACGAAGAAATAGACGAAGGCTTAAGGAGATTAAAGGAACTGTTTGGTTAAAAGTACATTTGACTTTTCCCGCCTAATATTTCATTCAAATAACAAAAACATACCTATATCTTACCTTGTAGGCGGGGCAAGGATTATGAATAACAGTAATTTATTATAGAAAAGATGATAGGTATCCTTTAATGTTTTTAAAGACGCTACAAAAAATAATTTTTCTGGTATTATTTTTTACATCTACTTGCTTCTCATCCTCCGCTGATGTTATCTACCTTAATAATGGCAATAAAATGGAGGGTATTATTCTTGAAGATAAGCCAGAAGAGATTATTATTCAGTTAAATATCGGCACGGTGGTTTTTAGTTATAATCAAATTGAGAAAGTTGAAAAATGGTCTGAAGATGAAAATCAGTGTCTTAAAAAAGGGTGGTTGAGTAAGAAGGAAAAACTTAAAAAAGAAATTGAAGAAATTAAAAATACCCAACCGGCTAAAACCCAAATAACTGAAAAATCTGAGAAAATTCAGGAGGAAAAGGTTAAAAAAAAAGAAGAATATGTAATTGAGCCTGTAGTAACTCCGCCTCTAAGGCGCAAAAAAGTTTCTTCCAAACATACTCGGTATAAAAACCTATTAAGTAAAACTACTCTTATGAAGCTCAAGAAAGATCCCGATCAAACCTACTATATCTATTTGCCTAAAAAATATTCTCCGTCTAAAGAATGGCCTCTTTTTATTGGGATCCACGGTCTTGGTGCCGATGGCAAACAGTCAATAGATCTGTGGAGAGAATTTGCTGACGGAGAAGGTTTTATTTTAGTTTGCCCTAATTTTGGAGATGGCTACGCACTGTTAAGGAATAATGCTGATAAAAGAATGAAAGATATTATTAAAGAAGTTGGAAAGAACTTTAAGATTGATAAAGAAAAAATCCTTATGGCTGGTTTTTCTGGAGGCGCGCAGTTCCTTAGCAGATTTGTCTTTAGGCATCGGAATATTGTTAGAGCTGTTTCTATAATATCGGGAAGATGGTTTGACTTATCAGTAATAAGAAAATCAGCCAAAACCAAGTTTTTGATAACAGTAGGAGAAAATGATACGGAAAGAATAGGCGACTCAAGGGAGTTTGCCAAACGCCTTAAAGATAAAGGATGTAAAGTAAAATTCAAAATTTGTCCTGGAGCTGGTCACTGGGTTTGTGATGAAGCTAAAAAGTTGACTATGGATTTATTTAGGCAGATAAAATTATGAAAGATGAATCATAAATGGCGATATGAGTAAGGGTGAAAAAAGTAAAGGAGCATCTATGAGAAAAGATATGTATGTAGTCGTTGTTATCGTTTCTGGATTAGCTGTAGCAATGCTCAGCTTACATTGATGATATCTCTTTAGGAGTGGTTAAAGTAGAAGGCGAAATAGATCCAATTACAAAAGTGATGATGGATATCGAAAGTCCAATATCGGGAGTAGAATTGGATATTCGGTATGACAATCTGAAAGTACGAAGTTCTGGCGATTTATACAAGTTCAAACAAGAAATGTTCGCAGAGTCATTTTTCTCAACACATATCACAATCCAACCTGAAAATTTACCTACATTTATCAAGAATCATCAAAAATAACACTTGCCAGACATTTTATAAGTGTGTTATATTAGTATTCAACACATTAAATTAAAGGATATTTATATAGTATGGGAAAAACTATTGCGGAGAAGATATTAAGCAGTCACGCGGGAAGAGATCTGAAGGCTAATGACCTGGCTGTCTGCGAAGTGGACTTTTGCTTTGGGCAGGATGGGACAAGCGGGCTGATTATTGACTCTTTTGAGAAGTTGAAAAATGAAAAGGTAGCCGATAAGTCCCGCTTTTGCATGGTAATTGACCACTCGGCTCCCAGCCCCAATGAGAGGGTTTCTGAAATCCACAATAAGATGAGAAATTTTGCCGCTAAGCATGATCTTGGTATGTATGATATTGGCTGCGGGGTTTGTCATCAGATTGTACCCGAGGGAGGTCATGTAAGCTGCGGCGACTTGGTGGTTGGGGCGGATTCTCACACCTGTACTTATGGCGCTCTGAATATTTTTTCTACCGGCATGGGTTCGACTGACCTGAGCATAATTTTAGCCAGCGGCAAGACCTGGTTTAAGGTGCCTGAGACGGTCAAGGTTATGATTGACGGGGAACTGCCTAAAGGAGTTTACTCGAAAGATCTGATTCTTCATATTACCGGCGATGTAGGCGCCAATGGCTGTACCTATAAAGCTATAGAGTTTTGCGGAGAAACTATTAGAGGCCTAAGTATGGATGCCCGTCTCACTATTTCTAATATGGCCATTGAGGTTGGGGCAAAGGCGGGTATTATGGATGCCGATGAAAAGACAATTGACTGGCTTAAGAGGTATTCAGATAAGATTCCTCAACCGGTAGCCAGCGATGAAGATGCCATTTACTCTGAGATAAAGGTTTATAATGCCCAAGAGGTTGAGCCGATGGTATCAAAACCCCACACAGTAGATAATACGGCAACTGTTTCTGAGGTGGAGGGAACAAAAGTAAATCAGGGATATATAGGTACCTGCACCAACGGAAGAGTAGAGGACTTGAGAATTGCCGCCGATATTTTAAAAGGCCGAAAGGTTAATTCCGAGGTTAGGTTTTTAGTGGCTCCAGCTTCACAGGTTGTATATTTGGAGGCCATTCGTGAAGGAATTATTTCTACTTTGATAGAAGCCGGTGCCGTAATTTTAACGCCCGGCTGCGGGCCGTGCGTAGGTACGCATCAGGGGGTGCCGGCAGACGGTGAGGTGGTTATCTCCACGGCTAACAGAAACTTTAAGGGCAGGATGGGTAACCCCAACGCCTATATTTATCTGGCCTCGCCCGCTACTGTAGCGGCCAGCATGATAACCGGCAGGATAACCGACCCGAGGAGTTACCTGAAATGATAATAAAAGGTGAGGTTATAAGACTTACCCAGGATGATGATGTAAATACAGACTATATAATTTCCGGAAGATATAAGTTCCAGATTCAGGACCCGAAGGAGCTGGCCAAGTACGTGTTTAATGATTTAGAGCCTGATTTTATCAAGCGGCTTGCCGGCCGCGGTATTATCGCTGCCGGAGAAAATTTTGGCTGCGGCTCATCGCGTGAGCAAGCACCCCTGGCCTTGAAGTACGCGGGCATAAAGGCGATTATTGCCAAAAGTTTTGCCAGAATTTTTTACCGTAACGCCTTTAATCTGGGAATAATTTTAATAGAGGCTGATACGGAAGATATAAAAGACGGAGATTTGATTGAGCTTGACCTTGATAGCGGTTTCCTGAAAAACAAAAGCCGGGAGTTTGAATTAAAGGTGAATCCTCTGCCGGAGTTTATGAAGGAGGTTGTTAAGCTTGGTTCGATTGTTAATTATTTCAATAAATACGGAGGTTTTAAGTTTTGACGAAACATAAAATTACCTTAATTCCGGGAGACGGTATAGGGCCGGAGGTGAGCGAGGCGGCCAGGCGCTGTATTGAGGCAACAGGCATTGATGTTGCCTGGGATGTAGTAGAGGCTGGCGCGGCAGTTTTAGAAAGAGAAGGCACACCTCTTCCTGATACGGTCATTGAGTCAATAAAGAAAAATAAGGTCGCTATAAAAGGGCCCATCGTAACACCGGTAGGCAAGGGATTTCGTTCGGTTAACGTTGCCTTGCGGCAAAAACTTAATCTTTACAGTTGTTTAAGGCCGTGTAAAAGTTATGAAGGGTTAAAACTTCCATATAATAATATTGATTTGGTGGTAGTCAGAGAAAATACAGAGGATCTTTACGCCGGCATAGAATTTGAAGAAGGCAAAGATGAGACCGGAGAGTTAATCGCTGTTATTGAAAAATTGTCTTCAAGAAAAATTCCTGAAGACTCGGGTATCAGCATTAAGCCTATGTCGGTATCAGCCACGAAGAAAATTGTAAAATTTGCTTTTGAGTACGCCCTTAAAAATGGCAGGAAAATGGTAACCGCTGTTCATAAGGCTAATATTATGAAATTTACTGACGGCCTATTTCTTAAGGCCGCCCGCGAAGTTGCCAAAGAATATGAAGGCAGGGTGGAGTTTAGTGATAACATAGTTGATAATATGTGCATGCAGTTGGTTCTACGCCCGTATAACTTTGACGTGCTGGTTTTGCCCAATCTGTACGGTGACATTATATCTGATTTATGCGCCGGATTAGTGGGGGGGCTGGGATTGGCGCCCGGAGCTAATATTGGCGATGAATACGCCGTTTTTGAAGCTACTCACGGTTCGGCTCCGAAGTATACCGGCTTAAATAAAGTTAATCCTATAGCCATGATTTTGTCAGGTGTTTTGATGCTTCATCATATTGGCGAAGACAAGGCGGGCGTAAAGCTGGAAGAGGCGGTCAGGCTGGTTATTAAAGAGGGCAAGTCGGTTACTTATGACCTGAAAGAAGACAGAAATGACCCGGCCGCCGTCGGTACCAGCCAGATGGCAGACGCGATAATTGAAAAATTAGGATGTGTCCCTAATTAAATGGAGGTGTTGTATGTTTAGGAAGATGATAGGAACTGTTGTAATATTATTGTTGTTTGTATTCTCTTTCGCGGTGAAAACGGATGCTCAGGAAGCAATTTCTCCGGAGAAACGAGCGTTGATTAAAGAACTACTTGAAGTTACGAAAGTAGTGGAGATGTCTAATAGTATGACGGACACAATGTTACAGCAGATGGAAAGAAATTATCCCCAAATGATATCTCAGATGATGTCTGAAGGTGGACTCTTGATGGATAAAGAACAGGATGAGTTTCAAAAGGAACTTATTGAGAGCCAACTTCGTTTTTCCAAGCGGTTTAGAGAGCTATATCCGAAAAGGGTAAATATGGAACAAGTTATAGAAGAGATATACTATCCTTTGTATGACAAATATTTTACAGAAAATGAATTAAAAGATATAGTTGTGTTTTATAAATCTTCTACGGGAAAGAAATTTATTGAAGTAACGCCGCAGTTATTTCAGGAGTCAATGCGAAAGTCCAGCGAGTTGTTAAATCCTAAAATCATACAATTGGTTAATGAAATTATGCAAGAAGAGAAAGAGCGTCTGTCAAAAACACAGGAAGAGGGAGAGCCGAGTGAAGATTAGCATAATCGGCGCCGGTAACGTTGGTTCGACTTTGGCCTTTAAAATTTTGGAGGAAGAACTTGCCGACGTTGTCCTGGTGGATATAAACGGCGATATGGCAAAGGGTAAGGCCCTTGATTTAAACGATGCTTGCGGTGTCCTGGGTAGTAAAAAAAAGGCGGTCGGCGCCGGCAATTATAGTGAAATAAGAGGTTCGGAGGTTGTAGTTGTTACTGCCGGCTTTGCCAGGCGGCCCGGCATGACAAGAGAGGACTTGTTGATAAAGAACGCCGGGGTAATAAAAGAAGTAGCCGGAAAGATAAAAGAAAACGCGCCTCAATCAATCATCCTAATGGTAACAAATCCGCTGGATGTGACTACTTATCTGGCTTTAAAAGTAAGCGGTTTTGATAAAAAGAGAGTTCTGGGTATGGCCGGGGTGCTGGATTCGGCGAGGCTTTCGGTCATTGTATCAGACGAGTTAAGGCGGGAGGTTTCTTCTGTGGAATCTCTGGTGTTGGGAACTCACGGTGACTCAATGGTGCCGCTAAAAAACAAAATCAGCGCGGGCGGCCGGAGATTGGATGAGCTTTTAGAAAAAGCAAAGATAGATGAGCTTCTCGAGAAGGCCGCGGGCCAGGGAGGCAGGATAGTTTCTTATCTAAAAGGGGGCAGTGCCTATTATGCCCCGGCGATTAGTGTTTATAAGATGCTGGAGGCTATTGTAAATGACAGGGGCAGTATCCTGCCCGTATCGGCTTATCTGGAAGGTGAGTACAATTTGAGAGACGTTTGCCTTGGTGTCCCGGCGAGGCTCGGCAAAGGCGGCATTGAGGAAATTGTAGAGGTTGAGTTGACTAAAGAAGAAGAGATATCCCTCCAGAAGGCCGGCGCTGTCATAAAAGCCGGTATCGCTAAAGTTATAACTGCTGACTAAATACCGTATAATGAATACTATCTTTTTCCGCAATAATAGAGCTTACGGCGGGCTATTTTTATTAACTTTATTGTTCGCGTTTACTGCCGGCTCCTCATGTTCAAAAAACAGCGTTCATTCTCAAAAGTATCTTTTGATGGGGACAACAGTAGAAATTACAGTTGCCGGGGAAAATAAAACGGTGGCTGAAAAAGCTTTAAGCAGGGCATTTGGCGAGATAAAGAGGGTAGACTGCCTGATGAGCTACTTTGATGATAATAGCCTTTTATCCAGACTAAACGCTCTGGCAGTTAAAGGGCCCGTCAGGGTAAATAAGGAGCTTTATTATGTTATTGATAAATGCCTTGAATTTGCTAAAATAACAGAAGGAGCTTTTGATGTTACGGCTACTTCTCTGGATAAAGCCGGAGGCTATCGGGAGGTTATTCTTGGTGCCGAAGAGAGGACAATTCATTTCAAAAATGATAAGGTTAAGATTGACCTTAGCGCGGCCGCTAAGGGTTATGCTGTAGATAGAGCTGTATTTGTTCTGAGGGAAGACGGTATAAAAAATGCCCTGGTTAATGCCGGAGGAGACATGAGGGCAATAGGCTGTTTTGGCAAAAGGAACTGGGCAGTCGGGGTGCGCGACCCCAAACTTAAAAATAAGATTACCCGGGCCGTTTTTTTGGCCGATAAGGCTGTGGCCACCTCGGGCAACTATTTGCGCGATCATATTATCAGGACAGGCACCGGAGCTGGCAAGGAAAATATACTTTCTTCAACCGTTATTGCCTCCGACTGCCTGACAGCCGACATTTTAGCTACCTCTTTATTCGTTATGGGCAGAAAAGGGATTAATTTAATTGAAAACTTAGAAGAAGTTGAAGCCCTTTTAATAATAGAAAGAGATGGAAAAGCGGAATTTATAGAAAGCTCGGGATTTAGTAATTATAAGGATAAATAGCTCGGAGCCCAACAGTATGGGTTCATTCAGACAGACGACGGATACCTGAAAAATTAAGGAGGTTTTTATGTTTAGATTTTTTAAAATTCTTATAGCTCTATGTATTATTTTTTCAATAAGTAGCTTATCCGTAAAAGCGGAAATTGTGGACGGCATCATTGCCATTGTCAACAATGAGGTGATTACTCAAGGGGAGCTCAATCAGATACTGCTTCCTATCTATGCTCAGTACAAATCGACGTATACGGATGAAGAACTACTCCAGAAACTTGATGACGCCCGCCGGAATATACTATATCAGCTTATTGAGGATAAACTGATTCTTCAGGAAGCCAAAAGAGTCGAAGTTATCGTCGACGACAAAGAAGTTTCCGGGCGGATGGAGCAGATTAAGTCTCAATTCGCGGACGCGGACGAATTTAAAGAGGCCCTTAAGTCTCAAAATTTAAGCATTTCGGACTTAAAGGATAAATACAGGGAACAGATAATGATAAAAAGGCTTATTGATTATATGGTGCGCTCTAAGGTAGAAATCGCGCCCACGGAAATAAGCCGGTATTACGAAGAACATCGGAATGAATTTAACGTTTCTAAGCAGTTAAAAGTTAAAACCATCCTTATACGAAAAGACGACGAAGATCCGGAAAGCCAGGCGGAGCTTCAGAAAAAAATCAAAGAGATACATAAAAAGGTAAAAGAGGGAAACGACTTTTCAAAGATTGCCCGGGAATACTCCGAAGACCCTTCGGCTGTTGACGGTGGAGATATGGGTTATATAGAGAAGGGCCAGATGATGAAGAAGATTGACGACCTTCTATTTTCCTTAAAGCCGGAGGAGATTTCAGATGTTATTGAAACCGGCATAGGGTATCATATTTTTCAGGTTGTAGAAATTAAAGAAGCGAAGGTTATGCCTTATGAAGAAGTCAGATTGTCTATCAAGGAGAAGTTGTTTCAGGAGAAGGCCAGAGATAGAATGAACGAATGGATGAATAGCCTAAAAGAAAATGCGTACATCTCAATTAAATAATATACGTATCGGTATTACCGCCGGCGACGCCGCCGGCATCGGGCCGGAGATCATATTAAAGGCGCTGGCTAAGGTAAAGGACAAAAGCGTTTCTTTTTTGATTATCGGGGATTATGAGGTTTTTAAAAAGGTTAAAACCAAACTTGCCCGCCGCGGAATAAACTATCTGCCTCGCGGAGTAAATTTTTTAGATATGAATATTATCGGCAAAAGGAGTTATAAATTAGGCAGGCCGTCAAAGCTCTGCGGGAGGGCGTCAATAGCCTATATTAAGGAGGCGGCGAATTTAATCAGAGACAAGAAGATAGACGCGTTGGTTACAGCCCCTATTAACAAAGAAGCCATAAGCCTGGCCGGGTGCAAGTGGCGCGGCCACACTGAGTTGTTGGCGCATCTGGCAGGGATAGAAGAAGTGGCTATGATGTTTGTGGCGGAGCAGTTTAAAATAATTTTAGTTACTACCCACGTAGCCTTAAGTAAAGTGAATAAGATATTAAATCCGCGATTAATATTAAAAAAAATTGAATTGGCGGATAGGTATTTAAAGGGATACTTCCGGATAAAACGGCCCTTGATAGGGGTTTGCGGATTTAATCCTCATGCTTCCGATGGAGGGCTTTTCGGTAAAGAAGAATGTGACAGTATACTTCCGGCCGTAAAGATGGCCAAAAGGAAAAAAATTAACGTTATGGGCCCTGAGTCTGCCGAATCTCTTTTTCATCAGGCGTACCACGGCAAGATTGACGCCCTAATCTGTATGTATCACGACCAAGCCTTAATTCCTCTGAAAATGATTTTAAGAGACAAGGCGGTCAATCTCACCATAGGACTTCCATATATCCGCACTTCACCGTCTTCGGGTACGGCCTATGATATCTCAGCCCGGACAATAGCCAGGCCGGAGTCAATGATAGAAGCTGTTAAGTTAGCCGCCTCTTTGACAAGGATTAAAAAGGCGCGGCTTTGATGTTAAGTCAATCAGAGGTAATAAAATTACTTAATGAACACAATATACGGGCTAAAAAAAGGTTTGGCCAGAACTTTCTAATTGATAAAAATATCAACAAGATAATTCTGAAGGAAATTGATTTAAACAAGCGTGATATGGTGATAGAGGTCGGAGCGGGATTTGGCGGCCTTGCTTGTTTAATGGCTGAGATGGCGGGCCGGGTTTTTGCCGTAGAGCTTGATAGAAAGTTAGCGGGGATTTTAAGAGAGAAGCTAAGCGCGTTTAATAATGCTAAAGTTATAGAAGGTGATTTTTTAGAGTTTGATTTAAAAAAGGTTATCCGCGGCTCTTTTAATAAAAAAATTAAGGTAATCGGCAATCTGCCGTACTATATAAGCAGTCCTGTAGTTTTCCGGCTCATAGAGTATAAAGCTATAATAAAAACAGCTTTAATTATGGTGCAAAAAGAGGTTGCCCGGCGATTTGTTGCCTGCCCCGGTGGAAAAGAACGCGGCATTTTAAGCTGTTTGCTAAGTTATTACGGCAAGAGCCGTATCGTGAAGTACGTTAGCAAGAACTCTTTTTATCCCAGGCCCAAGGTTGATTCAGCTTTAGTGAGGATAGATTTTTTTAAACAATCTCCTTTTAAAGTCAGCAATGAAGGCCTTTTCAAAAAGGTTGTAGAGGGGGCATTCTCCAAAAGAAGAAAAAATATATTAAATTCGCTTTCTTCCTGCTCTGGCCTCAAGCTTAATAAACCGGAGTTGTTTTCTATATTGGAAGAACTTAAAATAGATTTTAGAACGAGAGCTGAACAGCTTGAAGCCGAAGAATTAGCCGAAATCGCCAATTTAATCGTAAAAAAAGGCGTAAGTTGACACATAAGATTGAACCTAAAATATAAAGTTAGAATAGCACTAATTCTTCTTTTTCTTGATTGCTTTCTATTTGACTTTTGAGTTTATTTGTGTTACTTTGTGTGCGGATGGAGAAGATGATATGGACGTGAAATATACAGCTGAACTCGCGAAAATCCGGCTAAATAAGGAGCAGGTTGATAAGCTTGGATCCGAACTTAACGATATCCTTTCTTTTTTTAAAAATCTCAAAGAAGTTGACACGAAAGGTGTTGAACCCTTAAGCCATGTGCTTGCTTTAAAGAACGTATTTCGTGATGACATAGTTAAGCCCTCTCTTAAGAAAGCTGATGTTTTGAAAAACGCCCCCCAAAAAGACACTCACTATATCAAAGTTCCAAGGGTGATTAAAGGATGAAGCTATACGAACTTAGCGCGGCCAGGCTCATCAGCCTTTTGGAAGCGGGCGAAATAAAAGCTTCTGAAATTCAGGAGTCTGTTCAAAAAAGAATCGATGAAGTTGAGGATAGGGTGCATGCTTACGCGACTCTGGATAGGAATACAGAAACCGGTTCGTCAAAATCTGCCGGGGGCGAAAGTGTTTTAGACTTAAAAGGTATTCCTGTAGCCGTAAAGGATAATATCTGTACAAAAGGAGTGCCAACTACCTGTTCTTCCAGAATTCTTGAAGGATTTATTCCGCCTTATGACGCTGCTGTTATTAACAGGCTGAAAAAAGCTAACGCCTTTTTATTGGGAAAGACCAATATGGATGAGTTTGCTTTTGGTTCATCCTGCGAAACATCCTGCTACGGGCCTACGCATAACCCCTGGGATCTGTCCAGAATTCCCGGCGGCTCAAGCGGGGGTTCGGCGGCGGCTGTGGCTAGTGGTGAGGCTATTCTGGCTTTAGGCTCTGACACCGGAGGCTCTATCAGACAGCCGGCGGCTATGTGCGGCGTGGTAGGATTAAAACCCACTTATGGCAGGGTGTCCCGCTACGGCTTGATTGCCTTTGCCTCAAGCCTGGATCAGATAGGCACCATAACTAAGACGGTTGAAGATTCAGCTCTGTTAATGAATGTTATCGCGGGCGGGGATGAGAACGATTCTACCTGCTCTAATGAAGATGTCCCTGACTTTACCAAATCTTTAGAAGGCGGGATTAAGGACTTAATAATCGGAGTGCCGGATGAGTATTTTGTGGAAGGGCTTGATAAAGAGGTCGAGGAGGCGGTAAATGAGGCTATAAAGCTACTCTCGGGCCTGGGAGCCAAAGTGGAAAGAATTTCCCTGCCGCACACCAAGTATGCGGTTAGTACTTACTATCTTATAGCTCCGGCAGAGGCTAGTTCCAATCTGGCTCGCTTTGACGGAGTTCAGTACGGCCTGAGGCGGGATGCCGAAGGCATTACGGATATGTATAAAGTAACGAGATCGTCAGGCTTTGGAGAAGAGGCCATACGCCGGATAATTCTCGGGACATACTCCCTGAGCAGCGGATATTATGAAGACTATTATCTAAAGGCTCAGAAGGTAAGGGCCGTAATAGCCGGAGAATTTAAAGAAGCCTTTAAAAAGGTGGATTGTCTTATTACTCCGACCTCGCCGACGACGGCCTTTAAAATAGGTGAGAGGATAGAAGATCCTTTAAAAATGTATCTTTCCGATGTATTTACGATTCCGGCTAATCTGGCTGGCCTGCCGGCTATGTCGGTTCCTTGTGGTTTTTGCGGGAATAACCTACCTGTCGGAATGCAGATTTTAGCAAAACCTTTTGGCGAGAAAACAATATTTAAGACCGCTTACGCCTATCAGGAAAACAGTCAGTGGCATAAAAGGAAGCCGTCTCTATGAAGTATAAAACGGTTATTGGCTTAGAAGTTCACGTGCAGTTATTATCCAAAACCAAAATATTTTGTTCGTGCAGTACTGCTTTTGGCAAAGAGCCCAACAGTCAGACCTGTCCATCCTGCCTGGGTTTGCCCGGGTCACTGCCGGTTTTTAATATGGAGGTGCTGGCTTTAAGTTTAAAGGCCGCCCTCGTTCTCCATTGCCGGATACAGAAAGTTATGAGGTTTGACAGAAAAAATTACTTTTATCCCGATCTGCCGAAGGCCTACCAGATTTCTCAATACGATATGCCTCTGGCTCAAAATGGTTATCTTGAGATAACGGATGATGACCGCTTAAAGCGTATCGGTATAACCAGGGTGCACCTGGAAGAAGATGCCGGTAAGCTTATTCATACCGGAGCTGAAAGCCTTGTAGATTTTAACCGCTGCGGCACTCCTCTGATAGAGATAGTATCAGAACCTGACATAAACAGCCCCGATGAAGCTTATCAGTATCTTACGAAGCTTAAAAGTATTTTAACTTATCTCGAGGTTTCCGACTGTAATATGCAGGAGGGAAGCCTGCGTTGCGATGCCAACATATCTCTTTGCCCGGTTGACTCAGCTGAGTTGGGAGCTAAGGCCGAAGTAAAGAATTTAAACTCTTTTAAGGCTGTCAGAGACGCGCTTAAATATGAAGCCGGCCGCCAGAAGAGGCTTTTGGAGGAAGGTGGAAGGGTTACGCAGGAGACCCGCTTGTGGGAAGAGAATAAAAAGGTAACTCTTTCGATGAGGTCAAAAGAAGAGGCTCACGACTATAGATATTTTCCGGAGCCCGACCTGCCGATTTTCGAGATTAATGAAGAAGATATAGAAACCGCGAAGCGTTCCTTGCCGGAGTTGGCTGATGAAAGAAAGAGTAGATTTGTAGAGCAATACAGCCTTTCTGATTACGACGCCGGTATTCTTACTTCGGCTAAACCTTTGGCTGATTATTACGAGAAGTGTCTTGTAATTTTGGCGGAGCCGAAAGAAGTCGCCAACTGGTTAGCGGGGGCGGTTATGGCGGAGCTGAACGCGAGAAACGAAAACTTTTCTTCAATTAAGCTCAAGCCGGAAGAGCTGGTTGAGATGATTAAACTGGTAAGAGACGGTAAAATTAATTCCAAAGCGGCCAAAGAAGTCGTCCTGCCCGAAATCATAGAAGGCGGGAAAAAGACATCAGATATTTTAAAAGAGAAAAATATCAGTCAGGTTTCGGATGAAGGAGAGATAGGTAAAATTGCTGATGAGGTAATCAGGCGAAACGAAAAATCAGTAAATGACTTCAAGGAAGGCAAAAAAAATGCTATAATGTACTTGGTAGGCCAGGTAATGAAGGGCAGTAAAGGCCGCGCCAATCCTAAGACAGTAAAGGAGATTTTAGAGAAGAGGCTAAGTGAATAGTTTTGTAAATTGTGGTTTCATTGAAAGGATTTAATTAGATGAAGAAGCGTAGGATTTTATTATGGATAATTATGGCGGGCCTTATTACCGGCCTGGGCTTGGGCAGCGGCGTTTGTCTTCAGAAGAGTGAAAAGGAGAGGGAGCTTTATAGCTCTTTGGAACTTTTTTCTCACGCCCTGTCAATGATACAGTCTAAGTATGTCGAGGAGATTGATTCAAAGGATTTAATTTACGGGGCTCTAAAAGGAATGCTTTATTCACTTGATCCCTATAGCCAGTTTTTAGACCCGGATTCGTACAAGGATATGCAGGTTCACACGGAAGGAAAGTTCGGCGGGCTGGGAATTGAGATAGCTATTAAAGATAATCTTCTGACTATTATCACGCCTATACACGGCACGCCGGCGGATAAAGCCGGAGTCAAGGCGGGTGACAGGATAATAAAAATTGATGGTGAAAGCAGTGAGGGAATAACTCTGCTGGATTCGGTTAAGAAGTTAAGAGGTGAACCGGGGACAGAGGTGAAGCTGACCATATTCAGAGAAAAGGCGGGTAAGGTTTTAGAGATTAGCATTATTCGTGACATTATAAAAATAGAGAGCCTGAAGGGGCAGAGGATTCTTGAAAACAATATCGGTTATATAAGACTCGTTGAGTTTCAGGAAGAGAGCTCCGAGGAGTTTGAAAAAGCCATTATTGAATTGAAAAAAGAAGGTATGGATGCCTTAATTCTGGATTTGAGGAACAACCCCGGGGGGCTTTTGGACAGCGCGGTTAACATAGCCGATATGTTTGTGCCCAAAAATAAACTTTTAGTTACCACCAAAGGCAGAGAAGGCGAGCAGACCTACACCTTTAAATCAAGGAGAGAGCCCCTTTTAGAGGAAGAGGTGCCTATAGTGGTTATGGTCAATCAGGGTTCGGCCAGCGGAGCCGAGATTTTAGCGGCTGTTTTACAGGATTATAAAAGAGCGGTTCTTATCGGACAAAAAACCTTTGGTAAGGGTTCTGTGCAGACGATTATACCTTTAGTTGACGGGTCTGCTTTAAGAATTACTACGAGCAAATATTTCTTGCCCAGCGGCCGCTCCATACATGAGAAGGGGATTATGCCCGATGTGGTGGTTGAAGATAAGCTTATGGAAATGAACGCGGAAGAAAAGTCAAAGGTTTTTTTTGATGAAGTAGAAAGAAAAGAAAACGGAGAAATCGCGGCTGAAGAGGCGGAAGCGTATGATTACCAGCTGAAGAGAGCGATTGATCTGATTAAAGGTTTAAGGGTTTATTCTGAAAGACGTTTTAATGATAAAGAATAAGCTAAAAAGATGTTGATTTTAGGTATTGAGACTTCCTGTGATGAGACCGCGGCTTCTGTAGTAAAAGACGGCAGGGAAATTCTTTCTAATATTATTTTATCGAGTATTGATTTACATAAAAAATTTGGGGGAATAATTCCCGAAATAGCGCATAGATTTCATCTGAAGTTTATTCGGCAAGTTGTCGAAAAAGCCCTGGATGAAGCTAATGTTTCCCTGAAAAGAATAGATGCTATAGCTGTCACCTATGGACCGGGCCTTATGGGGGCGCTGTTGGTAGGAGTTTCATACGCTAAATCTGCATCTTTCGCTTTAGATAAACCCTTGATTGGAGTAAATCACCTGCAGGCGCATATTTACGCGCCTTTAATGACGCAGGATGTTAATTTTCCTTTTATAGGGTTAGTAGTTTCCGGGGGGCATACTCTGCTGGTGTTGGTAAAAGACTTTGATAGCTACCGGCTTATAGGAGAGACTCGGGATGACGCGGCCGGAGAGGCATTTGACAAAGTGGCTAAGATGCTGAATCTCGGGTATCCTGGGGGGCCGGTTATAGACAGGCTGGCAAAGGGCCGGGGAGGCAGAGGAGTTGACTTTCCGCGTTCATATTTAGGCAGAGACTCCTTTGATTTTAGTTTTAGCGGCCTTAAAACCTCGGTTTTGTATTGTATCAAAAGAAAACTGAAACAGGGAAAGCTTAGCAGGCAGGACAAGGTTAACATTGCCAGCGGCTTTCAGGAATCGGTAGTTGACGTTTTAGTTGACAAAAGTATAGCTGCCTGCGAAAAAAACAGAGTTGGCGCTCTTGTAGTTGGCGGAGGAGTAAGCCGCAACTCAAGGCTCAAAGAGCGTCTTTTGGAAAAAGCCGGAAGGTGCGGTGTCAGAGTGTGTTTTCCCGCCGGTGAGTTGTGCCTTGATAACGCGGCCATGATAAGCGGCCTGGCTTACCGGAAGTACAAAAAGAATTTAATCTCTGATTTGCGGTTAGTTCCAAAATCAGATTTAAGAATTTAAGGAGAAAAATGGGAGATCTAAAGACTGTTGTTTGCCGTTTGATTTTAACTATGGTGCTTAGCGGATTGATAGGAGTAGAAAGAGAAACGCACGGGCGCGCGGCGGGCCTGCGAACGCATATTTTAGTTGGTGTTGGTTCTACCCTGATACTACTCACTTCAATATATATGGCTGAGACAATCATTGGAGGGGCCTCAGTTGACCCCGGCAGAGTAGCGGCCGGTGTAATTACGGGTATTGGATTTATAGGCGCCGGTACCATTATAAGATTTCGCGCCTCGGTTAAAGGATTGACGACAGCGGCGAGTTTGTGGGCGACGGCAGGTGTGGGCCTCGCGGTCGGCTGCGGTTTTTATACGGGTGCTTTCGCGGCCACCTTTTTAATATTGTTTTCCCTGGTTTTTCTGGGACGTTTTGAAAAAAGGATAATTAAGAAGATCAGATGCAGGTCTCTTGAAGTAAAAACATCTGCCAGCGCCGAACAGCTTCATCGCATAAGGGCTATTCTTTCTGATTATAATGTTCGTATAAAAGATCTGGAAATAGATAAATTGGAGGAGCCCGAAATGATAAAATTGATTGTTGATGTAGAATTATCCGGTGGGCGTGAGGATGAACAGATAATTAATGATCTCATGAAGATTGAAGGAGTGCGAAAAGCCGGTTGGCTTAAAAAGGAGAGGGAGGTGAAAGAAAATGTTTAAGCATCCTAAAAAAGATACAGATGAAGACAGGCACAATGTTCTTGATATGGATGCCAGTATGCAGGGGAGCTTAGTATTTAAAGACCATGTAGATTTAAAGATTAGCGGCAAGTTTGAAGGAAGCCTGGAGGTTAAAGGCAGTCTGACTGTCGGAGAGATGGCGGTAGTCAACGCGGAAATAAAAGGCGAGGAGATTACCATTTCAGGGAAAGTGATGGGTGACATTAGCGCTACTTCCAGATTGAGTCTTACGGGAACAGCCAGAATAATAGGTGACATTAGTACACCGGTTTTGGAGGTGCAGGAGGGGGCGGTTTTGCAGGGCAATTGCCAGATGCTTACTCAGGAGCAAAAGGCGGGCAGTATTAAAAAGCAGGCTCTTAACTGCCAGCAGCTCGCGGAATATCTGGAGGTAGGTTTGAATGAGGTTGATGAATGGATTAAAAATCATAAGATTCCCGCTTTTAAGGAAAATAACGAATGGAAGTTTGATAAGGCCAAGATAGATGCTTGGGTGGCCACGGAAAAAATTAAATAGGGCTGTGAAGTTGAAACGGTTTAATTTTTAATGTAAGGAAAAAGGGGAATGCAGGAAAAACTGTTGAGCTTAAAGGCGGCGGCTGATTATCTGGGAATATCCGAAAAGAAACTCAAAGAGCTTTCTGATTATGGAGTTATACCGGCATACAGAATTGCCGGTATCTATTTGCGTTTTAGACGAAGCCAGCTTCTGAATCTCAAAGATAAGATATCCGGTATACAAGCTCAATACGCTAAATACCAACAGGCACGGGTCGCCTATGAAGAAAAGACACCTTATGGTTTAGGTGACAGGCTGAAGGATTTTTGGCACTTTTACGATTTCTATATTATCAGCCTTCTGCTTATTGTTATCATTTTAGCGATAATATTTCGCTATAACTTATGACTTAGCGGTAACTACTTAAAAAGTATAAAAAGATAAATTTTTTATGGGTATTGAAACAATTTATTTAATTATAGCTGTTGTCCTGGGATTTTATATGGCTTGGAACATAGGCGCCAATGATATGGCTAACTCTATGGCCAGCGCTGTCGGGGCTAAAGCTATTACGCTGAAACAAGCCGTTATAATCAGCGGCGTCCTCTGTTTTATCGGAGCTACATTTATCGGAGGCAGTGTAACAGACACCATTAAAAAAGGCATTATTGACCCGGCTTGTGTCGGTGACTTAGAAGTTATGATTAAGGGCCTCTTGGCTACGCTTCTGGCTGCCAGCGCCTGGATTACCTTTGCTACCTGGCGCGCCTGGCCGGTTTCAACAACTCACTCAATAGTAGGCGCTCTGGTTGGTTTTGGGGTATTTTCTGCCGGCATTAATTCGATAAACTGGAATAAGTTAGCCGGTGTGGCAATCAGCTGGGTTACCTCTCCTTTATTCGCGGGAGTCCTTGCTTATTTCATTTTTAAAATAATTTATAGATGTATATTGAGCGTTGATGAAAGTGAAAAGGCGTCGATAAAAATTGGCCCGGTGTTTGTAGGGTTTACCTTCTTTCTGATGATAATTTCTCTTTTGCTAAAAAGCCCCCTGGGAAAAGTGTTAGAGCTGGCCATATGGCAGAGCTTTTTTATTGCCGTCTTAGGAGGAGTTATCAGCTTGATAGGCGGGTATTATTTTATAAAAAAAGCTGTGAAGGCGGGCGCGAAGGTAGAGGATATATTTAAAGTACTGCAGATTATGACTTCCTGCTATATCGCTTTTTCCATCGGGGCCAACGATGTAGCTAATGCCGTGGGGCCCGTCGCGGGCATTTTTTCTATTTTAAAAAATAATACCTTAGGAACCAAGGTTGAAGTACCGGTAGCCCTTCTGGCTATGGGCGGAGTGGGCATAGCAATCGGTATGTCTACCTGGGGTTATAGAGTTATTTCTACAGTAGGAAGCAAGATTACGGAGTTGACGAACTCAAGGGGTTTTTCGATAGATTTTTCAGCGGCTACAAGTGTTCTTCTGGCTTCCAAGCTGGGTATGCCGGTTTCTACCACCCACGCGGTTATCGGAGCGGTTTGCGGTGTCGGCTTAGCCAGGGGCCTGGATGCGGTGGATTTCAGGGTTGTTAAGAAAATAATTATCTCCTGGGTAGTTACCATACCGGCCTCAGCCGTAATGTGCGTTTTGTTTTTTAAATTCTTTATGTGGCTTTTTTAAATAAATGATAAAGGTTTATAAAACCCCTTGCTTAAATAAGCTTGGGATTAATATATATTAAATGCTTCCGCCTCGAAAGATGTCTCAAAATTCTCTTCGACAATTTTGCGACTCTCGGCGGAATTAATTCGGGCAGATATTTTACACCAACTTCGTTGTTGTAAAAGATGCCCTCATTAAGGAGGTAATGTTATGTTTAGAAGAATACCTATACTGTCTATTTTGCGCAAATCGCCATTTGAAGATTTAGTTAGGCACGCGGCGAAGGTTAATGAGTGTATTCACATCTGGAAGCAGGCTGTAAGCGCCTACGTAGAAAAAAAGTATGAAATCTTTGACAAGTTAGCGGGGCAAGTTCAGCAGCTTGAACATGAAGCCGACCTGATTAAGGGAAATCTGAGCGCTCATCTTCCCAAAGGCATTTATATGCCGGTTCATAAATCTGACTTTATGATGTGTCTTAAAGAGCAGGATTCAATATTGGACTATGCGGAAGATACAGTTATCTGGCTGGGCTTTAAAAGGGTTGATATGGACTTTATTAAGGACGGTATGCTGGAACATATTCAGAAGGTTACCGAGACGGTTGAGACGCTGGAAAAGGTCGCTTTGGGCATTAAGGACTTTTTTTCAACCCTGAAGAAAAAAAACAGAGAAGAGATGAAGGAGTTGATAAAGATAGTGCATAGATTAGAATGGGAGTCCGACCGCATAGAAAAAAAATTAGCCAAAAAAGTTTTTAACGCGGGCAAAGACCCCCTTTCTGTTTACTTTATTATCAAGGCCATCGGACTAAGCGCGGATATTGCTAACCACGCTGAAAACGCCGGAGACAGAATCAGAGCGATGATAGCCAAATAATAATTAGCGTATAAAAAATAGCGTATAGCGGATAGCGCTTAGCGTATAGAAAACAGCGGATAGTGTATAGCAGATAAATGGGTAGGCTGTTTTTTGCTTTTGTGTGTTTTATACGCTATACGCTATATGCTATCCGCTATTATTATCCGGTGATTTACTTGACGTAGAGGCAAAACCACTGTATAATAAAGTCTGTAAAAACAAAACTGCACATAGGTTAAGGAAAAGTGATTGATGATAGAAGGCTAATTGTAGATAGTATTAAAAGCACAGGCCTACTGGAGGACGGTCAGGTTCAAGAGGCTCTGGAGCTTCAGGCTAAAAGCCGGGAAAGATTAAGTTCACTTTTAGCCAGCTTAGGCTACATTTCAAATGAGGATATTGTTACCGCCCTTCCTTCACAAATCGGCCTTGTTCCCGTTGAGATAAAAGATAAAAAGATTAACAGCGAAACCGCTAAAATAATTTCCCCCGAAGTTGCCTATCAACACAGAGTTATGCCTCTGGAGCTTAACGGCGAAATCCTCACCATTGCTACAGATGACCCTCTGAATTTTCTTGCTATAGAAAACTTACAAAAGTTTGTTGGAATTAAGCTGAAGGTTGTTTTATCTTCCGAAGATGAGCTGTTGGCGCAGCAGAAAGTCCACTATGGGGAAAAACGGGAAAAAGAAAATGTTTTAGAGGGTGTGGTAGAGAGAATTGACGAAGAGAGTGACTTTTATAAGGGGGGAGGAGAAAAAGGAATTGGTTATGTAGTTAGTGATGAGGATGCTCCGATTATTCGCCTGGTGAGTTTAATATTAACTGAAGCTGTTAAAACTAGAGCCAGCGATGTGCATATTGAACCTTTAGAGAAACAATTTAGAGTGAGGTATAGAATAGACGGGCTATTGCATGAAGTGCCGGGGCCGCCGAAGCATTTGCAGGGTTCGGTGATAAGCAGGTTGAAGCTTATGGCGGGCATTGATATCGCTGAAAAGCGCCTGCCCCAGGACGGGCGTATCAAAGTTAAGCTTTTAAATAAAGATTTAGATTTACGGGTTTCTACGCTCCCCGGCATATATGGTGAAAGTGTGGTTATGAGAATCCTGGATAAATCAAGCCTCTTAATAGGCTTGGAAGAACTCGGATTTTTTTCAGAGGATAGGAAGAAATTTGAGGAGTTGATTGAGATGCCGAACGGGACGCTTCTTGTTACCGGCCCGACTGGCTCCGGTAAAACCACTACTCTTTACGCCGCCTTAAACTATATAAATAAACCTAATAAAAAATTAATTACCATTGAGGATCCCGTAGAATATCAGATAAAGGGAATAAATCAGGTTCAGATAAAACCTCAGGTTGGCCTTACCTTTTCTGCGGGATTGCGCGCTATGTTAAGGCAGGCGCCAGACGTTATATTGGTTGGTGAAATACGTGATAAGGAAACGGCCTCCATTGCCGTGCAGGCCGCCTTAACCGGCCATTTAATTTTTTCTACTCTCCATACTAATGATGCCGCGGGAGCTGTCACCAGATTGATAGATATGGGAGTTAAGTCATATCTGGTAGCTTCTACTTTGCAGGCGGTTTTAGCTCAGCGTTTGATCAGGATGATCTGTCTGAACTGCAAAGAACCTTATCAGCCAAAACCGGAAGAGCTAAAGGCTATGAATTTAAAAGAGGAGGATATCGTTGAGGCTACTTTCTTTATGGGTAAAGGCTGTGACGCGTGCGGCAATACGGGATTTAAGGGGAGGAAGGGCATTTTTGAACTGATGCTGATAAATGATATTATTCGAGAGATGATATTTGAGAGAAAGTCCAGCGCGGAGATAAAGACCAAAGCCGTTGAAATGGGCATGAAGACGTTGAGAGAGGACGGTAAGGTAAAGGCTTTAAAAGGATTGACAACTATCTCTGAAGTAGTCAGAGTTGCCCAGATAGATGAAGTATCATAAATCAATGAGGGGTATCTATGATTAATATAAACAAACTACTAATGGAATGTATAGATAAGGGCGGGTCTGATCTGCATCTGACTGTGGGCAAGCCTCCCATACTCAGGCTGGACGGCCGCCTTGTGTCTCTGGATTTTCCTGAATTGAAACCGGATGATGTAGAAAGCATGATGACTCAGATTACTGATGAAGAAAAAAGGCGCAAAGTTAGTGAGGTAGGCGGCTGTGACTTTGGTTTTGGTTTTGGCAAGAACAGGTTTAGGGCATCAGTCTACCGCGGGAGAGGGGTAATAGGGATATCACTCCGGCTTATTCCCTCCGAACTACTTACTTTTAGTGAATTAGGATTGTCGGACAAAGTAAGGGATCTGCTTTTTAGAACGAGGGGCCTGATTTTAGTTACCGGCCCGACCGGTTCAGGCAAAAGCACGACGCTGGCAACAATGATAAATTACATAAATACAAATATTGACTGTCACATAATAACCATTGAAGATCCCATTGAATATTACCATCAGCATAAAAAGAGCATTATAACTCAAAGAGAGGTGGGTATGGATGTGCCGTCATTCTCAGAGGCGATAATCAGGGGGTTGAGAAGCGACCCCGATGTTATCCTGGTAGGAGAGATGCGCGATCTGCCGACAATACAGGCAGCCCTTCTCGCGGCGGAAACAGGCCATCTGGTTTTTGCTACTCTCCATACTGTTAATGCCGCCCAGACGGTTGACAGGGTGGTAAACTCTTTTGCTATTCATCAACAGGAGCAGGTGAGAGCACAACTTTCAGCCTGTATTCTGGCGGTCTTATCGCAAAAACTTTTACTGAGGAAGTCCAAAAAAGGGCGCGTTGCCTGTTTTGAAGTTATGGTGTCTACTTCTTCCGTACAGAGTCTAATACGGGAAAAAAAGACCTTTAGGATACCTTCTGAACTTCAAACGGGCTCAAAGTACGGCATGAAGCCTTTTGACTTTTCTCTTATTGAACTTTATCAAAATGGTATAATATCCAAAGATACGGCTTATAAAAACGCTTTTGACAAGGAGCAGTTTGACACTATGTTTAAAGAGAGAGTGAATAGAAAATAATGGCCGGAAAGCAGTTTAGAAGAAAACCGCTGGGCGAGATACTGTTAGACCAGGGTATTATATCCCAAAAGCACCTGGATGAGGCTCTGGATGAGCAAAAGAAGTCAGGAAAACTTTTAGGAAGGGTCCTTGTTGATTTAGGTTTTGTCAAAGAAAAAAGAATCTTAGAGGCCCTGGGTCTCCAGATAGGCATGAGAGTTACCGATCTGGAAAAGATGAAAATACCTGAAGAGATTATACAAGAAATTCCCGCTTCTTTGGCCCAGGTTTATAACGTTATTCCCGTGAAGCGGGAAGGGAATGTGTTGACGGTAGCTATCTCCGATCCGTTAAATATTAATGTCCTTGATGATTTGAGATTTGTATTGAACTGTGAAGTGCAGGGAGCCATTGCCAGTGAAGATGTGATTAATGAAGCCATAGAAAAGTACTATGGGGGAAGCAAAAGCGATGAATCCTTAAGCGGCTTGGTTCGGGAGATAGAGGAAAACACCCCCGCGGTAATAACGTCAGAGGTAACGGAAACTCTGGATATAGCGGGCCTGAAGGAGCTGGCCTCTCAGGCGCCGGTGGTTAAGCTGGTTAATCTGGTTTTGCTGCAGGCGGTGAAGGATCAGGCCAGCGATATTCACTTTGAGCCTTTTGAAGATGAATTTAAGGTGAGATACAGGGTTGACGGAGTTTTATATGAGATAACCCATCCGCCGAAAAATTTGAGCCTGGCTATTACATCCAGAATTAAAGTAATGGCTAGTTTAGATGTAGCCGAGTCGAGGATGCCTCAGGATGGGCGCATTATGATGAGGGTTATGGGCAGAAGCATTGACTTGCGGGTTTCTACTTTGCCGACAATTTTCGGTGAGAGCGTAGTTATGAGAGTTTTAGACAGGAGTGTGGTAAGCTTGTCTCTGGATGAGATAGGATTGATGCCGGATCAAAAAGAAAAAATTATCACCCTAATACATAAACCCAACGGCATCATTTTATCTACGGGGCCTACCGGCTCCGGCAAAACAACTACCCTCTATTCGTGCCTGAGAAGCGTAAATAAAATAGAATTTAAAATTATTACTACCGAAGATCCGGTAGAATATGATATCGCCGGCATTATACAGGTAAGCATTAAGCCCAAGATTAACTTGACATTTGCCACCTGCCTGAGACATATATTAAGGCAGGATCCGGATGTTATTATGGTAGGTGAAATTAGGGATAAGGAGACGGCCCAAATCAGTATTCAGGCCTCTTTGACGGGGCATCTGGTTTTTAGCACACTTCACACGAATGATGCCCCGAGTTCGGTGGCAAGGCTGATAGATATGGGCATTGAACCTTTTTTAATAACCTCCACCGTAGAGGCAATTATTGCTCAGAGGTTAATACGAGTTCTTTGTCCCAAATGCAAAGAGCTTTATGTTCCTTCTGAATATGAGCTTTCTCAAATTGGCCTGGATCCGGGGAGGGTTGGAAGTAAGAAATTTTACCGGGCAAAAGGTTGCCGCGAGTGCAATAATATCGGATACAAAGGCCGCAGCGGGATATATGAGATACTGCTAATGAATGATAAAATAAGAGCCTTGATTATGGAAAAGTCACATAGCGCTCTTCTACGCAGAGCCGCGATAGAAGCCGGTATGCGCACATTAAGGGAAGACGGCCTGCTGAAAGTTTACGAGGGGTTGAGCAGCATTGAGGAGGTAGTCCGTGAAACCCAGGGTTATTAAAGAAAGGGTATAAAATAACCAAGATATACCCAATGGGCACAAGCAAGAAACAATAACCAAATAATAACCAATGACCAAATTCGAATAACCAAACCAAGGCAGGAGCGAATGTTTGATGATTGGTTATTGAATATTGGTAATTGTTTGTATCTTGTATCTTGGTTATTGGTGATTTAAACTTAAATATTTTCGACAATACAGGTGGAAAGACTAAGGAGGAGTAAACATTGTCTAAGTTTGAGTATAAGGCTATAAATTCGAATGGGAAAGAGATATCCGGTTTTGTAGATGCCGTTAATACGCAGGAAGCTATCGGACGCATTAAGGATAAAGGGTATTATCCCATTCAACTTACTGAAACTGAGGATAAGTTCGTGTCTGAACCGGTGTCCACTTCCGGGGGGCATGTAAAAGCGCCTGTCAAAAAGGGCGGAGTGAGCAAAGAAATCGTAATTCCTTTTTTAGGTATAGGTGTTGTTAAGAGTCAGGATGTAGCCCTTTTTACCCGCCAGCTGGCCACGCTTATCGATGCCGGCTTGCCCCTGGTGAGAAGCCTGAATGTTTTGCATGACCAGTTGAAACTGGGGCCTTTAAAAGATGTCATAGAAAGCCTTTCCAAAGAAGTTTCGGCTGGAGGAACTTTAAGTGAAGCTTTGGCCAAGTATCCGAAAATTTTTAACTCCTTGTATATTAATATGATAAAGGCGGGTGAAGCCGGCGGCGTACTGGAGATAGTTCTGGAACGGTTGGCGGAATTCAACGAAAAAAGTTTGGCCCTCATCGGAAAGGTTAAAGCGGCTATGGCCTACCCTGTTCTGGTGGTAGTTTTTTCTTCGGCTGTACTTTTATTTTTAACTCTTTTCCTTATACCTAAATTTATGGATATTTTTGCTTCTATGGACATAGAAGAAATGCCGGTGCCGACAATGCTTATAATGAATTTTTCAAGGATGTTTAAAAATCCATTGTGTTTAGGTTTAGGCTTGGGGTTGGTGGCTGCTTTAATAATTTTATATAAAACCTTTTCAAAGATGAAAGGCTTTAAATTATTTATTGCTAAAATAAAACTGCGTGTGCCGGTGGCAGGGGAGTTGACGAGGAAGATTGAAGTTGCTATGTTCTCACGGACACTCGGCACCCTGATATCAAGCGGGGTTCCTATTTTACAGGCCTTGAGAATTACCAGGGGCACAATGAGTAATGAACTTATATCCCAGGCTTTAGGCCGTGTGCACGATAGTATCAGAGAGGGTGAATCTATTGCCGCCCCTCTTAAAGCAAGCGGAGCTTTTCCTCTTATGGTTGTCAATATGATTGATGTCGGGGAAGAAACAGGTTCCCTTGATAATATGTTGATCAAGGTGGCGGATATATATGATGGCGAAGTGGATACTACCATAAGCGCGCTTACCTCGATAATTGAGCCTTTTTTAATTATCAGCATGGGCCTTATTGTCGGCTTTATCGTTATCGCGATGTTTTTGCCCTTAATTCAGTTGATGTCAAGTATTGGCGTGAATTAAAGAAGAGGTTAATCGATGATTATTGGCGTTGTTGAGTTAAGCCGGGAAATATGGTATAATTGTTTTGAGAGGATACTGGTGTGAAAAAGAGCGGATTTACTCTTATAGAGATGATGGTTGTGCTGATTATTATGGGCATTTTGGCGGGCTTGGTGACCAGTGCCACTATCAAAACTTTGCAGGACGCGAAGAAGAGCGAAGCGGAGGTAGTTATTTCAGCGGTTGCCTCAGCCTTAGCCAGATATGAGTCTGACATTGGCGATTATCCACCGGGGAACGGTTCAGGTAACGCTTTTTGGTACTACCTGCAGGATGATAGGAGCCTTGATGTTTCCTCGGCATGGAACGGGCCCTATATGACCTTTGATAATGATGATATATCAGGTAACGCGGTAAAAGACCCTTGGGGCAATGCTTATAACTATAAGAACTACCCAGGGGTTCATAATCCCGCCTTTGTTGATATAGAGGATGGTTCCGGAGAAGATGTTAATAACTGGTGAGAAAGATGAAAAATAAAGGTTTTACCCTAATTGAGATGATAGTGGTTATGACTATTATCGGCATCCTGGCCGCTTTAATTTCGGCGGCGACCTTTAGGGCTATAGAGGATGCTAAAGAAAGTAAAGCGGCGGCGGCTATTTCCGCCGTAGAAGCGGCTCTGGCAATGTATGAATCTGACGTAGCAGGTTATCCTCTGCAAGCCGCCGGCGATAATGCCTTTAAATCCCATCTCCAGAATGATGATGGCGCGGTTGGCTGGAACGGCCCATATATGAACTTTATAGATGAAGACCTGGACAAGCCTGCCGCGATAGGAGGAACCAAGTATATGGATCCCTGGGGCAATGCCTACCAGTATAAATGTCCGGGTAATAATGGTGTTTATGATATCTGGTCTTGCGGTAATGACGGAGTTGATGATAGTGGCGGCGGAGATGATATTAATGCCTGGGATTAAGGTTGTACTATTAAGATAAATGGTGGTTTATGGTGAAAAAAGTCAGGATTAAAAGAAATAAGCGCTTAAAAGGCTTTACACTTATAGAGATGATGTTTGTGATTGTTATTATCGGCATCCTGGCCAGTTTGATGACTACCGGAGCCTTCAGGGCTATCAGGGAGGCGAGAGAAGAGAAGGCCAAAGTTGCCATCTCGGCCATAGAGGCCGCCCTTGAGATGTACAAACTTGATGTGGGCTCTTATCCGGCGGGAGACGGCTCAGGCAACAGCTTTAAATCCCACCTGCAAAATGATGATGGCGCGGTTGGTTGGAGCGGGCCCTATATGAGTTTCAACTCCACAAACAACAGTATAAATGATCCTTGGGATAATGCCTACCGGTATAAATGCCCGGGCACTAGTCACGGTAGTACTGAAAATCCCCTTGATATCTGGTCATGCGGCAATGATGAAGTTGATAACAGCGGCGGCGGGGATGACCTTAACACATGGGATTAAGGCTGGACTGTTAAGATAAATGGTGGTTTATGATGAGAAAAGTCAGGATTAAAAGAAATAAATTCTTAAAAGGTTTTACCCTGATGGAAATGATGGTGGTAATTGCCATAATGTTTATTGTAGTTGCCGTAGCAATGCCCAACTTCTGGGGCGGCCGCGGTAGTAAGGAGCACAAAGGAGCCGCCAGAAGAATTGCCTCAACCTTGCAAGTTGCTAAAGGTTGTGCCGAGGCTCAGAATGTTGTTCATCACTTCCTCGCCTGGATAAACTCAGGCAACACTATCAGTATGGATATATATAAGACTACCTATGCAACCTTTCCACCCGCGAACAAGGTGGGTAAAAGCGAAAAAATGACCCTGTCAGCCCCCTTTAATATATCAACTACCTTAGATGTTCCCAGTGATGGTAGTACCTGGGGCGCGTACTATATTAAATTCAATCCTGAGGGAAGCGCCGATGACGGTGACGCCGCCATCGGAGATGAGACCATCACTATCTGGAATACAGCTACCGGAAAGTCTATTGATATTACCATTTCAGAGGATACGGGCTGTATCTCTATCGGAGATCTTTATTAGAAGGAAAGGTTCTCTTGTATTTCTTTCCCTGAAATTTCAGCAAAATGATACAGTTATACAGCAAAATATTTTGCTTGACAGTTATCCTTTTCTATTGTTAAAATAAACAAACGGGCTTTATATCTTATTTTTAACTTTCTATCTATCTTGCATGTTTGTTTAAAAGGGATTTTTCCGGCAAGATAACAAAGGCGGAAAGGAGTATTATGAGAAGGTTTGTTCTTGCAATTTTATTATTATTTGTAGCTTTAAGCGTTTGTTCATTATCAAACGCCCAACAGATTGCCCCCCGCAAATGGTCTCAACTGCCCGATATGGAGTGGGGTTTTGATGTATATTCAACAATTATGCCGTACGGTTACAGTAGTAATGTCGCTGATGACTGGCTCTGCACCAACGGACTGCCTATTACCGATATCCACTGGTGGGGTTCATACGGTGATTGGTCTATGGACGCGCGTCCGGAAAATACTATAACCGGTTTTCAGATAGATATATTTGGCTATTATGCGCCGTACCCATTTTATATTCCTCACGCGAGATATAATCTTACTATAGAAGAAGTGAATGAGACCTACTGCGGCTTACAGGAATATACAGGACACAGCGCATTTGAGTACTCTATTATACTTGATGAACCCTTTAATCAGGAAGAAGGAAGTACCTACTGGCTGATGATAGCGGCTTATTTAGAAGATGGGACTTCTTATGAGTGGGGCTGGAAAACAACTGATCCTGATTCAAGGTATGGTTGCGGCGCGGTTAAATACACAGGAGATAGTTGGGAGTGGATTCCAATTGAATACAGCGATTACGTAGATCCAAGTCATCCCTATTATGATTACGGCCCGGTTAATATGGCCTTTGAGCTGACTACTATCCCTGAACCGGCCGCGATAATTATGCTGGGAAGTTTGGCTACCGGATTGTTCGGCATAGCAGGCATAAAAAGAAAAAGGTAAAAAAGGTTACACCTATTTAATTCCTGACTCTAACTATAATAGCAGTCTATAAAATAGGTGTGGCCTTTTTTTCAGATAAAGATGATTGATAAAGGTAAGTTAACGGGATTTACCCTGATTGAGCTTTTAGTTGTTTTGCTTATTGCCGGCGTAGTAACGGCAATAGCTGTTCCTTACTGTTGGGGCGGGTATTCAAGCGCGGAGGTTAAAGCAAGCAGTAGAACCATTGCTTCGACTTTACGGCGGGCGAAGATTAACGCCGAGGCTCAGGGTAAGCGGTACCGTGTAGACTTTACCCCTTCAGGCAGCTGTCTTGATATGGATATCTATACAGATTTAAGCAGTTCGACGCCTACCAAGGTAGGTAAAACAGAAAAAATAAAGCTAAGTTCCGCGTTTGTAATTACCACTACCTTTACTAATTCCAAAGCCCTCTTTACCCCTCACAGCACTTCCAACGGAGGCACCGTTAAAATAAAAAATTTAAAAAATGGTAAAAGTATTAAAATAACCGTCTTGTCGATTACCGCCAGAATAAAGGTTAAGGATTACGAGGAAGATTAGTATGCCGGCTTTGGCCGCCCCCGGAGATATATTTTACCCAAAAGCACCTTTTATTTAATTTGATATAATGGCCTATTTATGGTAAGATATATATGCAGGAGGAATACAAATGAGAAAAAGTAAGGGTTTTACGCTTTTAGAGATTGTGATTGCCCTGGCCATTCTGGTGATAGGTTTGGTTGGTATTTTGAGCCTCTTTCCGGTAGGTTTTCAGGCCTCCCGCAGAGCCTGTATGCTGACAGAGGCCACCATTCATGCTCAGCAGGAGATAGAGAATTTTAAGCGGTTGGGGTATAGTCATCTTGATACAACTTTTACTGATGGGGCAGCTTCTAAGGTTGACGGGACGGCTGGTTGGACTGACTTTGGCGATGGTATTGAGTGTCAAGTTACTGTTACAGAGATAAACCCGCCCGGCGGCCTCAAAAGCGTTGAAGTTGAAATTCGATGGAAGGAGAAAGGAAGCTTTAAAAGTGAGACATTTATTACGTATATTGCCGAAAAATAAAAAAGGCTTTACCTTAATTGAAGTTTTAATAGCCAGCGTCATTCTGGTGATAGTGATGGGAAGCATGACTTTGGTATTTATCGAAGCCAACCGCGCCTGGACCCAGAGTGAGGCCAAACTGCAGGTTTATCAAAACGCCAGGGAAGCCCTCAGTCGGATGACAAGAGAACTGGCCTGCGCCTATCAGAGTTCATCGTCTACTACTCTGGAGAAGTTTAACTGGGATGATAGCCAGAAAAAGCTTGCTTTTACCGCCGCCTTTAATGTTGTTTATGACACCGATGAGTACGATTTAACTAAATTAGGCTACTGGCTTGACACTACGACTATGACACTGAAGAGATATAAGAAGGATTATGGCGGCGGCGGCGGCGGAACGTGGAACCCGATAGCGGAAAATATTAAAACTTTAGCTTTCAAATATTACGATCATAAATTAGATATTTGGGTCAGCGTTTGGGATCCTGCTGGTGCTACTCCCAGAGATTATTTGCCCAGGGCGGTTGAGATTACCATAACTGCCGAAGATAAACAGGGAAGGTTTACCAGAACTTTCGTAGATACAGTTTATATACCGATGTCTTAATTTAATTTTCCCATTAGCGTGAAAGAAAGCCCCGAAGCCGCTCTTCCTTAGCTTAAGCAGGCCGGTAAAAAAAATTAATTAAAAGTTGTTGATTAAATATAGAAGGTGTTGTACAATATTACGGCGGGATTTGACTAACTTGAACTTTTAATAAACTGGTATATTTATGGCAACGATAAAAAATTTAATCGGATTAGATATAGGCGGCAGCTCTGTCAAGCTTGTTAAATTTAAAAAAGTAAGAAATAAAATTCAGCTGGAAAAAGCCAGGGCTATAGAGCTAAAAGACGCGAAGTCTCTTCCCGCGGCCATAGCCGCTTTATTGAAAAGCGAAAAGATTCACACCTCAAAAGTTGCCGTATCCATTTCCGGCCAGTCAGTTTTTACGCGCTATGTTAAACTGCCAAAAATTTCCCAGAAAAAAATTGAGCAGGTAGTAAAATATGAAGCTCAGCAGCAAATTCCTTTTCCCATAGACAAGGTTATCTGGGATTATCAACTATTCGAAAATTCAAAGTCTCCTCAGTTAGAGGTCTTTCTTTCCGCTGTAAAGAAAGATATTATTGACAACATCTACCGCCAGGTTTCTCAGGTTAAAGGCCTGGATGTTGTTTCTATGCAGGCGGCTCCCGTCGCTCTTTACAACATACTTAAGTTTAGCGGTGAAGTTAAAAATGACGCTATCATTCTTGACTTTGGGGCGAAAATAACCAATGTTGTTATTGCCAAGGGCAAGCAGATATGGATTAGAAGTATTCCTATAGGCGGTGATGATTTAACAAAAGCCATAAGTAAGCAGATGAAGACGGGGCCTGAGCAGGCAGAGGCCATGAAGAGAAAAGAAGGCATTATCCTTGCCGGAGCTACGGGGGATGAAGAGTTGACCCCGAGGTCTGATCTTATTTCCAAGGCTATCAGCCCCGTACTTACAGACCTGTTAGCGGAAATTATGCGCTCTATCAGTTATTATAAGTCTCAGTTTGATAAAACGGCCGCTTTTCAGGAGATTCTTCTGACGGGGGGCGCTTCAAAGATTATGTGCGTCGAGAGATTTTTTGAGCAAAACTTAAAAATTAAAACCCGCAAAGTTAATCTCTTAAAAGGCTTTGTTGTCAACAAATACATGAAGGCAAACCTTGATGTCATAGAGGACAGGCTGGGAGTGGCCATGGGGCTGGGGCTGCCAGCCGTCCAAACACCTGTCATAGAGATTAACCTGATATCCAGAGAACAAAGAAAGCTGAAGGAGTTCGGCAAGAAAGAGTTTTACATAATTGCCTCTGAGATTGTGCTTTTGGGCATTTTTCTGATGTTATCTTTTTTCTGCTCTCAGTCGAAAGAGTTAAGCCAAAGAAACCTGCTGGCCATAACCGGCGAGATGGATAAGTACCGCGGAAATCAACGCTCCGTTTACGCGCTTCACGATCAAAACAAAGATGTTGAGGCAAAGCTGGATTTTCTCGGCGGCCTTATTTACCGAAAGAGGTTCTGGCTTGATGTAATAGCCGAAATAAACGCTATTGTGCCTAAAGAAGCCTGGTTGACAAAGTTAACCACTGATCTCAGCCGGGAAGCAATAATTATTGAAGGAAAAACAACGGGGCCGTTTGATACCGTTAAAAGCATAAAAGAAAATTTGTTAAAATTAAATTATTTTTCTGAGGTGGAAACACTCAGGGCGGACCGCCCCTCCCCTCAGGAAGAGGAAGAGTTAGAAGAGTATAATATTATATTTACATTGAAGTTAAAATTGAAGAAACCCTCCCCGGCTTATTATGATAGAGAGAAAGAAGATCTGATTGAAAGGCATATGGTGAAATGAATTTCTATATAAAACTGCTAAAAAAGAATTTGTTTGCCTTTATTTTTATGGGTGTACTTTTAATAGCTATTATTATTTCAGCCGGTGTTTTTACGGCGCTTCTGGCCGGCAAGGCTGGTGTTGAAAATAAGGTTAAAGGAGAGTTGGTTCTCCGAGAGAACCTTACGATGGCAAAGAAAGACGCTCCTACTCTTGAGTGGATTAGCTACCTGACGAAAAAGAATGAGGCGCTTGATAAAATATATAACGGCCTTATGGAAAAAATTGACGGGCCGGCCGTAAAGATGCCCGTGGAAGTGATGGAGTCCTTAAAGTTTAAGGAAAAGATATTTGAAGTTCAAAAAGATCTTAGAAAAGAGGCCGCCGGCAAACAGTTGGAGTTTAAAGATAAGGCTGTATTCTTAGGTTTTAAAGAGTATGAAACCAAGATTCCGCGTGATAAAGAGGTTCCAAACCTGACTAAACAGCTGGAGATCATAGAAGAGTTGATATCATTGATGTTTGAAAGCGAAATTGAAACCATTGAAGATATCGAACTTCTTAAGTTTAATGATGGAGCCATTAAGGAAAAGAAAGATGAATTTAGGTACCGGGTCTTTCCTGTAAGGCTGGAGATTACTTCAAGCGTTAAAAATCTGGCCTGGTTTTTCTTCAGGCTGTCTGAGTCGGACTTTATTTTTATGCCGGAGGAGCTAAAGATAGACTCTATGCCGGACTTAAAAGATAGAGTTAAGGGTAATTTTGTTATTTCCACTATTATTTTTTTGACAGACAATTAACCGGTAGGGCGAATGGAAAAAAATTTTATTGTGAATAATATAGAGAAAATTGTTTTTTTTCTGCTTTTTATCGCGGCGGCAGCGCTCTTCGGAGGCTATCAAAAAGGACTTTATCTAAAGGGTATTGATGTTCAAAAAAAGCTTGCGGGCTACAAATTTATACCGCCGCCTACAAGCATAGAGGGCATAGACACGCATAAAGAAACTATTGTGGAGCTAAGCAAGACCGCTTCTTTCTCCGACTACGAAGCTTGTTTTGAGAGGCAGGCGTTTAGTAAGTTTTTCATTCCTCCTCCGGTGGTGCCGCTCTTTGAGTATGAAAGCTGTAGTCCCGTTTATATGGATATAGTCTATAAAGGCTATATACAGTCATTAGCCGGAGTAGTGGGACAGATTAAAGTTGATAAAAGAAGTTACTTTGTGAGGGAGAAGGAGCGGATTGCTGACTACACGGTTGTAAAGATCAGAAAAGACTACGCGGTAGTTGAGAATACCGCGGGTAAAGAAATCAGATTGCCCCTTAGAGAAAGAATTTTAGGGGATGATTATCAGGCAGTTTTGTTTGTAACCGGGACAGGGGAAACAGTTAACGTCAAAAGAGGGGATGTTATAGAAAACTTCAAAGTACTTGACATTACACCTACTTGTGTGGTATTATACAATGAAGGTACCCACCAACGCCTGGTTATTAAGCTGGAAGCGGGAAAGCAGTAGATCGGGCGCTTGCAGTTTAATAAATTATTAGAGAAATATAAAAAAGGAGTTTTTATAATGCTCAGGATTAGAGTCTTATTTGTTTTGACAATAGTGAGTTTGATTGCAGTTTTAACTGTACGTGGTACTGCTTACGGTGAAGTAAAGGGTAAAGCTGAAGATCTTGCCAAAAAATTAGCCGAACGTAAACAGCTGCGTCGGGAAGAAAGCGAAATCCTTGTTGAAGGCAGGACCCAAAGGGGCATATACTACTTCAATAAAGGCTATTATCATGAGGCCATTCAGCAGTTTCACCTTGTGCTTGAGATGTCACCGGATAATAAAAAGGCAAAAAGCTACCTCAACAAAGCTATAGATAAACTGCAAATCGCCGCAAAAAAGCACTACAATAAGGGAAAGGCTTATTATAACAAAGGCTATATGCAAAAATGTATCGATGAGATGTCTTTAATCCCTGAGGGGTACCCCTATTACGCGGAGGCCCGAGAGTACATTATAAATGCCCGGGAGGTGTTAACCGGCGGCAAGGTTTACGGAATAGAGAGTCCCAAAGCCGGAACTCAGCACGTTAAGGATGAAATGAAGCGGATGACAAAAGATAAAGAGCTGGTGATGCTGAGAAAAAAGGCTCATGAGCAGAAGCTAATGATGGACGTAGAAAGGTCATATCTGCCTCCTGAGAGGCGGGAGGAGATAGAAGAAGACGATGAGATAACACCGGAGGAGATTGCTGAAAGGAAGAAAGAGGAGGCTGAGGAGAGGCTAAGGGTTAAGATGAACAAAAATATAGTACCGGCGTTAAGTTTGAGCGATGCCGATATCCGCGACGTTATAAGAGAGCTTGTCAAACTGACAGGAGTCAATATTATACTTAACGAAGGCGCGCTGAAGGAGGCGTCCGGTGGAGAAACGCTTAGCATATCTTTTACTACCGTTACTCCAATGGCCCTTTTGGATCTGCTTGATATCGCCCTTAAAACAACGAACTTAGCTTATAAGGTAGAGCCGTCGTATATATGGATTTCAGACAAGACTTCTATTGCCGAGGAAAAGATGGTTACTCGTACATATAAACTGAAGTACGGTGTACGAAGTATTCGTGATGTCGGCTTGATTCAGTTTGACGGCGGCGATGAAGAGATTGAAGAGGACGAAGATTTTTAAATTCAGCTATTATCAACCAAAACAACCTGTAGAGTGCAAGCTATGATAAAAAGAATTACTATTTGCGTTTTTCTAAGCATCCTGGCCATAAATTCACTGTCTTTTGCCGAAGATAGTATGACCATTAAAGAGTATCTGGAGGAAGCGCTCCCGCTTCAAAAAGACAGAAAGATAGTCTTGGACAGGACTACCGGTATTCTCACCATAACAGATACCCCGACTAACCACAAGTTAATCAGGAAGCTTATCAAAGAGTTTGATGTCGGCCCTTCACAGGTTATGATTGAAGCCAGGTTCGTGGAGGTGAAGGTGAGTAACCTGGAGGAGTTAGGGGCAGAGTTTTACTGGTATCAGGCGGGTGAGCCGGAGAATGATAAGATACTTGAAGGTTTGTCAGTGGGAGACGCGGCGCAGATTACTGATGATTTTGGTTATAGTGATCCTACTTATTACGCGACTACTCTCGATGGTATACAGTGGGGAAGGGCAGATGACTACGGAGAATATCAGCATTTTCCTCAATCGGGCTATGGAATGGACTTTTTTATCGGCAAGACAGGCTATCACGGTAACTACTTGAGGGCTTATATCCACGCGCTGGAGCAAAAAGGCAAGGCCAATACGCTCTCAGCGCCCAAGATAGCCACCCTCTCCGGACAGATGGCCAGTATGGAGGTAAGCCGGGTGTTTCCTTATGTCAGCGAGGTAGAGTTGGAGAACTTGGGGACGGCCGATCACCCTATCTGGTGCCTTAAAAAGACGGTAGAGGAGAAAATGATGGGTATCTCGCTTGAGGTGACGCCGTATGTCGCCAAAGGCAGTAAATATATCACCCTTGACCTTCACCCCGAGGTTAACGTTATGCTTGATCAGAAGTCCATCAGGCCGCCAGTTACCACAAGCTACCTTACTTATTATTGGCATGGGAGTGACGAAGGTTATGAGCGATATACATATACCAGTACCGTTCCCGGCGTGCCTGATTCCGTTGGCTGGCCTACGGTTGACACCCGCTCTACCCAGACAACTGTGGTTACCAAAAGCGGAAGGACTATTATCTTGGGCGGGATGATAAAGGAGGAGGAAAAGGTTTACCGTAAAAAGGTACCTTTTTTAGGCAGTATTCCGCTTTTAGGCAACTTGTTTAAGTACAAATATATTGATAAGGAAAAGACAAATCTCCTTATCTTTATCACAGCTACTTTAATTACTCCCGAGGGTAAGGAAATAAAATAATATGAAAAAGATAAAGAGTTATCTAATATTAATTTTTTCATTAAATATACTATTATCCGGCAGCTACTGCGCGGGTGAGACCATAAAGGATTATTTGGAGGAGGTTTTGCCTTATCAGGAGGGCCGAAGGATAGTTATAAATACGGCCACCGGAGTTTTGACTATTACCGACACGCCCACTAATCATAAACTGATTAGAATGCTGATAAAAGAGTGGGATGTCGGGCCGCGTCAGATTTCCATTGAGGCTAAATTTATTGAGCTTAGAGAGGGTGTCATTGATGAAATGGGCATTGAGTGGTACGGGACAAGAAGTGATACTCAGTACCAGGTGGGAGTAGAAAGAAGAAGAAAAAAACATAATTTTTACATTGGTGACGGTCCCCAAAGAGGTACGAATGATGAGGGAACTCCGGTAACGGTTCCGCCTGCTTATGACGAGAATATCTCCGGCGCCGAAGAGGCCTTTGATTACAGGTATGACGCCTGGGCGTCTCCTCCATGGAGCGGTACAGAGTGGGGCGCGCCCAATCAGCCGGCAGGTGTTGGTTTGTGGGTAGGCAAAAGTTCTATGTCGGGCAGCGGTTTATTCGGCTACCTGAAGGCTTTGGAGTCGACAAGTAAAGTAAATGTTTTATCCTCACCGAGAGTTACCACCCTTTCCGGCCAGATGGCTAATATTGAGTTGGCTGTGACAGCGCCTTACGCTTCTAGTGTAGATTTAACCGATACAGGCAGGTCTGCGTTTGGCCAGTATGAGACTTATGAAATTGAGGAGAAAAAGACAGGTGTTTTTTTAGAGGTGACGCCTTCGGTTGCCGAAGGCGGCAACATTATTACTCTTGATCTGCACCCTGAGGTAAGCGAGGTAGTAAGGAAGGTTCCCCTTTCAAGCAGTGATCAGTTTCCTGAGTATCTGGGCTGGCCAATTGTTGATACCCGCTCTATGCAGACAAGTATTACCATAAGAAGCGGAGAGACGATTGTTATCGGCGGTTTGATGAGGGATGATGAGGTAGTCACGGAAAGAAAGGTTCCTTTTTTAGGAAATATCCCCATTTTAGGGAATTTATTTAAGTATAAGTTAAAGAGCAGGGAAAAGACAAATCTGGTTATCTTTTTAAAGGCGACTCTGGTATCCGCGGAGGGTGAGGAGTTAAAGTAAGGTTAAAATTATGAAGAAATTCCAAAAATTTTCAATTGTTATTTTTATATGTATGTTAATATTGCCGCTTTACCCGCAAGCTGGTTTTGCTCAGAACAAAAAGATTAAACTTACTACCTGTGATTTACACAAGGAGTATACCATTAAAGGAATTGTAGTTTACCGCTCCGGCACGCCGGATTTAGAGCAGATAAATGAGGAGCTTATAAAACGGGCCGGGAAGCTGAAGGCGGACTGTATTATCGGAGTAAGATATCTTGAGGCCATGGGGTATTTATTTGGTTACGGAACTGCCGTTAAGGTGAAATAATTCCGCGCATAATCGCAATTCTTTTTAAATATCTATTATCCTGACATAAATCTCTGAAATTTTCTAAAGGTGCCGGTTGAACCGGTATAAATCTTTCCTATAATTATGAATGTCCATAGATAATTATTAAATGATGGCTCTAAAAAAATATCTTGTTGTTCACCTAACTGTCTTATTAGCCTGTAGTACGGTTTACGCCTTTGATGACCTTTCTTCCGGCCTAAGCGGCCATTATGCTTCAATGAACTTCTCCGTCCGCGCGACGACTGTCGGAAAGGCCAGGGTAATAGGCGAGAAATCAGAAAGGTACTATAAAAGACTCTTAAAAAAATTAAGATACGGCGGTATGCTGAAAAAGAAGTGCCGTATCTATATTTATAGTAACCATGAAGCATACATACAGTCTCTGCGTTCTGCCGGCATAAAGATACCGGCGTGGTCGGGAGGATGCCATTTACCGAGAAGGCACTATGAGTTCGGATATCCTGTGGTCTGCGGATTTATAGAAAAGAGGCTATTAACCGAGGTTTTACCGCATGAGTTAACGCACGCTATATTCGCGGAATTTGTGTATGGTAAGAGAATTATAGAAAAACGCCTTTCTCCTTTGCCGCTCTGGATTGATGAAGGTATGGCCGTTTATATGCAGGAGAGGTCTGATTATAAGCAGGTAGTAAAACAGGCCGTCAGCGAAGGTGGTTATATCAGGTTGAAAGATCTCTTTATATTAAAAAGGTATCCGAAAGATGAAGCAAAGCTAAAGTATTTTTACGCCCAATCACCCAGCCTGGTTGATTTTTTGCTGAATAAGTATCCGGGCGGTAAGTTTATGTCTTTGGCCAAAAAATCGGTCTTTTCCGCCAAATCCGATGAAGAGATTTTAACTTCGGTTTATTACGGCAAAATAACAAGCATCAGCCAGATGGAGAAGCTCTGGATAAAGTTCGTTAAAGAGAGATATTAAAATTTTTGCAAACTGTAGAAAATTGAAAAAAACCATTTTTTTTATATTATTAATCGGTGTTTTATTATCTCAGCCGGCCGCGGCAAATGGGAAGAAAGCGGGCAGTTTGGGATTGCCCCAGGTTTTAAAGAGGATGCACTTTGTTATTTACCACAACGACCGCTCCTATGCCAATAAGGTGAGCTGGAAGGCGGAGTACAGCTATAAAAAGATTTTAAGACATTTTAATGTTCAGGGGTTTCGCCCCTGGGAAGGAAAAGAAAAATGCGTTATATATCTTTTTGAAAACAGAGCTGAGTATATAAAAAAATCCAAGGCCCCTGAATGGTCAGGCGGATGCGCCAGAGATAATCCTCCGCGCCTCTATATTTATAAAGGGGCAGAAGATTTGCTAAAAAATACACTTCCGCATGAAATAACCCACCTGATTTTTCATGAGTTAATTCCCAGGAGCAAGATTCCCTTATGGCTTGATGAAGGAATGGCTCAATATGAGGAAGATAAATGGGGTTCGGGTGTTTTTAAGGATTATCTTAAAGATAGAGTGAAGAAGGGTATCTATATCAGTTTTGATGAACTTTTCAGTATGAAGCGTTATCCTTCCGGCGATGAGAAGATAAGCCTGTTTTACGCGGAGTCGGCGAGCATTATTGATTACCTGAGGAAGAAGCAGATTGCCAGCCTTTTCGGTAAATTTTTGTTGAAAATCAGGCGCGGGAAGCCGGTTGGTAAAGCCCTTTCGGAAACCTATTATCCCAAGTTTAAATATGGAGTTGCTGATTTAGAGAGAAAATGGAAAAAGTACGTAGTAAACAAATATTAGAAACCGGCGAAAAAAAGGCCTTTTTGTTAGATGGTACCTCGTTTTGTTATAGAGCCCACTATGCTATAAAAAGCCTGACTAATTCCAGCGGCAGGCCAACCAATGCTATTTATGGTTTTGTTGTAATGTTAAATAAGATTATTACTGATGAAGCGCCGGAATTTCTTGGTGTAGCTTTTGATGTAAAGTCGCCAACCTTCAGACACAAGAAATTTAAAGAATATAAAGCTAACCGCCCGCCGATGCCGGATGAGCTGTCCGAACAAATACCGGTAATTAAAGAGGTGCTTAAAGCTTATCACATACCGATTTTTGAGAAGGCTGGATATGAGGGTGAAGACATTATAGCTACTCTGGCTAAAGACCTGAAGAAAAAAAGTATAAAGGTTTACGTGGCAACCGGCGATAAGGATATTCTGCAGTTAGTTGACGATAATTTAAAAGTTTACAACACCAATAAAGACGGTTTGTTATACGATGGGGAGATGATAAAGGAGAAATATGGCGTAGGCCCGGAAGCGATTGTAGAGGTAATGGCGCTCATGGGTGATAAGGTGGACAATGTGCCGGGCGTTCCCGGCATCGGTTTAAAAACGGCGCGAAAGTTAATTCAAGAGTTTGGTACTTTAGAAAAACTATTAAACAGCGCCGACATGATAAAAAATGAAAGACTGTCCAGGCTTATCAAAGAGCATTCAGCTGACGCCAGGCTATCCAAAGAGCTGATTAAAATTGACTCAGACGTACCCATAGAGGTGGATATAGATAAGTTAAAAAGGAGAGAGCCGGATAAAGAGAAGCTCTTTATGATTTTTAAGGAGTTAGAGTTTCGAAGACTATTAAAGGAGTTTGCTCCCTCCGGCGGACTAAAGAAGGACTATAATTTAATTACCGGGAAAAGAGAATTTGAGAAGCTTATTGAAAGCCTGAAAGATGCCGCTGTTTTTGCCTTTGACTTTGAGACTACCAGCCCTAATCCGCACGAAGCGGAACTTGTAGGTGTCTCTTTTTCGTGGAAGGAAGGAATCGCGTATTACGTACCCTTAATCGGCCTGGACAAGGGGCGCGAAGGTATTGTTAGGGACGAGGCCTTATGTTCTTTGAAGTCCATCTTTGAAGACGAAAAGATAAAGAAGGTTGGGCAAAACGTAAAGTATGAAACTATTATACTTACCAGGCATAAGATTAACTTAAAAGCAATTTACTTTGATACAATGATAGCTTCTTATGTTTTAAATCCCTCTAAGTCTAACCATAATTTAGAGGATATTTCCCTTGAATACCTGGGACACAAGATGATATCTTATCAGGACTTAACCGGTAGGGGCAAAGAGGCTGTCGCGTTAAAGGATGTGGCGCTGGATAAGGTTTGTGAATATGCCTGTGAAGATTCTGATGTGACCTTCAGATTGCATAATATCCTGAAAGATAAATTAAAAGAAAAGGGACTATTGAAGCTCTATGAAGAGATTGAATTGCCGCTGATAGAAGTCTTAGCCTATATAGAAATATGCGGTGTGAGCGTTGACAAGAAGAAGCTTGAAGTTATGTCCGGGAGATTAAAGAAGCAGCTGCAGAAACTGGAAGATGATATCTTTTGTGAAGCCGGCGTAGAATTTAACATAAGGTCTCCCAAACAGCTTCAGGAGATACTGTTTAACAGACTGAAGCTCCCGGTGATTAAGAAGACAAAAACGGGCGCCTCAACTGACGCGGAAGTTCTTAAGAGGCTCTCTTTAGATCATAGCCTGCCCGCTATGATATTAAAATACAGGGAACTCTCAAAGATTAAAACAACTTATGTTGACAGCCTGCCCAATCTTGTTAATAAACGGACGAAAAGAATACATACTTCTTATAACCAGACCGTAACCCAAACAGGCAGACTAAGCTCTTCGGGCCCCAACCTGCAGAATATTCCCATAAGAAGTAAGTTGGGCAAGGAAATTAGGGAGGCGTTTGTGCCGGTCTCTGAGGATTTTCAACTTCTTTCTGCCGATTATTCTCAGATTGAATTAAGGGTTCTTGCTCACCTTTCAGGGGACGGCAATTTAAAAAGAGCTTTTAGGGAGGGCATGGATGTTCATACATATACAGCCTCTCTCGTATTTGAGGTTGGGATACAAGAAATTACCGAAGAAATGAGGGCCGTGGCTAAGACTGTAAATTTTTCAATTATCTACGGTATAAGCGCCTTTGGCCTCTCAAGAGAATTAAACATAGAAATGGCTAAGGCTAAAAGTTTTATTGACAATTATTTCAAAAGGTATCCGGGGGTAAAAGCGTATATTGACGCCCGGATAAAGGAGGCGGAGGAAGAGGGATATGTTACTACCTTATTCGGCAGGCGCCGGTATATACCGCAGATAAAAAGCGGGGATATCTCTCAGGTCAATTTTGCCAGGCGTGTTGCTATTAATACGCCGGTTCAGGGAACGGCGAGTGATTTAATAAAAATCGCAATGGTTAATATATATAATGAGTTGAAAAAAAATGGTTTTTTGTCCCAAATGATTATGCAGATTCATGATGAGCTTATTTTTGAAGCGCATAAAGACGAAACGGCTAAATTAAAAAAGATGGTTAAAGAAAAAATGGAGCATGTAGTTGTGTTGGACATTCCCATAAAGGTAGATATCAAGGTGGGCAAAAGTTGGGCGGAATGCTGAAGATAAGAGGAGTATGAATGAAGGTTATCGGGGTTACCGGAAGTTACAAAAGCGGCAAAAGTACGGTAAGCAGGATGTTTTGGGAGTTGGGAGCGAGAATAATTGATGCTGATAAGATGGGCCATGAAGCTCTGCTTCCTCAAAAAGAGACTTATGAAAGGGTAGTAACTGTTTTTGGCCGCGGTATTCTTGATAAGTCAGGCAGGATAGATAGAAAAAAACTGGCTGCTATAGTTTTTAGTAATGCCGGCAGGCTTAACAAACTTAACAAAATAATTCATCCGGAGGTTATAGGGAGAATAAAGAATGAAATAGCGGAAGCAAAAATAGAAGTGCCGCAGCCGGTTATTATTGTTGAGGCACCCCTATTATATGAAGCAGGCATAACGCGGATGATGAGTAAGATAATAGTAGTTGATTTAAGTTATGAGCGGCAAATAAAAAGGGCGTTTGAAAGCGGGATTGGTTCTCAAGGAGAGATAAAGGAGAGAATATCAAGCCAGATGCCCCTTGATGAAAAGAAAAGGCTGGCTGATTTTATAATTAACAATAATGGGAGCATGGAAGAAACAAAAAGACAGGTAGAAACTATTTGGAAAAAAATAAAGGAGTAAGAAACTATGGCAGTAAATCAGGAAGTAAGCCACAAAGATGAGTTAAACATTGAGAATTTGAAAAAGATGAAAATGACAGAATTGACGAAGCTGGCTTCTAAGTTGAATATCAACGGAGTCAGTAATCTGAAAAAGCAGGAGATGATTTTTAAGCTTCTTCAAGCAAGCGCCGAAAAGAGCGGGAATATGTTTGGAGAGGGAGTGTTGGAGGTTTTACCTGACGGTTTCGGTTTCTTGCGCTCTCCCAACTATAATTATTTGCCGTGTCCCGATGACATTTATATTTCACCTTCTCAGATTAAGAAATTTTCGCTGAGAACCGGCGATGTAGTCAGCGGACAGATAAGGCCGCCAAAAGAGAGTGAAAAGTATTTTGCCCTTTTAAGAGTGGAGGCTGTTGATTTTGAAAGTCCGGAGAAGTCAAAAGAGAAGATACTTTTTGATAATCTTACTCCTCTTTATCCGCGGGAAAGGTTTATTCTTGAGACAACACCCGATGAGATTTCTATGCGAATTATGGACTTGCTGACTCCGATAGGAAAGGGCCAGCGCGGACTAATTGTTGCTCCGCCCTACAGCGGAAAGACGGTTCTTCTGCAGGAGTTTGCCAACAGTATAACGATTAATTATCCCGATGCGGTATTGATGGTTCTTTTGATTGACGAAAGGCCGGAAGAAGTTACTGATATGCAGAGGTCTGTAAGGGGAGAGGTGATAAGTTCTACTTTTGATGAGCCGCCGGTTAGGCACGTTCAGGTGGCCGAGATGGTTTTAGAAAAGGCAAAAAGATTGGTTGAAAGGCATAAGGATGTTGTGATATTATTAGATAGTATTACCAGGCTGGCAAGGGCCTATAACTCGGTCGTACCCCACTCAGGCAGGATATTGTCAGGAGGAGTAGATGCTGCTTCTATCGAAAAACCCAAGAGATTCTTCGGGGCGGCCAGATGCGTTGAGGAGGGTGGAAGCCTGACGATTATTGCTACCGCCTTAATTGACACTGGCTCTCGTATGGACGATGTAATATTTGAGGAGTTTAAGGGAACCGGCAATATGGAGCTTACTTTAGACAGAAACCTTTTTCATAGAAGGATTTACCCGGCCATAGATATAAAACGCTCAAACACCAGAAAGGAAGAGCTGTTGTATGATTCGGAGGAGCTAAAAAGAATCTGGATACTCAGAAAAGCTCTTGGTGAAGCGACAAGCTTAGAAGCCCTTGAACTCTTGATAAACAAAATAAAGAAGACAAAAAGCAACGCCGAATTTTTACTGTCACTGAAGGATATTTAAAGAAAGGAAATAGTAAAATGAAAGATAAGCTTCATCCGGAGTATAAGGAAAGCACTATTAGTTGCGCTTGCGGGAATGTGGTGCATACCCGTTCAACTAAGCAGAACATTAAGGTTGAAATTTGCAGTAAGTGTCATCCGTTTTTTACCGGCACTCAAAAACTGGTTGATTCGGCGGGCCGCGTTGAACGGTTCAGGAAAAAATACGGCAAGAAATAAAGATGTTTAAACAATTAGACACTTTATTAAAGCGCTTCGATGAGGTTCAGAAGCTTCTTGTTGACCCGGAGGTAATCTCTAACAGCCGCAGGTATCAGCAGCTTGCCAAAGAGAGGGCTCATTTAGAGCCGGCGGCGCTAAAGTACAGGCAGTTTCAGAAGAATGAGAATGATATCAGAGAGATAGATGGCCTGTTAAAAGAAAAGCAGACGGAGAAAGACTTTTCTGAACTTGTTGTATCAGAAAAAAAAAGGTTGAACGAAGAAGGCCTGAAACTCAAGGAGGAACTGGAGGAATTTCTTTTTGAGCGGGAGGAGGGCCTGGACAGGAATATTATTATGGAGATCAGGGCGGGAACGGGAGGAGAAGAGGCCGCTCTTTTTGCCGCCGATCTCTTTAAGATGTATTCGAAATATGCTCAATCCAAGGGTTATAAAGTTGACATTCTGAGTTCTCATCCTTCGGCAGGCGCCGGCTTTAAAGAGATAATTTTTTCTGTTGAAGGCAGGATGGTGTATAAGATATTCAGATATGAAAGCGGTACTCACCGGGTGCAAAGGGTTCCGGCCACCGAGACCTCAGGCAGAATACATACTTCAGCGGCTACGGTCGCTGTTCTGTTGGAGGCGGAAGAGGTTGATTTGAAGATTGACCCGGGTGAACTGAAAATTGACACTTACCGTTCCTCGGGAGCCGGGGGCCAGCACGTCAACGTAACAGATTCTGCCGTACGTATTACGCATTTACCGACTAATACGGTGGTCAGTTGTCAGGACGAACGGTCCCAGATGAAAAACAGGGCCAAAGCAATGAAAGTTTTGCGGGCCAGGATTCTTGATAAGTTAGAAAAGGAAAAGCAACGTGAGATTTCAAAATCAAGAAAGTCTCAGGTAGGCACCGGAGACAGGTCTCAAAAAATCAGGACATATAATTTTCCTGACAGACGGGTTACCGATCACCGCATACATTTAACCCTTTACAGGCTGGAAAGCATACTGGAAGGCGACATGGAAGAGCTGATAACCGCCCTCCTTAAAGAAGATAGAAAGCGTTCTTTAAAATGACCAAAAAAATAGTTATGATATTGTCTTTTATGTTTATATTTACATGCGCGGCCAGCATTCGGCTTTCTGCCGATAACTTCCTAGAGAAGCGCCGCCGTGCGTTATTAAAGGAGATGAGGGCCAAAACAGATGTAAAGCAAGAGGGAAGGATGTGCCGCTCAGAGAACTTCAATGTTATTACGGACAAAAAAAGTATCGAGGAGTTTGGCGTAAAAAATACAAAAAAATTTGAGGCTTCAATGCTCAGGATATGTTATATATTGGAAGAAGCCCACAGAATTACAAGAAAGATTACCGGTATATCTACTTCGGGCAAATATGTTATAAATATTTTATCACCGGAGATTTTCGAGAAAAAATGGGGAAGATCGGGGGATGACTTAGTATATTACAGCGGTTCACGTTTCTGGATGGCTATGCCGATTGAGGTTATGCGAAATCCCCTTGATGATTCACCTGATACGATAGCCCGCCTCTGCAACACATTTGCCCTGATGTTTATTTATGGAAAACAGGGTTCTAGGTTTGATGCTGCTGATGCCTCAAGGTTCCGGGAGTATATAGAGGAGTTGGGCGTGAAGTTATCTTCATGGAATCATAGTTTGTCCTCCCAAGAAAAGAAAGGAATAGTAAGCGAGATAGATAAGGAGTACACCTTTTTATTTAAAAAGTACCCTGACCTGTTTAAGAAAAAAAGTGTTAATAAAAAGACTATGAAATGCAGGTGGTGCAAAAAAGAGATTAATATAACGGGCAAAAGAAGGGGATCGCGGATTAAATGTCCGCATTGCGGTAAGAGTGTTAACATAAAATAGAATGGGTAAGTTTTTGAGCAAAACATTAAGGGCCTGCCTGGAGAGCGCGGATGAGATTTTCAGAGATAACGGAATAAGAAATTCCCGCCTGGAAGTCGAGGTTCTTTTTTGCGCGGCTTTAAGAATTAAAAGGCTGAATTTATACATTGATGAGATTAATCTTGGAGATAACCGGTTTAACATAATAAACGAATGGATAAAAAGGCGGCTTGCGGGTGAACCCCTGGCCTATATAGTCGGCAGCGCCGTTTTTTACGGCCTTGAATTTAAGGTTGATAAGGGGGTTTTGATACCGCGTGCCGAAACTGAACTTCTGGTTGAAAAAGTCCTTAATATTATTAAAGACAGTGAGTTAAGCAAACCGGTCATCGCGGATATAGGAACAGGCTGCGGAAATATTGCTATTTCATTGACAAAATGGCTAAGTAGTTGTAAAATGATCGCTACTGACATTTCCGGCTTAGCGTTAAAGGTAGCCGGTGAAAATGCTAAAAGGTACGGCTTTGAAGGAAGAATTACCTTTTTAAAAGGTGATCTGTTTAAGCCTCTTGAGGGCTTTAAAGAACAAATAGATATCATAGTCTCTAATCCGCCCTATGTAAGTACTTGTGAATTAAATAAGTTGCAGCGTGAAGTTAGAGAAGAACCGCTTTTGGCGCTCGCGGGCGGCAGGAACGGTTTGTTGTTTTATAGAAAAATAATTAAAGAAGCCCATCTTTTTTTGAAACCATTGGGTTTTTTGGTGTTAGAGCTGGGCAAAGGACGCCTTAAAGGGGTTAATGAGATGCTTTCATCAGCCGGCCAGTATAAAAAAACAGGGATTCTTAAGGATTATAGCGGCATAGACAGAATAATAGTCTGCCAAAAAATAAAGTAAAGCAAAGATGGATAAGGTTGTTATAAATGGCGGCAGAAGACTAGAAGGGCAGATTACGGTTAGCGGGGCGAAGAACGCGGTATTGCCGATTTTAGCCGCTACTCTGTTGACAGAAGATAAGTCAGTTATAAAAAATGTGCCCCGCGTGGTTGATGTCCAGACTATAATTAAGATAATTGAAGCTCTGGGTGTTCAGGTTAATAATGAGGGAGACAGGGTTGAAGTTATCCCCGGCAGATATACTTCATTTACGGCGCCCTATGAGTTAGTCAGCACAATGCGGGCGTCTGTATGCGTTTTGGGGGCTCTTTTAGCAAAAGTGGGCCGGGCAAGGGTATCTATGCCGGGCGGCTGTGTAATTGGTCTTAGGCCGGTAGATTTACATTTAAAGGGGTTAAGGGCGTTAGGGGCCAAGATAAAGTTCAACCACGGATACATCGATGCTGTTTCTTCCTGCTTGAGGGGGGCCGATATCTATCTGGGGGGAGCCTTTGGTTCCAGTGTTTTGGCAACGGCCAATGTAATGATGGCGGCAACTCTGGCAAAAGGCAGGACTGTAATAGAAGGCGCGGCCTGCGAACCGGAGATAGTCGACTTAGGAAATTTTTTAAATAAAATGGGTGCCGGGATTTCCGGGCACAACTCACCCGTTATAGTAATAGATGGAGTTAAGAAGCTTCACGGCGCGGAGCATACGGTTATTGCCGACAGGATTGAGGCCGGTACTTATATGATAGCCGGCGCCATTACTAAGGGTGATATAACCCTGAAAAATGTCTGTTTTTCTCATTTGGGGGCTGTAATAGACAAACTCAAAGAGGCGGGGGTGGACATCTTAAAGGGTAATGGTTTTCTGAGAGTCAGACGCGAAAAGGAACTAAAACCCATAGATGTAACCACATTACCTTATCCGGGCTTTCCGACTGATTTACAGGCGCAGATGACAGCCTTGATGGCGGTAGCCGGCGGAATTAGCATCATTACGGAGAAAATATACCCCGGACGCTTTATGCACGTCAGTGAGTTAAATAGAATGGGAGCGGAAATATATATTGAGGGTCCCAGCGCCATAGTTAAAGGTGTTAAATCATTAAGCGGGGCGCCGGTGATGGCATCTGATTTAAGGGCGTCAGCGGCCCTGATACTTGCCGGACTTACGGCTAAGGGCAAAACAGAAGTTTCGCGTATTTATCATCTCGACAGGGGCTATGAGAAAATAGAAGATAAATTATCCGTATTGGGAGCTGATATTTTGAGGCAAAAGGAGTAATATTTTTAATTTTCCGTCTTATGGCGGAGAGGAAGGAGTTTTAAAATGTCAACGAGAATCAGATTAAAAAGAATTGGCACAAAAAAAAGAGCGGTTTACAGAATTGTGGTCTGCGACAGCAGGTCATCAAGAGATGGCAGTGTTATTGAAGAGCTCGGCACCTACGACCCCAATCAGATGCCCGAATTGATTCAGTTAAAGAAAGAAAGGGCGAAATATTGGGTCGGGGAGGGAGCCGTCAGCAGTCGGACGGTAGAAAGTATTCTAAAAAAGCAGGAAATAAAGTAATCTTTTAATGCTGAAGATAGACGTTATAACTATTTTTCCGGAGATGTTCAAAGCGGTGACTGGTGAGTCGATAATTAAAAGGGCCTGCCAGAAAAAAAAGATTAGGATAGAGATTTATAACTTAAGAGATTTTACGGATAACACGCATAGAAAGGTTGATGAACGGCCGTTTGGCGGCGGTCCGGGTATGCTGATAAGTCCCGAGCCTGTTTTTAAAGCCGTAAAAAAGATTAAAGGAAGAAGAAAAAAAACAAAAGTTATACTTCTTACTCCTCAGGGTGTTAAGTTTGAACAGAAAACTGCCGGAAGATTAAGCAGAGAAACGCACCTGATATTTATCTGTCCCCGCTATGAAGGAATTGATGAGCGGGTAAGGTTGAAGCTGGTAGATGAAGAGATATCTATAGGCGATTATGTGTTAACCGGAGGGGAACTACCGGCTTTGGTAGTAATAGATGCCATTACGCGGTTAATTCCCGGTGTTCTGGGAGACAGTGAGTCGGCTATATCAGACTCATTTGAGAATAACCTGTTAGAGCATCCTCAGTACACGCGGCCGGCAAACTTCAGAGGATTAAAAGTGCCGGAGGTTTTACTTTCAGGAAACCACAGGTTAATTAAAGAGTGGAAAAGGAAACAGTCTCTTTTAAGAACAAAAAGAAAGAGGCCGGATTTGTTAAAAAAAGAAAGGAACAATCATGAATAAGGTTGCGTTAATTGAAAAAGAACAGGTCAAGAAAGATATGCCGGCTTTTAAGGCGGGAGATACCGTTAAGGTGTACGTGCGTATTAAAGAGGACGAAAAAGAACGCCTCCAGGTTTTTGAAGGGATTGTTCTCGGCATTAATGGCGGGGGAGTCAGCAAAACCTTTATAGTGAGAAAGATATCCTATGGTGTGGGAGTAGAGAGAACATTTCCGGTTTATTCACCCAATGTGCAGAAGATTCAGGTTATTAAAAGAAGCAAGATGAAAAGGTCGAAACTTTTTTATTTAAGGGATAGAGTAAGTAAAAAGTTTAAGGTTGAAGAAGAGTGGGGCAAGCGGTAGGAGCCTGAAACCTTAGATAGTGATTGGTAAAATGTACCTAAGAAAATCAATTGAGACTTATTTAAAAGATCTTTCCGCGAAAAAATCGGCTCCGGGCGGAGGCAGCGCGGCCGGCCTGACCGCGGCTCTGGGAGCCTCTTTGGCTTGTATGGTTCTTCAATTTTCCGCGAAAAACAACCGGACAGCCGCGTTATTGAAAAAAGCCGGGTTTCTCAGGAAGAAATTTGCCTGCCTAACGGACGATGACATCACGGTTTATCAAAAAGTTTCTCTTGCCTATAAGCTGCCCAAATCAACCGAAACTCAGAAAGCAAGAAGAAGAGAACGGATTCAGCGGTCTTTAAAATCAGCCCTTTCTGTCTGTGAGGAACTTTGCGAATTGTGTTATGAAGGTATGATGATTACAAAGAGACTGCTTAGGGTCGGTAATGAAAAATTGATTTCCGATACGGGAATAAGTCTTCTTCTTTTTGAAGCGGCCTACCAGTCATCTCTCTATAACGTTAAAATCAACCTTAGAGGAATTAAGGATATAAACTTGAGAAAAAAAGTTAGGCGAAACATAACGGCCTTAAGTAAAAAAGTATCAGCTTTAAAGATAGAAGTTGTAAAAAGAGTAGATAACGTCTTATGAGCGCTAAAATTTTAGACGGCAAGTCCATTGCCTCAAAAATTAAAGAGGAATTAAGGAAAGAAATAGAGTCTTTGATAAAAAAATATCAAAAGGTTCCTGTCTTAGTTTCTATTCAGGTTAGCCGGGACGCGGGTATTGAGAGTTATGTAAAAGCTCAAAAGAAGGCGGCTGACCGCCTGGGAATTGGATATCAGCGGCTGGTATTACCAGAAGACATTGACGCCGGAGGACTTGTTGAAAAAATCGAAGAACTAAATAATAGAGATGAGGTTACGGCTATTATCCTACAACAGCCTTTATCCGAAAGGGTAATGGAGGAAGAAAGGCGGGGCAACATATCAAAAACAGCCTTTGAGCAGTTTATAGATGCCGCGAAGGATGTTGAAGGGATGCATTTAAAAAATTTAGGAAATTTGTTTTACGGCTCTAAGTTAGAAACAGCTGGTTTTGGCAAACTCGCTCCCTGCACGGCTATGGCGGTTATGGAATTATTAGATTCCCTAAATAGAGATCCGCGCGAAGAAAATTTACGCGGCAAAGAAGTGGTGATAGTGGGGCACAGCAAAATTATAGGCAAGCCTTTAGCCTTATTATTATTAAATAGATTCGCGACAACCACTGTTTGTCATATTGCTACTTCAGAAAGAAATCATTTAGAGGAGCACGTCAAAAGAGCCGAAGTTTTAATTTCAGCGGTGGGGCAGCCCGGCCTAATAAAAGGCGGTTGGATAAAAGAAGGAGCGGTTGTTATTGACATTGGAACCAGCAGGATAAATGGCAAGCTTGCGGGTGACGTAGAATTTGATAAGGCCAAAGAGCGAGCTTCCTACATAACGCCTGTGCCGGGCGGAGTGGGGCCGTTGACGACAACTATGCTGATGAAAAACGTCATTACTTTATATCGTAAGGCCAATGATTAAAAAAATATCGGACATCCTGAAGAAAAAAGAACGGACTCTTTCCTTTGAGTTTTTTCCTCCGAAGACACAGAAGGGCCGCCTTAAACTGTTTGAGACAGTGCTTCTATTAAAAGACCTCCAGCCTGATTTTGTTTCTGTAACTTACGGAGCAGGCGGCAATACCAGAGAGCTGACGCTGGATGTAGTATGTGAGTTAGAAAAACGTTTTGGCCTTTCCGTAATGCATCATCTTACCTGCATCGGACACAGCTTGGGGGAAATAGAGAAGATAATTAGCCAAATGCGGGAGAAAGGCATTTGTAATGTTCTGGCCTTATATGGTGATATTCCTCTTGATGAAGCTATGCCCTCTTTAGCCCTCGGCGAGTTAAAGTACTGTTATCAGCTTTGCCGGCTGTTAAGGTCTTACGGAGATTATTTTAGTATAGGCGTGGCCGGTTTTCCTGAAGGGCATATAAACTCTCCTGATAAAGAAACTGACATAAAACATCTTAAGGCCAAGTTAACATCCGGAGGGGAGTTTGTAATAACCCAGCTTTTTTTTGACAATAACGACTACTTTGATTACGTTAAAAAAATAAGGAAAGCGGGCATAGCGGCGAAGGTTATCCCGGGCGTACTGCCTATAACAGATTATTATAAGTTATTAAACTTCTGCCAGCGATGCGGCGCCGGTGTTCCCGAGTTAGTTCATAGACTGTTTAAGCCTATAGCGGATAACAAGGAGACTGTTTATAAAAAAGGGGTTGAATTTACGCTGAAACAGTGCCGCCAGCTTCTTGCCGGCGGAGCGCCCGGCCTCCACTTCTTTACTCTTAATAAAGCTGATCCGGCTAGGGAAATAGTAAACGAGCTCAGGCGTTCAAAAAGTGGTTAAGGAGTTATCATATGCGGGATGATAGAATAACTATACCTCATTTAGTTAAGATGAAAAAGGACAAGCGTAAAATTACTATGCTCACCGCCTACGATCATCCTCTGGCTTTGTTGGTTGACAGGTGCGGAATTGACATTATTTTAGTCGGAGACTCGTTAGGCAATGTTGTTTTGGGTTACGATTCGACAGTACCGGTAACAATGGAGGAGATGATACATCACGCGAAGGCCGTCCGCCGGGCGGTCAGCCATGCCTTTTTGATAGGTGATTTACCATTTATGTCATATAATATAAGCCCCAGGGAAGCCGTAAGGAACGCCGGCAGGTTTTTAAAAGAAGCAGGGTGTGACGCGGTAAAACTGGAAGGCGGTGAAGAGACGGTGGACGCGGTAAGCCGCATAGTAAAGGCCGGTATACCGGTTTTGGGCCATCTGGGCCTTACCCCCCAGACTATTTCCAAGCTTGGAGGTTTTAAGGTGCAGGGAAGGGACGCGAAAGGGGCGCGTAAAATTATAAACTCCGCTTTAGCCCTTCAGGAAGCGGGGTGTTTTGGTATTGTGCTTGAATGTATACCTGATAAGGTAGCCGGAATTATATCGGAAAAGCTTGATATTTTTACTTTGGGCATCGGCGCCGGGCCGCGGTGCGACGGCCAGGTTTTAGTGCTTCATGATCTACTGGGGCTTTACAGCGGATTTAAGCCGAAATTTGTTAAACAGTACGCTGACTTATCGGGCGATATACAGTCAGCTGTGACTGCTTTTAAAAATGATATAGAAGAGGGCAGGTTCCCTACGAAGGATTTTTCTTTTGCTATGAGTGATAAAGAGGCGCGGAAGTTAAATGAAGACTAAAAGAATTTTTTTAGCCGCGACAAAACAGAATGACGGCAAGACATCTGCCAGCCTGGGGCTGATAAGCGCTTTTTCAAAGAAAACGGCCAATGTAGGCTTTATAAAACCGGTCGGACAGAGATATCTGATAGAAAAAGGGGAAAAGATTGACGAAGATTCTATTTTAATCAAAGGGGTTTGCGGATTAAAAGACGGCTTAAAGGATATGTCGCCTATAGCCGTTGAAAGAGGATTTACGGCAAGATATATCGAGGGCGGAAAGAAGCAGGTCTTAGCCGGGTTGGTAAAAAGGTCTTTTGAGCGTGTATCAAAAGATAAAAATCTGGTTATTATTGAAGGAACCGGGCACGCCGGAGTGGGCAGTGTTTTTGATCTGTCAAATGCCAGGGTTGCCAGCTTACTTAAAAGTAAGGTTATTATAATCTCCAGCGGAGGTGTCGGCCGGCCAATTGATGAAGTAATGTTAAGCAAAGCTTTATTTGATAGGGAGAAAGTGGATGTTTTGGGGGTTATCATAAACAAGGTTTTACCGGGTAAGTATAAAAAAATAAAGCGCTTAATCAATCTGGGCTTTAAGCGCAAAGGACTAAAAGTTTTTGGAATTATTCCTTATTATAAGATGTTATCCAGGCCTACGGTTGGCCAAATACTTGAAGAAGAAAAATCCATAAAATATCTCTGCGGCAAAAAAGGGCTGGAAAATCCGGTGGATAAGGTTATTGTAGGGGCAATGGAGCCGCATGAGGCGTTAAATTATATATCTGATAACAGTCTGATTATTACACCGGGCGACAGGGAAGACATAATGCTTACATGTATGAGTTCTCATCTGGCCTCGGGTGAAAGCGAAAGCAGTATATCCGGCATAGTTTTAACCGGAGGAATAAAGCCTCACAGGAGTATATTAAATTTAATAAAGAAAACGGATATACCTGTCCTCGTGGCAGAGGAAGATACTTATACGATTACCTCTAAAATTCATGATTTAATTATTAAGGTGAAACCCCGCGACGCGGAAAAAACTGAAATTATAAAAAAGATGGTTGAGCGGTATGTTGACATTGACTGTCTTTACAACTCTATTTAATCAAAATTTGATTATACTTTTATGGAAAAATTAAAAGCCCGCTTGGATAAAGCGGGCTTTTAAAAAGATAAATTAATTTTATTAAATTCTTACTTTTTTTTCTTCGCTGCTTTTTTCTTTACTACCTTTTTCTTTGTAGTTGCTTTTTTCTTTGTTGTCGCTTTTTTCTTTACTACTTTCTTTTTAGCCGCTTTTTTTGCCATCTCCAACCACCTCCCCTTTTTTTACAATCCCTGTTAAATCCAAAATAATTATACACTATAATTTAAAAAAAAACAAGACAGCTGAAATATTTTTTTGACAAAGCGGCTTTAATAAATTATAATAGAAAGAATATTAGCGGGCTATAAGTTTTTTTGATGGAGGGTATATATTTTGTTAAAAACATTTACCGGCGGCATCCGTCTCGCGGGACATAAAGAAGCGACCGCGAACAGCTCAATAGAAATCCCATCTTTACCCGAGCAGGTTATTATTCCTCTTATTCAGTATGGCGGCAGGTTGTGTGAACCATTAGTAAAAACCGGCGAGAGAGTAAAGGCCGGACAGCTTATCGGTTTTTCTCAAGACTCTTTGTCGGTTGCTGTGCACTCGAGCATTTCAGGAAAGGTGGCGCGGATAGGCGAGTTTGCTCATCCTGATTTTGAAAAGGCCAGGGCTATTTTGATAGAATCTGACGGGTTAGACGAAAAGGCGCGGGAGGTTTCGGAAAAAGATTATCAAAGTTTATCGAAGGAAGAATTATTAAATCGTATAAGAAATGCCGGAGTTGTAGGGATGGGCGGCGCTTCTTTTCCGACTCATGTTAAATTAAACCCGCCGCGTAATAAAAAGGTTAACTTTTTTGTCGTAAATATGTTTGAGTGTGAGCCCTATATAACTACCGATTATCGTTTAGCAATAGAAAGATGCGAAGAAATTTTATCCGGCGTAAATATTTTTTTAAAAATTCTTGAGGTAGAAACCGCCTATATTGCCATAGGGGCTAATAAAAAAGAGGCTCTGGATATTTTAAAAGAGAAGACCGCTAAATTTGAGCGGATAAAGATAGCGGCCCTTAAGCCAAAATTTCCTCAGGGTGAAGAAAAGTGTTTGATAAAGGCGGTGTTAAACAAAGAGGTTCCCCGCGGCAAACTGCCTTATGAGGCGGGGGCTATTGTTTGTAATCCCCAGACTATAATTACGGTTTATGAAGCTGTTTGTTTAGGCAAGCCTTTGTATGAAAAGGTGATAACGGTTACGGGAAAAGGTATAAAAAAACCGGGGAATCTGAAGGTTAGAATTGGAACACTGTTAAAAGATATTATAGAGTATTCCGGCGGAGTATTTGAAGAGGAGATGGAGGTAATCTTTGGCGGGCCTATGATGGGGAGGGCGCAGACTGATATCAATGTGCCCGTTGTTAAAGGAACGTCGGGAATAATTTTTCTTCCCGCGAAAAGCTTAGACCTTTCGAAAGAAAGCGCCTGCATCAGGTGCGGCAGATGTGTTGAAGTCTGCCCTGTCAGGCTGCTTCCCCTGGAAATTAATAAGTTAGTAAAGAATAAGAAGTGGGAAAGATTAAACGCTTATCATATTTCTGAGTGTATGTTGTGCGGAGCCTGTGCTTATGTCTGTCCTTCCAAGATTCCTCTTGTGCAAAGATTAAAGCTGGGGCAGAAGATTACTAAAAGATTGCAAAAAAAGTAATATCAAAAGTAGTATGAAAAATCGTAAGGAAACCGAGTAATTTTAAAGGAGTTATATTTATTATAAGGAGAGAGGGAAATCCTAAATACTAAATCCGAAACACTAAACAAATCCAAATGTCCAAAATACAAAATCCAAAACAGTTTAGAACATTTAGATTTTGAATTTAGAATTTGTTTAGAATTTAGAAATTAGGGCTTAGAGTTTTTAAACGTATAAAGGGTAAATAGTTTTGACAATATGCAAGAAACCGAACAGGAAGGCGAAATGAGTTTAAATCTAACTACCAATGAACCGCCGTACTTAAAAAGTAGTGATAATACAAGAAAGGTAATGCTGACTGTTATCGCGGCGCTTCTTCCCGCGGTTATTGCCGGTACCTATTTTTTCGGGCCCAGAGCTTTTTTATTAATTGTCGTTTGCGTAAGTACCTGCGTGGTTTCAGAGTTTTTAATTCAGAGGCTAAGAGGAGTTAAGACAACCATCGGAGATTTAAGCGCCGTGCTTACAGGTTTATTGCTGGCTCTGGTTTTACCTCCCGGACTGCCTCTCTGGGCGGCTGTTCTGGGCGCTGTGGTTTCGATATTTTTAGGTAAGCAGATTTTTGGAGGATTGGGCGCGAATATATTTAATCCCGCTTTAATAGGCAGAGCATTTCTAACGGCTACCTTTCCTGTTATGATGACCGCCTGGACTAAGCCCTTTAGCCTGGAGGCTGTAACGACGGCTACACCCCTGGGACTGATGAAGTTTGAAGGTGTGGGAACATCGGTAAGCGCGCTTCTTATGGGAAACACAGCAGGCTGTATAGGTGAGACATCGGCCATAGCTTTAATTCTGGGAGGAATATTTCTTTTATTCAGGAAGGCGGCCGACTGGAGAATTCCCCTGGGGTATTTGAGCGCCGTAGCTGCTTGCTCCTTCCTTTTAAACTGTTTTAATCCGTCAAAATATCCTTCCGTGAACTTTGAAATTTTGGCGGGAGGGCTTTTAATAGGCGCTATCTTTATGGCTACTGATCCCGCGACCTCTCCCATTACGAAAAAGGGAAGATGGATATTTGCCGTAGGCTGCGGGTTGATAACTATAATTATCAGACGCTGGGGAGGACTGCCGGAAGGTGTTATGTATTCTATATTATTTATGAACGCTTTAAGGCCGTTAATAGACAGATATACCAGGCCTGTTTGTTTTGGAGGCGCGCTGTGAAAAAAGGTTTGAAAATAACCCTGACTCTTACTTTAATCGCGGTTTTATCAGGAGCAATTCTGGCAGAGGTATATAAAGTAACCGTTGAAGATATTAAGGCCAATCAGAAAAAGGAGATAGAGGAGGCTGTTTTTAGTGTTTTACCCGGGGCGAAAGAGTATAAAAGAGAGACCCGCGGTAGCCGGGAGTTTTTTAAATGTTTTGACGATAAAGCGGAGTTGCGCGGTATCGCCTTTGTGGCGGAAGGCATTGGTTATCAGGATATAATTAAGGTTGTGGTGGGAGTGGACAGCGGCCTGTCTAAAATTACGGGAATAAGAGTAATTGCCCACAATGAAACGCCCGGCCTGGGAGCAAAGATAAGCGAGGGTTGGTTTGAGGAGCAGTTTAAGGGCTTGTCTGCCGCGGTAAGACTGGATTTGGTTAAAGGTGAACCGGATAAAAAAAATCAGATTCAGGCAATTACCGGGGCAACTATCTCCTCGCAGGCCTTGGTGGATATTATTAATAAAGAGATAGAGGATATCAAAAAGCATAAGGTAGGCAATTGTGACTAAAACTCCGGTAATATTAAAAGATTTTGCTAAAGGGCTCTGGCAGGAAAATCCTGTATTCCGGCTTTTGATTGGTATGTGCCCTACCCTGGCAGTGACTTCTCAGGCGCAAAACGGCCTTGCTATGGGTTTGGCCACATCCTTTACCCTGATTGCTTCAAGTACCATTGTTTCCATTTTCAGGAAACTGATTCCTAAAGAAGTAAGAATTCCTTCTTATATATTAATTATCGCTACTTTTGTAACCATTGTTTCTCTTTATTTACAGGCCAAATTTCCGGATATAAGCAAGGACCTGGGCCCTTATATACCTTTAATAATAGTTAACTGTCTCATCCTGGGGAGGCAGGAGGTCTTTGCCTCAAAAAATCCGACACATAGAGCCGCGGCTGACGCTTTAGGGATGGGACTGGGATTTACTATTTCCCTCGTAGCCCTGGGGATGGTGAGAGAACTGCTTGGCTCCGGAACTATCTTCTCCTTTAAAGTTTTAGGAGACGGTTTTAGGCCGTGGATTATTATGCTGACCCCTCCCGGAGCTTTTTTAAGCCTGGGACTGATGCTGGGAATGATAAATATTATTGACAGGTTGTTGAAAGGGAAATCCTAAATACTAAGCACTAAATACTAAACAAATCCAAATATCCAAAATACAAATGACCAAAACAAAGACACTTAAGGTTTATAACATTTGAGCATTAGAATTTTGAAATTATTTAGGATTTAGATATTAGGATTTAGAGTTTGTTTAGAGTTTTTTAAACGTATAAAGGGTAAATAGTTTTGGCAGTACGAAAAAAGGTGTGAAGGTTAAGATATGATAAAAGAGTTGATTTTAGTTTTTGTCGCGGCCGTGCTTGTAAATAATTTTGTTTTAAAGTACTTTTTAGGCATATGCCCCTTTCTGGGTGTATCTGATAATCTGCACTCTGCCGTTAGTATGGGTTTTGCCACAACCTTTGTGATGAGCATTACCGCGCCGGTTGCCTGGTGCATCAAACATTTTGTCCTTGATAAATTGGGCCTGCCCTTTCTTGAGTACGTTTGTTTTATAATAGTCATAGCTTCTCTGGTGCAGTTTGTGGAGATGGTTATAAAGAAATTTTATCCGGCTTTGCACCAGGCTATGGGTATTTATCTGCCGCTGATTACGACTAACTGCGCTATACTCTTTATGGCCCTGCAGTTGGTTTTACGCGAGTATTCATTATTAAGAAGTATAGTTTTTGGTTTTGGTTCAGGCTTAGGCTTTACACTGGCTATTACCATTATGGCGGGAATCAGGGAAGAGATAGAGTTTTGTGATGTGCCCCGCTGTCTTAAGGGGCCGGGTATTACCCTGATCATCGCGGGCCTGCTGGCCTTAATCTTTGTAGGTTTAGGCGGGTTAATTAAGGTTAATTAAATTTTTAGCATAACTAAAAGGACTTAAGTTTTCAATGGAGAAAACTTTATTATCAATGGCGGTGATGGGCGGTTTGGCAGCCCTTCTGGGAATAATATTGAGTGCCGCCTACAGCAAGTTAAAGGTTGAGGAAGATCCCGGAGTTGAGAAAATAACTGAACTCCTGCCCGGCGTCAATTGCGGCGCCTGCGGTTTTGCCAGCTGTGAGGAGTTTGCCCGACAGCTTGTCAGGAAAGAAACGGATATTGAAAAATGCCGAATTACTTTTAGAAACAAAGAGGTTGTTATGAAGATTAAAAATTTGACCCCTTAATCTTAAAAGACTTGACAAAAAGAACTGATATGGTAATATATCGTATAAGAGAATAAGTCCTTTTAATCCGGCCCGGCGAGGCTGGCAAGGGAGAAAAAAGATGTTAAGATTACGCAAAATGGGAATTAAAAAAACAAAACCTACCTCGCGGCAAGAGGCGGGTTATTTTTTTGCCTTTTTAAAAAAACAGGATACGGGATATGTCTTTAAATGATAACAAGATAATTATGGACAAGGAGCAAATTAAGAGGGCTTTGTTTCGTATTAGCCATGAGGTTCTTGAAAAGAACAAGGGGACTAAAAATCTGGCTATAATAGGAATCAGAAACAAAGGGGCTTATCTGGCCGCGAGAATGGCCGATTATATTAAAGAAATAGACAGCAAGGCCGTTCCAGTTGGGATACTTGACATTACACTTTATAGAGACGATTTGACTACAATTGCCTGGCAGCCGGTAGTCCGTAAAACGGAAATTGATTTTGATATTACCGGCAAGAATATTATTTTAGTTGACGATGTCCTCTTTACGGGCCGTACAATCAGATGCGCCCTGGATGCCTTGATAGACTTTGGCAGGCCCAAAAATATACAGCTCGCTATCCTTATAGACAGGGGCCACAGGGAACTTCCTATACGAGCCGACTATGTGGGTAAAAATGTGCCCACTTCGTTAAATGAAACGGTTGATGTTAGCTTAATAGGGGCGGACGCGGTAGATAAAGTAAGTGTCAGGAAGGTGGGTAAGCAATGAGTGATTGGAAAAAGCGCGACCTGCTTACGCTTGAGTCTTTGGATAAAGATGAGATCAATCACATCCTACGTACGGCCGAGTCTTTTAAGGAGATATCCACCAGGTCTATAAAGAAGGTGCCGGCGCTAAGAGGGAAAACCATTGCCTCTCTGTTTTTTGAAGCCTCAACGCGCACACGAACCTCTTTTGAGCTGGCCGCCAAAAGACTTTCAGCTGACGTAGTGAGTATACATTCGTCAAGCAGTTCTGTCTTAAAAGGCGAGAGCCTGATAGATACTGCCCGTAATATTGAGGCTATGCGCGTAGACGGAATTATAATAAGGCACTCTTCGGCCGGCGCGCCCCGCCTTTTATCCGCGAAGGTAAGTGTTCCGGTAATAAATGCCGGTGACGGAGCCCATGAGCATCCTACTCAGGGCTTACTCGATATTTTTACCATAAAGCAGAAGAAAAAAAAGATAGAGGGATTGAAGGTGAGTATTGTCGGAGATATTTTGCACTCGCGGGTAGCCAGAAGTAATATCTGGGGATTAAGCAAATTGGGGGCGAAAGTCTGCGTTTGCGGCCCGGCCACCCTCTTGCCGCCCTGCATTGAAAAGTTTCCTGTTAGGGTAGTCACCAACCTGAAGGAGGCCCTGGCGGGCGCTGATGTGGTAATCGCCCTCAGGATACAGCTTGAGAGGCAGAAGGAAAGGTTTTTTCCTACTTTAAGAGAGTACTCAAGGGAGTATGGTATAGACAAGGAGAATATTAAGTTAGCAAAAAGGGATGTCTTAATTATGCATCCGGGGCCGGTTAACCGCGGCATTGAACTTTCTCAGGATGTTATAGATGGGCCGCGTTCGGTTATCCTTGAGCAGGTAACCAACGGTGTGGCTGTCAGAATGGCTGTTTTGTATTTGCTATTACAAAAAGAGGAAACGAATGAGTCTATTAGTTAAAGGAGCGAGAGTAATAAGCCCCGGGGACAATCTTGATAAAGAGATTGATATTCTAATAAAAAAAGGTGTTATTGAGAAAATCGCGAAGGGCATAAAAGCTCCGAAGGCAAAAATAATTAACGCTAAAGGTAAAGTCGCTGTTCCCGGTTTAATAGATATGCACACCCATCTGAGAGAACCCGGCAGAGAAGATAAGGAAAGTCTGTATACCGGTTCACTGGCAGCGGTAGCCGGCGGTTTTACGGCAGTTGCCTGTATGGCCAACACTAATCCGCCTCTGGATTCTGAGCAGGATATGGAGTATATCTATACTGAAGCAAAGAAAATCGGTTTAGTAGATATCCTTCCTATAGCCGCGGTTACTAAAAATATGGAACAGAAGGAACTTACGGAAGCGGCTAAGCTAAAGAAGGCCGGCGCTGTGGCTCTTTCCGAGGACGGGCACCCTATCTTAAATAGTAGTTTTATGAGGCACGCTCTTGAGTATGCCAATATGTACGGTTTAATTATTATCTGCCACTGTGAAGATAAAGCGCTTTCTGCCGGCGGCGTTATGAACGAAGGCTATATGAGCAGTTTGTTGGGATTAAAGGGCATACCCGCCGAAGCCGAAGCAATAATAGTTAGCAGGGATATTAATTTGGCCAGGAGAACATCCGGGCGTATTCATATAGCTCATGTCAGCTGCAAAGAGTCTGTCGCTTTAATAAGGCAGGCAAAGAAAGAGGGTGTAAAGATTACGGCTGAGACCTGCCCCCATTATTTTAGCCTTTCTGATGAAGAGCTAAAAGAGTATGATGCTAATTTTAAGGTTAATCCTCCCTTAAGGGCCAAAGAGGACATAGCCGCTATAAAGGAGGCTTTGGCTGATAACACCATAGATATTATTGTCTCCGACCACGCGCCGCATCTGGAAAGCGAGAAGGAGCTGGAATTTGATAGAGCTCCTTTTGGTATGACCGGACTTGAAACTTCGCTGGGTGTGTCCTACGGCCTGGTTGAGGAAAAGGTGTTATCTTTAGGGGAGTTGGTAAATAAAATGTCGGTAAGGCCTGCCGGGATTTTTGGATTAGATAAAGGCTCTTTAAAGGAAGGTGACGCCGCCGATATAACCGTTATAGATCTTTCAACATCCTGGGTGGTTAAAAAGGAAAACTTTAAGTCTAAAGGCGGCAACTCCGCCTTTATCGGTAAAGAACTAAAAGCCAGGGCAACCGAAGTAATTTTCTCAGGGCGCCTGGTAATGGAGAACGGAAAAGTTTTATAAACACAGGAGGTAATTGGATGAAAAAAGTTACGCGGACGATGGTTATTTTTGCTTTAGCCGGCGCCATTCTCGTTTCTAATCTGGGCTGTATCATGGGAACACAGAACAGAGTAAAATACAGGGAGCTCGCGGGCAAGCAAAAGGCTCAAGCTGAGGAGTGGCTCCATAGCGCTAACCTATTATGTAATGTTAAAGATTACAACTTCGCCCTGGAGTATTATAAAAAAGTAATTACCTACTATCCGTATACCGAGTATGCTAAAAAGGCTCAGGCTAAAATCATAGAGATAGAGAAAATGACAGATTGACCGGCCGATGGAGATAGTTGCTGACTTTCATGTCCATTCAAAGTATTCAAGGGCAACCAGCAAGAATATGGACATTGACCATTTAAGTATGGCTGCCGCGATTAAAGGAGTAAACCTTTTAGGCACGGGGGACTTTACTCATCCTCAGTGGTTTTTAGAGTTAAAAAATAAGCTGGAGTTCAGGTCGTACGGTATCTATGATTACAAGGGTATCAGCTATATCCTGACCGCCGAGGTAAGCAATATCTACCATAAGGCGGGCAGAACAAGAAGGATTCACAATCTTATTTTCGCTCCCGGCTTTAAGGTTGTCAAAGAGATAAATGCCGCGCTTGAGGAGTATGGCAGTTTATTCTCTGACGGCAGGCCCATATTAAAGCTTGACTCAAAAGAGATGGTTAAAATTATTCTTTCAATTAGTGAAGACTGTATAATCATCCCGGCTCACATCTGGACTCCCTGGTTTGGCCTGTTGGGTTCGAAGACAGGCTTTGATTCTCTTGAAGAGTGTTTTGAGGAGGAGATCGAAAATATCTATGCCTTGGAAACCGGTTTGAGCAGTGACCCGGCAATGAATTGGCGCCTGAGTAAACTTGACAGGTTTACCTTGATTTCAAATTCTGACGCTCATTCACCGATGAACATTGCCAGAGAGGCCAACGTTTTTAATTCAAAGTTAGATTACAGTGAGTTAATAAATATAATTAAGGAGAAAGACAATAAAAAATTTAGTTATACGGTGGAATTTTTTCCGCAGGAAGGAAAGTATCACTATGACGGCCACAGAAACTGCGGCCGGTGCCTGAACCCCAAAGAGTCAATAAGCTTAAACAATAAGTGCCCGAAGTGCGGCCGGGAGGTAACGGTGGGCGTTATGCACAGGGTAGAAAAATTGAGTGACAGGGAGGAGGGATACAGCCGGGACAGCTTTATTCCTTTTAAGAACCTGATACCTCTGAGAGAAATAGTTTCTGAGGTAAAGAATATTGGAGTTAACTCCCGGACGGTTGAGAATGAATATAAAAGTATCATCGGCAGATTTAAATCGGAGTTTAACGTTTTGGTGAGGGCTAAAGAAGAGGAGCTGCGTAGTTCTCTGCCGTATAAGATAGCTGAAGGTATAATGAGGGTTAGGCGGAGGCAGGTGGAGATTTGTCCCGGGTATGACGGTGAGTATGGGAAGATAAAGATTTTTAATGAGAAGGAGAAAAAAGAGGAGCAGTTAAGCCTTTTTTGATAAAATGATGATGCATCAGGGAAACTTCAAAATCATTAGTAATGAAAAAACTGCCGGCGGCTGTTTCAGGCTGAGGGTTATGGCGCCGGAGGCCGCGGAGGAAGCGCGGCCGGGACAGTTTGTTCACTTGCGCGTACAGCAGGAAATTGATAAACCTTTTTTAAGAAGGCCATTCGCGGTTTGTGATGTAAAAGACAATGGTGTGCTTGAAATTTTATACAAGGTCAGGGGGCGGGGCACCTCCCTGCTTAGTGAAAAAAAAGAGGGAGGCTTGCTTGATGTAATCGGGCCGCTGGGAAATGGTTTTGATTGTAACGTCGAACCCAAAAGGGCATTAGTGGTGGCGGGTGGCATAGGAATAGCGCCTCTGATTTTTTTATCCCGCAAGCTCCTTGACGCGGGCAGAGAGGTTGTATTTATGAGGGGAGCGGTTACTGCCGGGGACGTCCTGTGCTGCCGCGAACTTAAAAATATGAAGCTAAAGGTAATTACGGCTACTGAAGACGGTTCAGGGGGTATAAAGTCTAAAATTACAGAGGTGCTCGAAAATTATTTGCGGAAAGAGAAAGATAAAGAGATGGAGATTTTTGCCGCCGGCCCAAGGCCTATGCTAAGGGTTGTTGCCCGGTTAAGCGGGGAGTATAAGATAGAGAGCCAGGTTAGTATGGATGAGATGATGGCTTGTGGAGTAGGAGTTTGTTTGGGGTGCGCTGTAATGACCAGAAACGGTTATAAACTGGCCTGCAAGGATGGCCCGGTTTTTAAGGCAGGTGATATAATTTGGGAGTAGATTTATCGGTTACATTAGGCAAGATTAAAATGGCCAATCCGGTTATGGTCTCCTCGGGAACTTTTGGCTGCGGCTCAGAGTACGGGGATTTAGTGGATGTAAACAGTCTGGGGGCTATAGTGACCAAGACGGTTACCTTGAAGCCGCGTTCCGGCAACCCGCCTCCCAGAATAGCGGAGTCCGCCTCCGGTATGCTAAATGCTATAGGATTAGAAAACATCGGCATAGACCGCTTTATTGAGGAAAAACTTCCTTACTTAAGAAGCTTAAGAGTACCGGTTATTATTAGTATTGCCGGCGATACTGTAGAAGAGTATGTCTGTTTAGCCGAACGTTTAAATAAAGAAAAAGCTGCCGCCCTGGAGTTGAATATTTCCTGTCCTAACGTTAAATCGAAAAAAGGGCGCATGTTCTCCCAGGACAAGGAGGGGGTTAAGGAGGTGGTGTCTGCCGCAAGGAGGCAAACTAAAGCTACCCTTATTGTTAAATTGTCACCCAATGTAACTGATATAAAAGAGATAGCCATGGCCGCGGAAGAAGCGGGAGCGGATGTTATTTCGCTGGTGAACACTTTTGGCGGTATGTTGGTGGATATAGAAAAAAAAGTTCCAAAATTGGGCAATGTTACCGGCGGTCTGAGCGGTCCGGCCATCAAACCCATCGCGCTTAGAATGGTTTACGAAGCGGCCTCTTGTGTTGATATTCCCGTTGTCGGCCAGGGGGGCATTATGAACTGGGAAGACGCGCTGGAATTTATTATCGTGGGAGCGGATGCTGTTTCAATCGGTACGGCAAATTTTATTGATCCGCGAAGTACCTTCAAAATATTAGAGGGTATTAAAAAATATATGGCTGCCGGAGGGCTTAAAGAGATAAGCCGGCTCGTTGGAACTTTAAAGATAAGCAGGGAGTAATATGAAGTCAAAACTTATTGTGGCTTTAGACGTTGATACTATAAAAGAGGCTGAGAACCTTTTGAAGAAACTTCATAAGGAAGTAGAAATTTTTAAGATCGGCCCTCAGTTATTTACAAGATACGGCCCCCGGATTATAAAAACAGTTCATAAATTTAAGCGCGGGGTTTTTTTAGATCTTAAGCTTCATGATATTCCTAATACTGTTGCCAATACGGCTACCCAGATTACAAGATTAAAAGTTTTTATGTTTACGGTTCATACGCAAGGCGGTTCGGAAATGATGCGGAAGGCTCAGGGGGCTGCCGCGGAAGAGGCCGGGAAAATGGGGATAAAGCCCCCGGTTATTTTAGGAGTAACGGTGCTCTCAAGCTTTAATAGAAAAGACTTAAGGGAATTAAATGTAAGCGGCGCGGTTGATGAACAGGTTGCGCGCCTTGTAAGGCTGGCCAGGAAGGCGGGCATAGGAGGAGTGGTACTTTCACCTAAAGAAGCGGCCGGAGCGAGAAAGATTGCCGGCAGAGATTTTATTATTGTTTGTCCCGGCATAAGGCCGGCGGGCTATAAAAAGGATGATCAGAAAAGAACAGCCGGTCCCAAAAAGGCAATTGAGAGCGGAGCTGATTATATAGTTGTCGGGCGGCCTGTAATTAAAGCGGCCAGGCCCGGGGAGGCGGCCAGGGAGATATTGGCAGAAATTAAAGGAGATTAACCGAGTATGACCGAGAAAGAAATTCTGGATATATTTATCGACTGCGGCGCCTTAATAGAAGGGCATTTTCTACTTACCTCGGGACTGCACTCAAAAAAGTACTTTCAAAAGAGTTTAGTCCTGCAGTATCCTCAATATACTGAAAAACTTTGCCGCCAGCTTAGTAAAAAATTCGCTTCCAAAAAGGTAGATGTGGTTATCGCTCCGGCCGTCGGCGCTATTGTTCTCTCTTATCAGTTAGCATCCATTTTTAAGTGCCGGTCTATCTTTACAGAAAGGCTTGACGGTAAGATGCTTCTGAGAAGGGATTTTAAGATTGCCACCGGCGAAAAGGTGCTTATCGCCGAGGACATTGTGACTACCGGCGGTTCGGTTATGGAGTTGGTGGAGCTGGTTCGCGGAGAGGGGGGCGAAGTGATTGGAGTTTGTGCCCTGGTAGACAGGTCAAAGAAGAAAAATAAGTTTGAAGATGTAGAGTTCAAAAGCCTCCTCAGGCTGAATCTGAAAACCTACAAACCTCAAGAGTGCCCCATGTGCAAAAAAGGCCTGCCGCTCATAAAGCATGGAAGCAGGTAAAATAGCGTATAGAAAATAGCGTAGAGCGTTTAGCGGATAGCGTATAGAAAAAGCAAATATAAAATATTAAAAATCAAAATAACATATAAAAAATAGCGGGTACGCCGGGTTGATGGGTTTGCTGTTTTTTTGCTTTTATACGCTATCCGCTAGTACTTTGTAATCAAATAACTTGACAGTTATTTTGATAGACGTATAATGATGTTATTGCTTTAGTTGTTACTAATTTGAAAGGGATAGTTACATTGCTTAAAAGTATGACCGGCTATGGGAGCGGTAAGGTAAGCACGGCTTCGGGGCTGGTGACGGTTGAAATTAGAAGTTTGAATTACCGCTACCTGGAGGTTATTGTCCGCCTGCCGGAAAACATTCTGTGTTTTGAAAAGAAGGTAAAACAGCTTGCCCAGCAGAAAATCAGGCGGGGACGCGTTAATATTAATTTAAATTTTGAAAGTCATAACGAAGATAACTTCAGGATTGAAATTAATAAAAAGCTGGCCACCGGTTACTTAAATGGCCTCGAAAAGCTTAAAAAGGAGTTTAAATTCAAGGAGTCAATAACTCTGCCTCAGCTTTTATCTTTTCCCGATGTCCTGGTATACAAAAGAAAAAATACCTACCTGGAACGGGAGTGGCCGAGAATAAAAAAGGCTGTAGGGGCCGCCCTTGACAGTTTAATTAAGTCACGCGGCCTTGAAGGCAGGTTTATGTATAATGACCTTTATAAAAGGACGCGGATTATTGAGAGCTTGCTGTTGAAGATTGAAAAAAGGATACCGCTGATGCTTAATAAATATAAAAAGCGACTTTTAAGACGTTTTCAGCGGCCTCATATGAAAACAGTAAAGAGCGAAAGGCTGGAGTCTGACTTTGCTTCTTTTGTCCAGGGCTGTGATGTTAGTGAAGAGATTACCCGCGTTAAAGCCCACGTAAAAAATTTCAAACAGGTCTTAAAAGCAAATGAAGAAGTGGGAAAGAAACTGGACTTTATTGCTCAGGAGTTATCGCGCGAAGCCAATACCATTGCCGCCAAAACCCAGGATTTTACGGTATCCAAAAGTGTAATTGAGATTAAGGCTGAAATAGAGAAGATAAGAGAACAGGCGCAAAACGTAGAATGAAAAAAAAGGCCGGAGCGGGCTGCAGCAGACGCTTCATCAATATCGGTTTTGATAACGTAGTTTCTATAGATAAGATAGTGGCTATACTTTTACCCCAGGCGGCTCCGATAAAAAGGATTAGAGAAGAGGCGCGCCGGCGCAATAAACTAATAGATGCCACCAATGGCAGGAGAACACGCGCCGTGATCATTACCAACAGTGATCATATAGTGCTTTCCGCTATTCAGCCCGATACTATAACCAACAGAATAGAAGGATAGGTTCTTCATCTTTTGATATGCGAGACAGAGGCAGGCTATTTATAATATCAGCTCCTTCAGGGAGCGGTAAAACTACCTTAGAAAAGATGCTTTTACGCGCCGGGCTGAATTTGGAAAAATCAGTCTCTGTTACTACCCGCCGGCCGAGAAAGGGCGAAAAGAACAGCCGTGACTACTATTTTATATCAGAAAGTGATTTTTTAAAAAAGAGAGAAAACGATGATTTTCTGGAGTGGGCGAAAGTTTTTGACAGCTATTACGCTACGCCGAAAGCAAAGATTGAAGAAGCGCTTAACAAGGGGAAAAACGTAATTTTGAGTATTGACGTGCAGGGAGCAAAGCAGGTTAAAAGGAGTCATCCGGAAGCTGTGCTGATATTTCTGAAGGCGCCTGACGCTGAAGCCTTGCGGGCAAGGTTAACGGAGAGGCTGACCAATACGCCTCGAGAGATTGAAAGAAGGCTTCAGACTGCCGTGAAGGAGCTGGCTCAAAGCGGATTTTACGACTACGTAGTTATAAATGACGATTTAAATAGAGCGTTTGAGGAGTTAAGAGGTATAATTCAGGATAACTTAAAGAGGTGTTAAAATGATTGATGTATCACTTGAGGAGTTGTTAAAAAAGACCGGGAGTTTGTATAAGTTGGTTAATCTGGCTTCCAAAAGAGCGCTTCAGCTAAATGAAGGGGCGACTGCCATGGTTAAGAGTGATGAAAAGATGAAGTATCCCGCCATAGCTTTAAAGGAAATTTTAGAAGGTAAAATAGACTATAAGGTCAAAAGTGGTAAGTAATATATAGGTTCTTTCTTGTTTAAGTTGGACGAAATAACCTGATTACAGCGATACCCTTACGGGCACAAGTTAAAAAACCGATTACATCGAGTTTATTGATTAATTTTTATGTTCTTAGAAAGGTAAGCTTGTATGTCTAAAAAAGATAAAAAAGTGCTTGTTGGAATTTGCGGAGGTATAGCCTGTTATAAAGCGGCTGAACTGGTCAGGTCGCTAAGAAAGCAGGGCTATAGCGTAACCTGTCTGATGACTAAAGAGGCGGCTTGTTTTATTACCCCGCTCACGCTTCAGCATCTTTCCGGCAATAAAGTTTTTATTGACCTTTTTAAGCCGGCAGAAAATATTGAACCTGCTCATATCAGCCTGGCTGAGTGGGCCGGTAAAATTGTAATTATTCCGGCCACCTGCCACATAATAGCCAAGCTGGCCGCCGGCCTCTGTGATGATATTGTCTCCCTCACCGTTTTATCTTCATCTGCCCCAGTCTTGATTTGTCCGGCGATGCATGAGAAGATGTATAAAAAAGAGGTTACGGCCAAGAATATTGTTGTACTTAAAAAAAGAGGCTTTAAATTTGTCGGTCCCGTAAAAGGCGAGCTATTAAATGGAAAAAAGGCGATGGGCCGCCTTGAAAACCTCGACATTATCCTTAAAAGAATAAAGAGTCTGTAAAATGGCTTCCCAAACCCCCCTGAAGATTGTTATTACAGCAGGCCCGACCCGCGAACCCCTTGACGCGGTACGGTTTATGTCAAATTACTCAACCGGCACCATTGGCTATCAAATGGCAAGAGAGGCCATAAGGAGAGGCCATAAGGTTGTTCTTATAAGCGGGCCGGTCAGCCTTAAAGCACCTGAGAAGGCCATAGTGGTGAAGGTAGAGTCTGCCAGAGAAATGTATTTGGCGGTAAACAAGCACTTTAAATTATGCCACTGCCTGATTATGTCAGCCGCCGTCTCAGACTACCGCCCCAAAAAAATTATTTCCGGCAAGTTAAAAAAGATAAGAAAGAACCTTTCTTTAGATTTAGTTCGTAACCCCGATATCCTTAAACAGCTGGCAAAGATAAAAAAAGATAGAATAACCGTAGGCTTTGCTCTTGAGGCCTCCAATCTTATCTCCAATGCTTCCAATAAGTTAAGAGAAAAAAACCTTGATTTAATTATAGCCAATAAAAAAACTAAAGGCCCAAGCCCCTTTGGAAAAGAGAAGCCGAGCGGTTTTTTTATAGATAACAGGCTAAAAGCCGAAAGATTTACCAAAATCCCGAAAAAAGCGCTGGCCGGCCTGATTATTGACAAAGTCGAAAAGTTATGGTATACTTATCACAGAAGTAAAAGGGGATAAGTGGGTAGGGCGAAACGCCTGAAAAGGTGAAGTTTGCCCTGGTAAAAGTATTAATTATGTCCTCTTTTGCGGGTTTAAGAAGGCATAGTAGATATAGACCAATGGGAAAGGAGGTGAAGAAGATGAGAAAGGCAAAAGGTTTTACTCTTGTTGAGCTAATGATTGTTATGGTCATTATAGGTATTTTACTTAGCTTACTGCTTCCAGGTGTATTTACCGCCCAAAAATCAGCTGTTGATACACAGACTGCCAGCAACCTGCGTCAGATAGGCATAGCTCTTTTTGCTTATGCTAAAGATAACAACGGGACTTTACCAAAATGCGCAGCAGATGCTCTAGACGATGTTCTGGTAACCGACTATCTGGATGATGCTAGCGTTTTTTTAAATGGAGATGGTATCGAAATGAATTATAAGCAAATCACCGGCCCTAACTTATACGCCCTGACTTCAGGTACTTGGCTAATGGCTGATGATGATACTAACGGAAGTAATCAGTGTGTTTGTGCTGATGGCCATGTGGCAGTAAGTAATTAGTAAGGTATTGGAGTGACGTGGTGATCTAAGATAAAAGAGCACTTAAGTGTTTTAAAATTAAGTGCTCTTTTATTAAGGGGGAGTAAGTTTAACCTTTAATTCAGATGAAAAGGTTGTAAGATGTACTTATCAAAAAGGCGGGCGGGATTTACCTTAATTGAGCTGATGATTGTTATTACCATCATATCCATACTTATCGGGCTCATACTTACAGGCCTTTTTCAAGGGCAGGTACAGGCGGTTAAGATAAATGTTAGTAACAACTTAAGGCAGTGCGCTATAGGTATTTACGCCTATAGCAGAGACCATGCCGGCCAATGTCCGGGCAGTTGGGATGAGCTGACAGGCGGAAGTGCACCTTATCTGGATACCGTTAAGGTTACTAAAAATATTACCGGTGATGACTTTGTCCTTGACTGTGCCGGTGATAATATGTATAAGATGGAATTAAGCGAGCCGTTAGCCAGTGATGTCAACGGAGCCAAACCAACCAATTTATACGTTTACGGTGACGGCCACGTAGGGCGGTAGTTGATTATTATACAGACTTTGAGAATTTTTGAATTCAAACTATGGCATAAAAAATGGTAGTTTATGAGAAGCTTTCCCTGCATCATAATCGGGAAAGCTTCGTTTTTTTGCTTGACTTTTGTGCTTATAGTGATAGATTGTAAAAAAGTGTTGTATAAAAGTCTTTATAGACTTTGGCGGCGTAGCCAAGCGGTAAGGCAGTGGTCTGCAAAACCATTATTCAGCGGTTCGAGTCCGCTCGCCGCCTCCAGCCGTCGCTCCTACGGAGCTATGGCTGGCAGGCCAGCCTACATTAAAGTTACAGCTGGCAGGCCCAGCCTGTATTGAAGCTATGATTGGCAGGTCAGTGTTTACGTTGAAGTTTTTTATCCGTTGCAATTGACATAGAAACAAAGGTGGGTTTGCGTTATATTTAACAGTAAAAGCGGGTTTAATTGTAGCTAGTAGTAAAAGCGGGTTTATCAGTTGAAGTTTATTTCTAAAGTAAAAGCAGGTTTATCTGTTATGGTTTATTTCTAAAGTAAAAGCGGGCCTGCCCGCCGTAGCTTTAGCGAAGGCGGGCGAGTGGTGGAATGGCAGACACGTGGGACTTAAAATCCCATGGCTGAATAAGCCGTGTGGGTTCGACTCCCACCTCGCCCACCAGCCGTCGCTCCTACGGAGCTATGGCTGGCAGGCCAGCCCGCACACCTTATGAACCTTTTTATCCGTTGAAGCTGGAAACAAAAAGGTGGGCTTAAGTTGTAGCTAACAGTAAAAGCAGGTTTATCTGTTATGGTTTATTTCTAAAGTAAAAGCGGGCCTGCCCGCCGTAGCTTTAGCGAAGGCGGGCGGTTGGCGCAGTTGGTTAGCGCGCCACGTTGACATCGTGGAGGTCACTGGTTCGAATCCAGTACCGCCCACCACCCTACTACTCACAACATAATAGTTGTTCGAGTACAGTGCGCGGCACCGAACTAACTACGTTGAGTTTTGTAGTGGGTATTAACAGGGTTGGAATTTAAGGACTAATTATGGATTTAAATGTACTAAGGCATAGCACTTCTCATATTCTGGCGCAGGCGGTGAAGAGCCTCTATCCGGGGGTTAAGTTGGGTATTGGGCCGTCTATTGAAAATGGGTTTTATTATGATTTTGATTTCAAAGAACCCTTGAGGCAGGATGACCTTTCTCGCGTTGAAGAGAAGATGAAGGAGATTATAAAAAAGGAGTATAAATTCGAAAGGGAAGCCCTTTCTAAAGAGGAGGCCCTCAAGCTCTTTAAAGGCTTGAAGGAAGCCTATAAGCTGGAACTGATAGAGGAACTTGGCGATGAGGAAATATCGGTCTATAAAAACGGAGACTTTGTTGATTTATGTAAAGGCCCGCACCTAGAGTCAACCGGCCAAATTAAACATTTTAAACTTTTGAGCGTAGCCGGAGCTTACTGGAGAGGGAATGAGAAAAATGCTCAGCTTACCAGAATATACGGAACGGCCTTTGACACAAAGAGTGAGTTAAAAGAACATCTTAAAAGAGTTGAGGAGGCCAAAAAGCGGGATCACAGAAAAGGAGCCTCTTTAGGATATTTTAGTATGCATCAGGAGGTAGGGCCGGGCCTTGTTGTATATCATCCCAAGGGAGCTCTTTTAAGAAACATCATTGAAGATTATTTAAAAAAAGAGCATTTGGCGAGAGATTATCAAATGGTTTTAGGGCCGCATATTATGAAGTCCGACATCTGGAAGACATCAGGCCACTATGAGTTTTATCGGGAAAATATGTACTTTTTTGAGATAGACGGACAGGAGTACGCGGTTAAGCCTATGAACTGCCCCGCGCATATTCTGGTCTATGCCGCGAGGATTAGAAGCTACAATGAGCTACCGATAAGGTTTTTTGAGCTGGGCACAGTCTACCGTCATGAAAAGTCAGGCGTCTTGCACGGGTTGATGAGGGCCAGAGGCTTTACTCAGGATGACTCTCATATCTTCTGCACCAAAGAACATCTGCGGGATGAGATAACAGGTGTTATTGACTTTGTAAAAAGCACAATGAAGGACTTTGGCTTTAGCCAATATGAGTATGAGTTAAGCACCAGGCCTAAAGAGTATATTGGGAATTTAGAGGATTGGGAGGCGGCAGAAACGGCCCTGAAGAGCTCTCTTGACTCTGAAGGTGAAAAGTATGAAGTCAATGAAGGAGAGGGCGCTTTTTACGGCCCTAAGATAGACATAAAAATAAAGGACTCACTCGGCAGGCCCTGGCAGTGCGCGACCATTCAGTGCGACTTTGCCCTGCCGGAGAGGTTTAATTTGGCTTACATTGGCAGCGACGGCAAAAAGTATCGGCCGGTAATGCTTCACAGAGTTATCTTGGGAAGCCTGGAGAGATTTATCGGAATTTTGCTTGAGCACTATGACTTTGCCCTGCCGGTGTGGTTGGCGCCGGCGCAGGTGAGAATTTTAGCGGTTACCTCAAGAGCTGAAGATTACGCGCTAAGCTTAAAGGCGGAACTCCGCGGCGGACTAAGGGTTGACGTGGACCCGCGCAATGAAACTCTGGGCAGCAAAATAAGAAGAGCTCAGGAGGAAAAGATTCCTTATATGTGTATCGTCGGTGATAAAGAAAAGGAGGCGCGCAAGGTATCGGTTCGAAAAAGAGGTAATGAACAGTTAGGAGTAATGACTGTCGAAGATTTTAAAAAAATAGTAATGGAAGACATTAGAAACAAGTCTTAAGTTTTAAATTTTTGATTTGTACTTAAGACTTATAACTGACAGTCCGCGGCTGTCATAAGGAGGTGCGTGACTTATTTCCAAAGAAGCGAGAATAAATGAGTTTATCAGGGTTCGCCAGGTAAGAGTTGTAGGCAAGGATGGTGAGCAGGCAGGTATAATGCTTATCGAGGATGCCTTGAAGACGGCGGAAGAGAATGGACTTGATTTGGTAGAGGTGGCTCCTTCGGCCGCTCCGCCGGTGTGTAGAATAATGGACTACTCAAAATATAAATATGAGCAGTCCAAAAGAGCCAAAGAGGCCAGGAAAAAACAGAAAGTTATTGAGATAAAGGAAATAAAATTTAAGCCGAAAATTGAAGAACATGATTATCAGGTAAAATTAGCCCACGCGATCAAGTTTTTGAAAAAGGGAGACAGGATAAAGGTTGCCCTGAGGTTCCGCGGCAGAGAGGTAACCCATCCGGAAATAGGCCGGCAGCTGCTTGATAGATTTGTTAATGATACTAAAGAGTGCAGTGAAGTTGCCAGGCGGCCTGCCCAAATGGGAAAAACTATTATTATGTATTTAGATCCTAAATAATTAATTTTAAAAGAACAAATGTAGAAAGCGAATTTTTTTATTTTTTTGTATTTTTATATTTGATTTTAGGTAAAAGGAGAAAGGATAAAATAGTATGCCCAAGTTAAAAACCAACAAAGGAGTGGCCAAGCGTTTTAAGCTTACCAAGAGCGGTAAGGTTAAAAGGAACAAAGCCGGCCACAGCCATATTCTGGCCAAAAAAAGCAGAAAAAGAAAAAGGAACCTGCGGCAGGCCGGATTAGTGGATAAGAAGGATGAGAAGAAGCTTAAAAGGCTTATGCCTTATAGTTAAGCGAAGAATAGAGCATAGAAGTCAAATGATAAGTGCCCGATGTCCAATTTTTGAAAAAAAGTAAGGAGAGTGTAGTATGCCAAGAGTTAAACATGCGCCAGCATCCGCAAAAAGAAGAAAAAAGGTTCTAAAGGCAGCCAAGGGTGCCCGCGGCGGAAGGAGTAAGCTCCTGCGTACGGCTAAAGAAACTGTTCAGAAAGGTTTGAGTTATGCCTACAGGGACCGCAAAGCGAAGAAAAGAGACTATAGGGTTTTGTGGATTACCCGAATAACGGCCGGCTGTAAAAAGTACGATATTTTGTATTCCAGGTTTATCAAAGGTTTGAAAAAAGCCAAAATTGAGCTTAATAGAAAGATGCTTTCAGAACTGGCAGCTACTGATGATAATGCCTTTAGTAAACTTATAAAACTGGTAAAAGAGGGTAAGTAGATAATTGTGGATAAGGCTATAATTGTTGCTAAAATTAAGAGACAGCAGGCTGAAATCGCGGAGATGATAGCTCAGCTTGGAGAGGACAGAAGATTAAAGAACGTTCAGAAGATACTTGAGAAGAGGTATAGAGAAACAGGTCATTTGCTGGAGGCTTTGGGTGAAAAGAGCCACATTCCCAGGGGCGTTGTGGAACTGGATGCCGTAGATGAGCTGAAGAAAACTGATAAAAAGATTGAAAAGATTAAAGTTGGTTTAAAGAAAATAGAAAAACTTGATAAAGAAAAAAAGAAAATTGAGAAGAGACTGAAATAGTGTTAAAAGAATTAAAAAAAATTCAAAAGGAGGCCCTGGCAGGGCTGAATAAGGCCGGAGTTTTAGCAGAGATAGAAAAGATACGCGTGGGATATCTGGGCCGAAAAGGCAGGCTGACGGAGATTCTAAAGAGTTTGCGCAAGCTTCCGTCCGAGCAAAGGGCGCAGGTGGGTAAGCTGGCCAATGATATTAAGAATAAGCTTATGGCGGAGATAGAAGACCGGCTCAAAAAAATAGAAAGCCGGCCTCGCGGGGAGCGCGTTGACATAACCCTTCCGGGCATAGTTGCCGCCCATGGAAATAAACATCCGGTTACCCGGATTATAGATGAAATATGTGATATTTTTGTCAGCCTGGGGTTAAATGTTGTAGAAGGGCCGGAAGCGGAAAGAGAACGGTATAACTTTGAGGCACTGAATATTCCGCTTGATCATCCTTCCAGGGATGCCTTTGATACCTTTTATATTAAAGATGACCTGCTTTTGCGTTCCCACACCTCTCCGGTACAGATAAGAGTTATGGAGAAGGAAGAACCGCCGGTGGCCGTGATTGTTCCCGGCAAGGTATATAGACCTGATGCCGTTGATGCTACGCACTCATTTATGTTTCACCAGGTTGAAGGCCTGGTCATAGACAAAAACATTACTTTTTCCGACCTCAAAGGAACTCTTTCTTTTTTCGCGAACCGTATGTTTGGCGATTCAGTGAAGGTAAGATTCCGGCCTCATTTTTTTCCTTTTACGGAGCCGAGTGCCGATTTGGATATCAGTTGTATAATCTGCGGCGGCAAGGGTTGCCGCGTCTGTTCCCGAACCGGTTGGCTGGAAGTTATGGGAGCGGGCATGGTCGATCCTGAAGTTTTCAAAGCGGTCGGTTATAACTATGAAAAGTATAGCGGCTTTGCTTTTGGTATGGGCGTTGAGCGTATAGCTATGCTAAAGTACGGGGTTAACGACATCAGGTTATTTTTTGAGAACGACCTGAGATTTTTGAGGCAGTGGAGATAATTTTTTATGCTGATAAGTTATAATTGGCTTAAAGATTTTACGGATATTAAGATTACGCCTGAAGAGCTGGCCGAAAGGCTTACTATGGCCGGCATTGAAGTCGGGTCAATAGAAAAGCTTAAGGATGATTTTGTTATGGATGCCGAAATCACCCCCAACAGGCCTGATTTGTTAAGCATGGAAGGTATTGCCAGAGAGGCGGCCTGTCTAACCGAAAGCAGTTTTCGTGAACTTAACGCGGAGAGCTGTGAGGTTGAAAATTCAGGCGAGCCCATAGGCGAGCCCATAGAGGTTAAAAATCAGGCGCCCGCTAAGTGCCTTAGATATAACGCGACCTTGATCAGAGATACTAAAATTAAAATATCGGACGAAAAGATAACCCGCCGGCTAAGCACTTTAGGCCTGAGACCGGTTAATAATATAGTTGATATAACCAACTATTTCCTTTTAGCCAGCGGACAGCCTTTGCACGCCTTTGACTATGATAAAATTGAGGGCTCAACGCTTGTTGTCAGATGGGCTAAAAAAGGAGAAAGCATTGCCGCGCTGGATTCAAGGGAGTATAAACTTGACGAAGATATTCTGGTCATTGCTGATGAGAAAAAGCCGATAGCCATTGCGGGTATTATCGGGGGGATTGATACTGAGATTGGCTATGAGACAAAGAATGTACTGCTGGAGTGCGCTCATTTTGATCCCGTTGTTATAAGAAGAGCGGCCAGAAGGCTTGGCATCAGCACAGATTCTTCTTATAGATTTGAAAGAGGAGTTTGCCTGAAGGCCATACCGGCTGTGGCTCGAAAAGCGGCTCTTCTTATGGCTCAGAGTAGCAAGGGCTCTATAAAGGGTAGGAGAGATATTTTTAAAGGCGGCTTGAAGGAGCGCTCGGGTAAGTTAAGAATAGATGAAATAAGCAGGATTTTGGGTTTTAAGATTAGCCTCGATAAAGTCAAAAGGATTTTAACGGCGCTTGGATTTGAAGTAACAGCCGCCGGCGAAAGATCTCTTACGCTCAAGATACCCTTTTTCAGGCAGGATGTTAGCAGAGAGATAGACATAATAGAAGAGGTAGCCCGCGTTTACGGCTACGATAAAATGCCTACGACGCTTGCCGGAATATCACCAAAACAGATAATAAAGTACAGATCATCGGCCGGTATTAGCGAGTTCCGTAAATATAAGATTAAGAAAATTGTAGGAGATATTTTATGCGCTTGCGGGCTTAGCGAAGTTATAACTTATAGTATGATTAACGAAAGGTCTTTAAGTAAACTTAATTACCTGCCCGATGAAATTGTTAAAGTCCAAAAAGCTCTGAGTGTGGAGCAGGAGATTTTAAGGCCCACATTAATTCCCGGCATCCTGAATGTTTTAAGCTGGAATCTAAATAGGCAGGTTGAGGATTTAATGGTTTTTGAGTTAGGGGATGTGTTTTTAAATAAGGGCGGTAAATTTTCTGAAGAAGCCGCTTTGGCGATAGGCCTCTCCGGTAGTAAGTTCACGAATGACTGGCGGGTAAAGTCCAAGCCGTTTGATTTTTTTGATCTCAAGGGGATAGTTGAAAACCTGTTTAGCCGCCTGGGGATAAAGGATATTGCCTTTAAGCGGGTTGACAGCGGCATTTTTGTTAAGGGCCACAGCGCTGTCGTAACTATGGCTGACAAAAAATTAGCCGTCCTGGGCAAGATAAAGAACGTGGTACTTGATACCTTTGATATAGAAGATGAGGTATACGCGGCTGAAGTTTATCTGGAAGAGGTGCTGTCGTATGTGAGGTTGGATGATAAAGTGAAGCCTATACCGAAATTTCCGGCCGTCACACGCGATCTGGCGGTAATTGTAAAAAACGATTTATCTTCAAGCGAAATTATTGAAATGATAAAGAAGACGGGCAAGGGATTTATCAGAGAGGTTGCTCTTTTTGACGTTTATTCAGGAAAACAAATTCCCACCGGCTATAAAAGCCTTGCCTACTCCATAAAGTACCAGTCAGAAAAAACAACCCTAACCGACACCGAAGTTGATAAAGTGCAAACAGAAATCCAAAAAACCCTGGTAAACAACCTAAAAGCCCAGATGAGGTAATAGAGAAAGTCCAACCTGACCGCTATTGCAAAAATGCTTGCTTTTGAGCTTGGATTGTGATATATTTAGTGTAGATAATAATTTCCCTGCTATGTACGTGATGAGCAGATAGACTTGAGCCAACACAGTTTGCCCGGGAACCTAACTTCATACTGCCCGCGGGCGGAAATGAGAAGGTACCCACTTAGTAGACCGGGTTCAAGCCTATCACGCACGCACGGCATCCGCGGGGATTTCTTTTTAGGCCTATGAATCTATTTAAAAATCTCGAATCAAAAGATAATACCCCCCAGGAAAATTCGCCTCTTGCTTACAGAATGCGGCCCAGAGCGCTGGAAGAGTTTGTAAATCAAAAACATCTTTTGGCAGAAGGCAAACCGCTTCTTAGAGCAATAAAGGCGGACAGGCTGACCTCTATCATCTTATACGGCCCGCCCGGTACCGGTAAAACGGCTCTGGCTTCTGTAATAAGCAAGGTTACCAACTCGCTTTTTTGCCGGCTGAACGCTGTAACTTCGTCAGTCAAAGAGCTCAGGGTGGTTATTGAAACGGCCAGGAAAAGGAAAAAGCTTTATAATCAAAAGACCATTCTCTTTATTGATGAAATACACCGTTTTAACAAAGCCCAGCAAGATGTATTGATGCCCGACGTAGAAGAAGGCAATGTTATACTGATAGGCGCCACCACTCACAATCCCTTTTTTAGTATAAATCCGCCCATAATTTCCCGCTCAGGTGTTTTTGAGTTAAAACCTCTCGGAGATGATGATATTCTGAAAATTTTAAGTACAGCGCTAAGAGATAAAGAAAGGGGCCTGGGCAAAATGAAGATTAAGGTAACTGAAGAGGCCCTTAAATTGATGGTTCGGGCTTCGGACGGTGATGCCAGGCGGGCGCTTAATATCCTTGAGATTGGCGCTCTAACTACACTGCCGGATGAAGATAATGTTATCCACTATAGTAGGCAGGTTGCCCTGGATTGTATTGGGAGGAAGGTTGTTCTTTATGATAATAAAGAAGATGGACATTATGATACAATATCCGGCTTCATAAAGAGTATGCGCGGTTCAGACCCGGATGCCTGCGTATACTGGTTGGCCAAGATGATATATGCGGGTGAAGATGTACGTTTTATTGCCAGGCGCATTGTTATCTGCGCCGCTGAGGACGTAGGCAATGCCGACCCGCAGGCTTTGATTTTGGCCAATGCCGCTATGCAGGCAGCTTTAAATATAGGCCTGCCGGAGGCCAGAATTCCTTTAGCCCAGGCGGCTCTTTACATAGCCTGCGCCCCAAAAAGTAACGCTTCCTATCTGGCCATAGAAAGCGCCTTAAAGGATGTGAGAGAGAAGCGTTTGCTTGAAGTGCCGGAGGGGATAAAGGACGCCCATTACAAAGGCGCCCGGAGATTAAAAAGGGGCGAGGGATACATTTACCCGCATGATAGGGAGCAAGAGGCCCTGGAGCAGAAGTATCTTCCGTGTAAAAACAGATATTACTTTCCTAAGGATAAAGGCCTTGAAGCCGGATTTAAAGAGCTGCTTGAGTTAAAAGAAAAACTAATTAAGGGCGGGGCATGAAAGAAAGATTTAAGGAGTATCTTTATAATGTTGCCGTAAGCGGACAAAAAGGCGCTTTGGCCTCCACCTTGAGGTTTACCCTGTTAATTTTTTCATACCTTTATTGGGCCTGCCTTGAGCTGGTTATTTTTCTTTTCCGGGCACGCGTCCTGCCGCGCTATAAGCCCGAAGTTAAAGTTATCAGTGTCGGTAACATTACCATGGGGGGAACCGGCAAAACCCCCTTTGAAGAGTATTTAATAAAGCGATTTTTTATTTCCAAAAAGGTAGCCCTTATTTCACGCGGTTATAATAGTGATGAGTTAAATTTACTACAATATAATCTACCGGGCATAAAGATACTTTCCGGTAAAGACAGGGCCAGGTTGATAAAAAGAGCGATTAAGTACTTTAAGCCGGATTTAATTGTTTTAGATGATGGTTTTCAACAATGGCGCGTTTCAAGAGATATCAATATTGTCCTTATTGACGCAACCTGTCCTTTTAGCAATCAAAGGCTTACTCCGCGCGGTTTGCTGAGAGAGCCGGTTGGCCATCTCAGGAGGGCGGATATTTTTGTGCTGACCAAGGCCGGTTTGGGCCAGGTTAATCTGCCGCGCCTAAAAGCCCTTTTAAAAAGGATAAAGCCGGAAGCTCCGGTTGTAGAGGCTGAACACATGCCCAGTTGTTTATATGAACCGCTTAAGGACAAAAACCTCTCTTTTAAAGAGGTAAGAGGTAGAAAGGTTTTAGGTTTTTGCGCTATCGGTTCGCCCTCATCTTTTCGAGCTACCCTCAGCAGTCTGGGAGCGGAAGTTAGCGGTTTTGTTAATTTTATTGACCACTATCAGTATAAGAACGGGGATGTTGACAGTCTTATCAATAAAGCGCGCACCGCTAAGGTAAAGGCGCTGATAACCACTGAGAAGGATTGGATGCGCCTGGACGCGAATATGGTTTTTAGGCTGTCAAGAGAGTTTAAGTTTTACGTACTGAAAATAAAAATAGAGATACTAAAAGGGGAGGAAAGGCTGGATGAATACATATCCGGCATATCTGGCGGCTAAGTTTATTTTGTTTGTACTTAAATGCCTGCCGTTAAATTTTGCTTTGTTTCTCGGCAGACTTATGGGAAACATGGCCTACCTTTTTTGTGCTAAGCAGAAGAGAACCGGTTATTTGAATTTACGAGCCGCCTTTAGCTGTTCAAAGTCCCCGGCTGAACTGAAAAGAATTTTAAGGGGCTCATATAAAAACCTGGGCCGGATGTTGGTTGAGATAGCAAGATTTCCAAAATTAAACGAAGATTGGGTTGATAGCTTCGTTTCTATAAAAGGGCTTGAAACCGTTAAAAAGGCGAAAGCTAAGGGCGGGGGTTTGATATTTTTGACGGGTCATTTCGGAAACTGGGAGCTTGCGTCCCAGGTACTAAGTATCAAAGGCTATCCTATGCAAGTGCTGGTCAGAAAACAGAAGCTTAACAGGCTTAATGAGTTGTTAAATAGCTATAGAAGCGCTAACAACTGTGAGGTTGTCAGTAAGGGTGTAGGTGTAAAGGCTATTTTAAGAAGTTTAAGAAAAAATAATACCGTGGGAATGCTGGCTGACCAGGATGTCCGCCAAAGCGGTGTTTTTGTGGAATTTTTGGGCAGGTACACCTCGGCTCCGTCAGGAGTGGCGGCTATCGCTATGAAGACGGGGAGCCCTATTATCCCTTGTTTTCTTAAAAGAGGCGGGGGAGGCAGGCACACCCTGTTTATGATTGAGGAGTTGACGATTGACAGTCAGGGGCCTAAGGAGTCAGTTGTAAGGGATTGCCTGCAAGGTTATCACAATTTGCTTAGCCGCTATATTAAAGAAAGCCCCGAACAGTGGTTCTGGGCGCAGAAGAGGTGGAGGTCGACGCCTGCCCGGGCAGTTATTGTATTAAGTGACGGCAAGGCCGGCCATTTGAACCAGGCGAAAGCTGTTAGCCGCCTGCTGGGAGAGGAGCTTGAAAAAAGCGGTCTTCAGTCAAGACTGCCCTATGCCCGGGAAGACGGCTGTAAAATAATTGAAGCCGGTTTTAGACATAAGGCAGGCTCTGCTTTATTAAATGCCTGCCTGACGCTTGCTTTTCTTCAGCCGCTGCGCCTTTTATTGCTAAGATTGTTTCTGACGAAAGAAAGTTACCGCGAGTTGATAAGCAGTTACGCGGATTATGTGATTTCCTGCGGCAGTAAGCTGGCAGGTATTAATTTAGCGGTTTCTAGGGAAAACGGCGCCCGGAGTGTTGTGATAATGAAGCCGCCGCTTAGAATTAATAACTTTGATTTAGCCGTTATACCTGAACATGACCGGCCCGGCAAATTCGGGAAATCGGGGAGAGTGGTTGTGACTGCCGGCGCTCCCGGCTTAATTAGCGCTGAATCAATAAGGCGCGATAAAGAGACTCTAACTGCCAAGATAAGCCTGAAAGACGGCTCTATTCTTGGTGTTTTTTTTGGCGGAGACAGCCGTCATTATAGTTATGAGGAAATTCAGATTAAGAGGATGCTGGCTGAGATAAAGAGTATAGCCGCTGAGTGTAATTCCAATCTTTTGGCTACTACATCCAGGCGTACAGGCCGGGCGTTTGAGTTGTTGTTCGAAGGTTCGTTGGCGGGCTTTGGGGGCTGTAAACTTTTGGTGCTTGCCTCAAAGAATAATCCTCCTGAAACGATAGGCGGTATTCTGGGCTTATCGGATGTAGTAATTGTTTCTTTTGACAGCCTCTCTATGATTTGCGAGGCCGTAAGTTCTCAAAAGCGAGTTGTTGTACTTGTGCCGGATAACTACCAGTCCCTGAAAGACCTCAGTAAACACAAAAGACTGATAAGCAGTTTCACCGCGCGGGGCTTTGTAAAAACAGCGGAAGCCGGGAGCTTAAAGACGGTTGTTAAGGATTTATTCGCGGCAGAGGGAGAGATTAAGGCTCCTGATGACAATAAAAAAATAAGAGAGGCGCTGGCAGGATTAATATGAGGGTTCTTCAGATTTTACCGGCTTTAGAAACTGGTGGAGTTGAAACCGGTACCGTTGACCTGGCAAAAGAACTTATTCGGCAAAACCACAGAGCGGTGGTGGTTTCTGCCGGGGGAAGCCTGGTTAGTGAGTTAATCTCATTGGGAGTTAAACACTATCAACTGCCGGTTAATAAAAAATCACCTCTGACGATTTTAAGAATGAGCGGCCTGCTTGCCGGGATAATAAAAAAGGAAAAGATAGACGTTGTCCACGCCAGAAGCAGGGTGCCTGCCTGGATTGCCTGTCTTGCCTGTTATAGAACCGGCTGTAGTTTTGTTACTACTTGCCACGGTTATTATAATACTCATTTTACAAGCCGCGTTATGGGTTGGGGCAAGAGGGTGATTGTAGTCAGCCGGGCTATCGGACGCCACATGATAGACGACTTTAAGGTACCGCCGGAAAGAGTCAGGCATATAGCCCGCGGAGTTGACCTTGAGAAGTTTACCTTTAATCCCGGCTCTCTTAAAAGAACCGGCGCTTTTAAGGTAGGTATAATAGGCAGAATTACGCCTCTTAAGGGACATAAGTACTTTTTGAAGGCTATATCAAAGGTAGTCAGGCAACTGCCCCGTATAAGGGCGCAAATTATCGGTGAAGCCGCGCCCGGCAAAATCGGCTGTAAAGAAGAGCTCTTAGTTTCAATCAGGCAGTTAGGCATAACAAACTATGTAGAGTTTTTAGGTAGGCGCTCTGACATACCGGCGGTCTTATCCGGACTTGATGTTTTGGTAATGGCTACTACAGCGCAGGAAGCCTTTGGGAGGGTTTTAATTGAGGCCGGCGCCGTGGGGATACCGGTTATTGCTACAAGAGTAGGAGGGGTGGTTGAGATAATTGAGGATGGTAAAAATGGAATTCTTGTTCCCGCCCGGGATTCGGAGGCTATTGCCGGCGCCCTTTTGAAAATATACCGCGACCGGCAATTGGCAGAAAGTTTTATCAAGCGGGCCCGGGAGAAGGTTGAAAGATTATACGATTTAAAGGAGATGTATAATAAAACCATAAAGGTTTATCAGGAGGCCATAGGTTCTTTAAAAATATTGGTTATAAAGTTTAGCGCTGCCGGTGATGTTATACTGATTGTTCCTTCACTGAGAAGCCTGAGAGCCAAATTTCCGGGAGCGTATATCAGTGTTATAGTGGACATGGAGGTAAAGGATATTTTAAAAAACTGCCCGTATGTGGATGAAGTTCTGGCCTATGATATTAAAGGCGCGGCTTTAGTATCAAAGGATATAATCAATATTGCCCGAAGTTTAAGAAGAGAGTCCTTTGATATGGTTATAGATTTACAGAATAACTCTAAGAGCCATCTTTTGGGATTTTTAAGCGCCTCGGCAAAGAGATACGGTTATAAAAATAAAAAACTGGGATTTCTTCTTAAGTACGGGATTAAGGATACGGGCAGGCTGGTAGACCCTATAAAGCATCAGGAGCGGGTTTTGAATCTATTGGGGGTAGATATTGTGGACAAGAGCCTGAAGTTGTGGCCGGCAGATGAGGACGAGAGGTACATAGAGGAGTTCTTAAAGAGTGAGTGGGTAGCGAAAGGCCAGCCTTTGGTCGGGCTAAATATAACAGCCAGTAAAAGATGGCAGAGCAAGAGGTGGCCGCTTGAAAATTTTGCTAAACTCAGCAATGAACTGACACTAAAGCACAATCTCAGGATTGTAGTGACCGGCGGCTCGGAGGACAAGGAGGAGGCGGAGAGATTTGCCGCCCTTACTAAAAGCAAGCCCATTATTGCCTGCGGCAAAACCTCTTTTATGCAGCTTGCCGCCCTGATTAAGAGATGCCGGGTTATTGTTACCAGTGACTCCGCGCCTATGCACGTTGCCGCCGCCTTAAAGGTTCCCTTTGTAGCTTTGTTCGGCCCGACAGATCCTAAAAGGCATGTCGCGTCGGCCGACAAATGCACCGTTATTTATAAAAGGCCTAAGTGCGGCCCCTGCTATAAGCCAAAGTGTGATATTATGAAGTGTATGAAGAGTATCGGAGTTGAGGAAGTCGCCAAGGCTGTTATAAAATGGATTAACGCGAAATGAAGATATTGCTTATGACAACTCATTTAAACGTGGGCGGGATTACTTCGTACACCATATCTCTAGCTAAGAAGTTAAGAGATGCCGGGCATCAGGTGTGGGTTGCTTCAAGCGGCGGACAGTTGGCGGGCGGACTGGAAGCGGACTCCCTCAGGCATGTTTTGGTCTCCCTTAATACCAAATCAGAACTAAATCCCAAACTGCTCCTAGCCGTTTTAAAGTTGAGACACCTTATTAAGAAGGAGAGAATTGATATTATCCATGCTCAGACAAGAGTAGCGCAGGTAGCGGCGGCGCTCTTATCGGTCCTATGCAAGGTTCCTTATGTAACTACTTGTCACGGGTTTTTCAAGCCTAAAAAGTCGCGGTTAATTTTTCAGTGCTGGGGCGCTAAGGTGATTGCTATTAGTGAGGCGGTCAGGGCGCATTTGGTTAACAATATGCGGGTCGCTAAAGATAGGGTTGAGTTAATCTACAACGGAGTAGACCTGAAAACCTTCTCATGTTCTTACGGCCCGGAGGAGAAAGCGGGTTTTAGAGAGAAGTTCGGGCTTAAAGAAGCGCCGGTGGTAGGCATTATTGCCAGGTTGTCCCCGGTTAAGGGGCATAGATATTTTCTGGAAGCCGCCCAAAAGATATTAAAGGAAAAGCCGGATACGCAGTTTCTTATTATCGGAGACGGTCCGGAAGAGGGATATCTCAAAAAATTATCACAAACCCTAATGATTGAAGAAAAAACGCGTTTTTTTTCCTCAGTTTTTGAGACTAGCATTCCTTTATCTATTATTGATGTCTTTGTTATGCCGTCACTTGAAGAAGGATTGGGTTTGTCTATATTGGAGGCGATGGCTTGTTCGGTAGCGGTGGTTGCCAGTAACGTCGGAGGTATTTACTCTCTGGTTGATAATGGCAAGAGCGGATATCTGGTGCCTCCGAAAAACGCGGAGGCTATTAAAGAAGCTGTGGTAAAGTTTTTAGGCGATAGCGGCCTCAGGAGTAAGTTTGCCGCGGTAGGAAGACGGACGGCTGAAGATAAATTTTCGCTGGACGAACTTAGCAAAAGGGTTGAACGGGTCTACAGTGAGACAGTTGAGCATAAAAGGAAAATATGACAGACAGGATAAAACGGCCAAAACGTATTTTAATCGTCAATGTTAACTGGTTGGGAGACGTACTCTTTTCAACGGCTGCCATTCGCGCCCTGCGGCGAAGGTATCCTGATGCTTACCTTGCCTGTATGCTTGTGCCTCGCGCGAAACAGATTTTAGAGGATAATCCCCGGCTGAATGAAATTATAGTTTACGATGAAAAGGGCAGGCACAGAGGCGTTATCGGCAAGTTGAGATTTATCTTCTTCCTGAAGAAAAAGCGCTTTGATATAGTTTTTCTTTTTCAGCGTTCTTTTACCAGACTGCTGTTGTGTTTTCTGGCGGGCATACCGCAAAGGGTGGGGTACTATAGAAAGAAAGGCGGTTTTTTGCTGACAAAAAAGGTTGCTCCAGCTGTTGGCCGGATTCACAGGGCTGAATATTTTTTAAGGATTGCCGGAGAGGCGGAAGGCGCCGCTGATAATAGAGGTTGTGAGTTTTTTATAGCGGAAGAAGCCGAAATCTCAATGAAGAAGTTTCTTGAGGCGCGCAAAGTAAAAAAAGACAACCTTCTGGCAGTTATAAATCCCGGGGGCAACTGGAACCTGAAAAGATGGCCGGCTGAAAGATTCGCGCGGCTGGCGGATGAGTTGATAAAAAGATACTCGATGAAGGTGATAATTTCCGGCGGGCCGGCGGATGTCCGGCTGGCTGAGGAGATAAAAAAGATGATGGACTGCAGTCCTATTGTCTCTTGCGGCAGGACGAACCTTAAAGAGCTGGCCGCTCTTTTGAAATTTTCTGATTTAGTGATTTCGGCAGACTCCGGGCCTCTGCATATTACTGTTGCCGTCGGAACTCCCGCGATAGCTCTGTTCGGCCCGACAAGCAGTGATATTACCGGCCCCTTTACCGGTAAAACACCGTACACAGTTATCCAAAAAGATGTAGGATGCGAGGTGCCCTGCTATAATCTTGACTGTCCGGAAAACAGGTGCATGAAGGCCATAACCGTCGATGACGTTTTTGAGGCGGCTAAAAAGTTAATTAGAAAGTTGAGATGAAAAAAGTAAAGTCAGTTCTCTTGATAACCTTAAGCAATATCGGTGATGCTGTTTTGACAACACCCGTACTTTATATTTTATGCCGGGAGTTTCCCGAAGCCGCGGTGGACGTTGTGTGCGGCCCGAGAGTAAGAGAAATTTTTTCTTCGATTTCAGGGGTTAGAAGAGTTATTCCTTATAATAAATTTGATTCTTTTAAGAATAAAGTCAGATTAATTTTCAGCTTGAGCCAGAAATATGACCTGGTGGTTGATTTGCGTCACACATTAATCCCCCTGTTTATAAGCCCGCGCTATAGGACGGCTCTCTGGCGGCGGAAGTCTAAAAAAAGAGCTTATATGAAAGATGTCCATCTGGACAGGCTTAAGCAGATTGGTATAAATATCGAAAAGGCCGATTTTCTGATAGAGATAAGAGATGAAGATGAAAGGATTGCCGGGGAGCTGCTTGGACACTTTAAAACTGAAGAAACACTTATAGCTATGGCCCCCGGAGCCCTGAGTGAGGTTAAAAGGTGGCCGGCCGGACATTTTAAGGAGACGGCTGAGAAGCTGGCCGGCGGGCTGGATGTTTGTATAGTGCTCGTAGGTGATAAAGATGATTGTCGTATAGCGGATGAAATTACCCGCGGCCTGCCGCAAAAAATACTTAATCTCTGCGGCAAAACCTCTCTTATGCAGTTGGCGGCCATCTTGAAAAAGACAAGGCTTCTCATTACCAATGACAGCGCTCCTATGCATTTAGCCGCCGCCCAAAAAGTACCCGTAATATCATTATTCGGCCCCACAAACTCTATTAAGTACGGCCCCCGGGGAGAGTATGATCGTATTATTAAAAAGGAAATCGATTGCGCGCCATGTGAAAAAGCGCAGTGCCGGTTTGACAATGAATGCCTTAGAAATATTGAATCTGAGGAAGTGGTTAAGGCCGCGGCCGGAATATTACAAGCTATAAAATGAAAAGTTTAAAAAGGATACTCATAGTCAGGACGGACAGGATAGGAGATGTGCTTTTGTCTACTCCGGTGATTAAGGCCTTGAGGGAGGTATATCCCGAGAGCCGCATTGCCTTTATGCTCAGGCCTTACGCGCGCGAGATAGCCGAAGGCAATCCGTATTTGGATGAAGTTATAGTCTATGACAAATACGGCAAAGACAGGGGTATTTATGCCGGATTAAGATTCGCTCATTTTCTTAAGAAAAAGAGATTTGACGCCGCCTTTATTCTTCACCCTACCAACAGAGTTCATTTAATAACCTTTCTGGCCCGCATTCCTATAAGAGTTGGCTATGATAAAAAAATGAGCTTTCTTTTGACTGACAGGATAAAAGACAGCAAGCATTTGGGCCAAAAGCATGAAGCTGAGTACAACTTTGATGTTCTTAAAGCCGTTGGTATCAAAAAGATGTCGGATGAACTATTTATGCCCCGCTTTACGCGAGATAAAGAGAAGGTTGAAGCAATCCTGATTGAAAAAGGGATTAAGGCCGGAGATAAGATAGTGGCGGTTCATCCTGCCGCCAGTTGTCCCTCTAAGATTTGGCCGCCCGAGCGTTTCGCGAAGGTATGCGACGCGCTTGTTAGAAATGACTCTTGTAAAATTGTTTTTATTTGCTCCGATAAAGATAAAGAAATATGCCGGCAGGTTGTTAGTTTTATGAGTGAGGCCGCTTACGCTGTTTTTGAAGGGTTAAAATTAAAGGAGCTGGCCGCCCTTTTAGAGAAGGCGCGGCTGCTGATTTCCAATGATTCGGGGCCGGTTCATATTGCCGTCGCGGTTAGCACACCGGTAATTGATATTTTCGGGAGAAACCAGACCGGCCTGAGTCCCCGCCGCTGGGGCCCGCTTGATAAAAAGAGCATAGTTTTACATAAAGAAGTGGGATGCCGCGATTGCCTGGCGCATAAATGTGACAAAAATTTTAAGTGCCTCAAAGCCATAAAAGTAGAGGATGTTTTAGATGCCGCGAAAAAAATTGAAGAGAGTATTAGTAGTTAATCCTTACGGAATAGGCGATGTTCTTTTTACTACGCCCCTTTTAAGTAATTTGCGCAGAGTCTATCCGGATGTTTTTTTAGCTGTCCTCCTGGGTTCAAGGACAAAGGAGGTATTGGACAATAATAGTGATGTCAATAAAATTTACGTTTTTGATAAAGGAAAATTTGATTCCCTGAGACGCGTAAAGGCTTTCAGGATACTCTATGATTTAATAAAGGAACTGCGCAAAGAACACTTCGACCTTTTGATTGACCTTTCCAATTCAAGCCAGTATGGTTTTATTGAAAAGTTTCTTTTAAGGATTCCCCGGCGAGTAGGGTTTGATTACAGAAAGAGAGGTAGGTTTCTGACGGATAGAATAGAACTCAAAGGTTACCGGGAGAGGCATGTAGCCGAGCACTATCTGGATCTGATAAGGCACCTGGGTATAAGTGTTTGGCCGGAGAAGCTAAAATTTCCTGTTAACGCCGCCGCTCTTAATTGGGCAAAGAGTTTTTTAAAAGGTAGGGGAGTTAAGCCGGATGACCTGTTAATAGGTGTTGTGCCCGGCGGCGGTTCAAGTTGGGCAAAAGATGCCGCTTATAAGCGGTGGCCGGCGGAAAAATTTTCAGGAATCGCGGATAAGTTAATTGATGAGTTAAGAGCGAAGGTAATTATTATGGGGGATAGTTCAGAAAATGAACTGTGCCGTGAGGTCGCGGGTTTAATGAGGAACAAAGCTTTCTCTGCCTGCGGAGAAACAACACTACCCGAGTTCGCCGCTTTGTGCGGGTTAAGCAGGCTTATTATATGCAACGATGGCGGCCCTCTTCACGTAGCAGTGAGCCGGGGGGTGCCGACAGTTTCTCTTTTCGGGCCCGTTGACGAAAGGATTTATGGGCCTTATCCCGATGAGGCAAAGAATTGCGTTGTCAAAAAAAACCTTAATTGCCGTCCATGCTATAATGATTTCAGGTTTAAAGCCTGTCCGGGTAAAGACTGCCTCAGATTGATAGGCGTAGATGAGGTTTATGAGAAGGTAAAGCTTGCCTTAGAACGTTAAGGTTTTCTATCATGACTATAAAAGCTTTTTTACAATTATTTAAAAGCCCTTATAGTTAATTGACAGAAATCAGGCTATATGATAAAATAACCTACAATGAATAAACTAATAAAAATTATTTCCCAATTTAAGAAGTCCAGAATACTTGTTCTTGGAGACGTGATACTGGATGAGTTTATCTGGGGGGCGGTTGACCGCATATCCCCTGAGGCGCCGGTGCCGGTAGTTAAGGTTAACTCACAGTCCTTTATGCCCGGAGGCGCCAGCAACGTGGCCAATAACGCGCGATCTCTTGGAGCAAAAGTTTACATAGCCGGCGTGGTTGGTAATGACCTATACGGTAATATATTATCGAGACAGCTTGAGGATAAAGGCATTAACGTAGACGGATTGATGGTGGATGAGGGGCGTCCGACGACTTTAAAAACCCGCGTTATAGCTCATAGCCAGCAGGTTGTCAGGATTGACAGAGAGGATGAGGCTCATATAGGCAGTGGGATATTGAAGCAGATACTGCTTTACGTTAAGGCAAAGATTAAAGATGTGGACGCGATTTTGATTGAAGACTATGGTAAAGGTGTGATTATGCCGAAACTGCTTAATGGTATTCTGAACCTGGCAAAAAGCGGCAAGAAAATCATTACCGTTGATCCTAAGGAGAAACATTTTTCTTATTATAAGATGGTGACAGCTATAACGCCGAATAAGCATGAGCTGGAGAAGGCCAGCGGTATCAAAATAAAAGATACGCCTCAGTTAGAAAAGGCCGCCTTTAAACTGCTTAAGAAGTTGAAGCTTAGTTCGATTTTAGTAACGCTGGGGGAAGGCGGGATGTGCCTTTTTGAAAAAAACGGCAAAATCAGCCGTATTCCCACAATGGCTCAGGAAGTTTTCGATGTTTCCGGTGCCGGAGATACCGTTATATCAGCCTTTACGTTATCAATTGCCAGCGGGGCGACACATGAAGAAGCGGCCTTTATTTCGAATTGCGCGGCCGGTGTGGTGGTGGGTAAGGTGGGTGTTGCTGTTTGCGCTCAAAGCGAGCTAAGAAAAAAAATAATTAGTGAAGGCAAAAAATAATAATATGTTAGCTACGGGAATTATACCTGCCAGGTTTGATTCAAAGCGTTTTAGAGGTAAGGTCTTGGAAAAGATTCAGGGCAAACCCTTAATCTGGTATGTTTATAACCAGGCGATGCAGGCAAAGATGTTAGATAAGGTGATTATAGCCACCGACAGTAAAAAGATTAAAAAGGCGGCTGAAGGTTTTGGAGCTGAGGTTGTTATGACCTCATCCCGGGCTGTTACAGGTACAGACAGGATCGCGGAGGTTTCGCAGTCGCTCAACTCCGACTTAATTATAAATATTCAGGGGGATGAACCTCTGATAAACCCTAAGCTTATTGACAGGCTTGTTCAGGTCTTATATAACGACGTTTCCCTGCGCGTCGCGACGGCGGCTTACAGGGCAAAGAACTGTTGTGAGCTTGAGCATCACAATGTGGTTAAAGTTGTGAAAAATGAAGATGATTTTGCTTTATACTTCTCACGCTCACTTATTCCTTACCCCAGATCTGATGAGGATTTTTTCTGTTTTAAGCACCTGGGAATTTATGCCTATCGCCGCTTGTTCTTACTGACTTTTGCCACTCTGGCTCCTTCTCAGCTGGAAAAAATTGAGGGACTTGAGCAACTGAGGGTTCTGGAATATGGCTATAGGATAAAGGTGATTGAGTCAGAGTATGATTCTATAGGAGTTGATACGCCGGAAGACCTGGAAAAGGTTAAAAGGATAATGGAGGCTAAAGGTGCCTAAATACATTTTTATAACCGGAGGAGTTGTTTCAAGCTTGGGTAAGGGTATTGCCTCGAGTTCTATCGGCAAACTGCTGGAGTCGGAAGGAATGAAAGTTACTATTCAGAAGTTCGACCCATATCTTAATGTTGACCCGGGAACCATGAGTCCCTATCAGCACGGTGAGGTTTATGTAACCGAGGATGGAGCCGAAACCGATCTGGATCTGGGCCATTATGAAAGATTTACCAAGTCACCTATAGGAAAATTTAACAGTGTAACCAGCGGTAAAATATACAATACGGTTATTCAGAAAGAAAGAAAGGGTGAGTATCTGGGGGGTACGGTTCAGGTCATACCGCATATAACTGATGAGATAAAGCGCGCCATCAAACTGGTTTCCAGGGGTAAGCGCATTGATGTTGTAATATGCGAAATAGGAGGGACCGTAGGCGATATTGAAGGGCTTCCTTTTTTAGAGGCTATTCGCCAGTTCAGGCAGGATGTCGGCAGAGATAATGTTCTGTACATTCACTTAACTCTTATTCCTTATTTGAAAGCCGCTCAGGAGCTAAAGACAAAACCTACTCAGCACAGTGTTGGTAAACTGCGGGAAATAGGTATTCAGCCGGATATAATATTATGCAGGACCGAGAAGAAATTAAGCAGGGAGGCCAGGGACAAGATATCTCTCTTCTGTAACGTAGACAAAGAAGCTGTTATTGAAGCGCCTGACGTGAAGAGTATCTATGAGGTGCCGCTGGTGTTTAAGAAAGGCGGCCTGGATAAAATAGTAAAAAGAAAATTATGCCTGAAGACCAGGAAAAGCAATTTAAAAGAGTGGGAGGATAAAGTAGTCAGGCCCGCCTTAAATCCCTCCAAAAAAGTTAGAATTGCCGTGGTGGGAAAATATATGAGCCTTCAGGATGCTTATAAATCTATCTATGAAGCGTTAAAACACGCGGGTATTGCTAATGACTGTGCCGTTGAGATTAAAAAAGTCGACTCCGGAAAACTTAAAAGAAGTACGATTGATAGACACCTGAAGGATGTAAAGGGAGTTCTTATTCCGGGAGGTTTTGGCCTGCGGGGCATAGAGGGCAAGATTGCCGCCGCCTATTACGCGCGGACAAATAAAATACCTTTTTTTGGCATCTGCCTGGGAATGCAGTGCGCCGTTATAGAGTTTGCCAGAAATGTGTGCCTGTTAAAAGGGGCTAACTCAACGGAGTTTAACAAAGCCGCTAAGTATCCCGTTATAAGCCTTTTGGAGGAGCAGAAGAAGATAAAAAAAATGGGCGGTACTATGCGCTTAGGGGCTTATTCGTGCACCCTGAAAAAAAATAGCCTTAGCTATAAGGCCTACAAAAAAAAGTTGATTTATGAAAGGCACCGCCATCGTTACGAGTTTAATAATAAGTTTATGAAAGTGATGAAAAAAAACGGCCTGATTATAGCGGGTCTCCATAAAAGTAGAGGGTTGGTGGAAATTGTAGAGTTAAAGGGGCATCCCTGGTATGTAGCTTCACAATTTCATCCTGAATTTAAGTCAAAGCCCGACAGGGCGCATCCTCTTTTTGTTGATTTTATCAAAGGAGCTATTAAGTTGAATGAAAAAGGTTAAAGTTGAGAGAGATGTGGATATCGGCAGTTTCAAAGTAGGCGGCGGCAATCCTTTTTTTGTTATAGCCGGCCCCTGCGTTATTGAGTCAGAGAAGACTGTTCTTACGCACGCTGAGGCAATAAAGAAAATTACTGATGAACTTAAGATACCATGCATTTTTAAATCCAGTTATGATAAAGCAAATAGAACGTCACTTTACTCATACAGAGGCCCGGGTATTAAGAAGGGCCTGAGAATACTAAAAAAAGTAAAAACTGAATTTGGCCTTCCCGTCTTAAGCGATGTTCATACAAAAGAAGAGATAAAGGAGGCTCAATCCGTACTGGATATTATACAGATTCCGGCCTTACTTTCCAGACAGACGGATCTGATAGTAGAGGCGGCGAAAACCAAGAAACCGGTTAATGTAAAAAAAGGACAGTTTCTATCACCCAGAGATATGATTAATGTAATTCAAAAAATAACTTCTTGCGGCAACCACAAGATACTGCTTACGGAAAGAGGAAACATATTCGGCTATAATAGCCTCGTAAGCGATATGCGCTCGATTCCCATTATGAAAAGCTTTGGGTATCCCGTTGTTTTTGACGCCAGCCACAGCGTGCAAACACCTGGAGGTAAAGGTGATAAATCGGCCGGTGAGAGTTTATTTATACCTTGCCTGGCAAAGGCCGCGGCAGCGGCCGGGGCAGACGGCATTTTTATGGAAGTACACCTCAATCCGGCTAAAGCGCTTTGTGACGGCACGAATATGTTAAAGCTGAATAAGTTAAAGAAGCTTCTCGTTATACTTAAAGAGATTAATGAAATAGTAAAAAGCAGGTAATCAACTATGTCTATAAAAAGAGCCAGAGAGGTTTTGAGATTAGAGGCCGAAGGCATAAGTAACTTAATCCCGAGAATCGATAAAAATTTTATTAAGGCGGCAAATCTGCTTAATGTCTGTGAGCGCATGATTATTGTAACCGGGATGGGCAAGCCGGGCATAATTGCCCAGAAAATTTCGGCAACCCTGGCTTCTTTAGGTATATCCAGCCTTTTTTTGCACCCGGCTGACGCTATTCACGGCGATCTGGGTAGAGTTGTTAAGGATGATGTGGTAGTTGTTTTGTCAAACAGCGGCCAGACCGAGGAGATACTGAAACTGCTTTCAACCATAAAAAAGATAGGGGCCAGGCTAATTACCCTGACCGGTAACATAAAATCTGAGCTTGCCCGGAACAGCGACGTAGTTTTAGATGTCAGCGTGAAAAAGGAAGCCTGTCCTCTGGGATTGGCGCCTACCGCCTCAACAACGGCTATGCTGGCCATGGGCGACGCTTTGGCAATGGTTTTGGTGGATATGAAGGGTTTAAAAAAAGAGGACTTTGCCTTCTATCATCCCGGGGGGTCCCTGGGGAAAAAACTGCTTCTTAAAGTTGAGGATATTATGAGAAAAGGCAGGCAAAACCCCGTGGTCAAAGAAGACGCCGTAATCAAAGATGTCCTTCTGGTTATTACCGGCTCTAAGGCCGGTTCAGCTTTGGTAGTGGATACGAAGGGAAAACTGGCGGGTATTTTTACGGATGGTGATTTAAGAAGACATCTGGAGTCGGATACCGACTTAACCTCCAAGAGAGTTTCGGAAGTTATGACGAAGAATCCGATTGTTATCAAAAAGGGCAGGCTTGCCCAGGAGGCTCTGAGCGTCCTGAGGCAAAAGAAGATTGATGAAGTGCCGGTGGTTGACGATAAAGGCCGGCCGGCCGGCCTGATTGACGTTCAGGATTTACTGAAAGCCGGATTAGTATGAAAGAAGTGAGTCGGGAGTTAAAAGATAAGATTAAGAAAATAAAACTGTTAGTGCTGGATGTTGACGGTGTTCTGACAGACGGTAAAATAATTTACTTAAGCCCCCCCCAAAGTGACTCCAAAGCGTTTGACGTTAAAGACGGCTTTGGGATGACCTTGCTTTACAGAGCCGGCATCCGGACAGTTCTTTTAACCGCCCGCGCCTCAAGGACCATAAAACGCCGGGCAAAGGATATGCATGTCGCGAGAGTCTATCAGAATGCTTTTGATAAACTTTCCGTCTATGAGAAAATTATAAATGAGTTTAGTGTTTTAAGTGAGGAGGTTTGTTTTGTAGGGGATGATTTGATAGACCTGCCGGTTTTAAGCAGGGTGGGTTTTTCGGTTTGCCCCGCCTGCGCGGTAAATGATTTAAAGAGCAGAGTTGATTACATAACTTCCAGGCCGGGAGGCTTCGGAGCGGTGCGTGAAATAGCGGATTTAATATTAAAAGTACAGGGTAAATGGGCTCAGGTAACTGCCAAATACTACGGATAGAGTGGAAAATGACTAAGTTAATCTTTCTTATTTTATTTATACTTTTTTTAAGCGGTTGTTCCGGAGGGCGAAAGGCTGATGCTCCAAGTATGTCGGATGGTGATGCCGCGGCAACTGATTCAGCGTTAAATGACGCGGCTCAGCAGAAAATTTCAACATTTTCTCTCTCGGGTACGGAGAAAGGCCTTAAAAAGTGGGATATTGAGGGTGAGTCGGCCGATTTATTAAGTTCTGATATTGTTCAATTATCGAACGTAAAGGGCAAGAGTTACAATGAGGACAATGTAGTTACTGTTACAGCGGAGAAAGGTAAGCTTGATCAAAAAACGAAAGACATGGAGTTGAGCAAAAACGTTGTAGCTGTAACCGAGGATGGGGCGAGGCTGACTACCGAACGCCTCAACTGGAATGCCGGGGAAGAACATGTTTGGAGCAAGGAATTTGTTGAAATTGAAAAAGACGACATTAAAGCAAGCGGCACCGGCATCTCAGGCCATCCGAATCTGGAGAAAATGAAATTTAAGCGGGATGTAAAAATAGAGATAGCTCCCGCGACGATTGTAACCTGCGACGGGACGCTTCGGATAAATTATAAAGAAAACGTTGCTTATTTAAACGATAATGTCCGCGTAAAGGATGAACGCGGCGAACTTATGGCGGACAAAGCCTGCGTTTTTTTTGATAAAGATAAGAAGGCAATTAAAAAGGTGATAGCAGAAGGAAATGTGAAAATTAAGAGGGGAGAAAATATTACCTATAGCAGTGAAGCTATTTATTATGCCGATGAAGGCAGGGTGGTATTAAAGGGCAGGCCGAAACTTGTGATATATACTATGGATGAGATAAAGGATAAGGATGGAGTTAATACAAACAAAAAATCTAATAAAGGCTTATAGCGGCAGACGGGTTGTCGATGAAGTCAATATTGAGATCCGCAGAGGAGAGATAGTTGGTTTGCTGGGGCCTAACGGGGCAGGTAAGACCACTACCTTCTATATGCTGGTAGGTTTAATTAATCCTGACAAAGGAGGAGTTTTTTTTGGCAGCCGCGAGATAACTAAACTGCCTATGTATAAAAGGGCGCGTTTTGGAATTGGCTATCTATCACAGGAAACATCGGTTTTTCGCAAGTTAACGGTAGAGGAAAACATTATGGCTGTGCTGGAGACTATGCGTATAGCGAGAAAGGAAAGAAAGAAAAGACTGCGAACCCTATTGGAGGAATTGAACATAGTCCATCTGGCCAAAAACCGGGCCTGCACGCTTTCCGGGGGAGAAAGAAGAAGGCTTGAGATTACCAGGGCGCTGGTCTCGAATCCCGCTTTTATTCTATTGGATGAGCCATTTTCCGGCGTTGATCCGATAGCTGTTTTTGAGGTACAGCAGATAATTACCCAGTTGAGAGATAGGGGCCTGGGCATATTGCTGACGGATCATAGTGTTCGGGAGACTCTCGCGATTACTGACAGGTCGTATATAATGGCTGAAGGCAAAATATTAATATCCGGCACAAGCGAGGAGTTAATCAACGACGCTAAAGCCAGGCAGATTTATTTAGGTGAGAAGTTTAGTATGTAAGTGAGACCCAGACTTATGGAGCGAAGCGAGCATAAGTCTGTTAGTCGAACTTATCCCGCCACGGCGGGATTAATTCAGGCTTATCCCGAAGCTTCGGGATGCCCTCATTAAGGAGATTTAAGTTATGCAGATTACTATTACGGGCAGGCATTTTGATGTTACAGAACCCATAAAGAAACATATTATGGAAAAGAGTGAAAGATTTAGCCGTTATTTAAAAAATATAGTTAATATTCACGTAATTTTAACCGTAGAGAACGTACGGCATATAGCTGAAATTGTAATGACAGCCGCCGACACAAAATTTTTGTCAAAAGAAGAAACAATGGATATGTACGCTTCAGTAGATAACGCTGTAGATAAAATTGAACACCAGCTAAAGGAGTATAAGGAGCGCCATAAGAGCCATAGAACGAAGCTTAAAGAGGAAGGTTTGGAATCAGATGACCTGAGGGTGGATGATGCTCCCGTGATTGTGAAGGATACGCGTTTTTTAGATAAACCTATGAGCCCGGAAGAAGCAATTATGGAGCTGGAGCTGGAGGAATTTGGTTTTTTTGTGTTTAAAGATATGAATGAAGGCGATAAGGTAAAGATTATTTACAAGAAAAAGGATAAAAGTTACGGCCTTATTGATACTTAAGAGTGGGTTTAGTTTTGAATTATAACTTATACTTAGGCATTTTATCCCCCCTTGTTTTCTGTCCCCGAGAAATCCAGAGGATTTCCGGGACTAAGTCCTTGAAATCGCTGTGCGATTTCTAAGGGCGAAAACACGCAGGGGGGATTAATTCGTCCCGCCATGGCGGGACTCATTAAGGAGATGTTGATGAGAATTTTGGACTTTCTGAATGACAAGGCGGTTAGCGCGAATTTAACAGCGGGTGATAAAAAAGGAGTTATCGTAGAATTAATTAAACTGTTGATGTCCGATAGTGGAGCAAAGGACAGAGAGAGTATGGTAAAAGCTTTGCTTGAAAGAGAGTCCCTGGGTTCTACCGGTATTGGGCAGTCTATAGCTATTCCGCACGCCAAATCCGATAAAGTTAGAAAGATGATAGGCGCTATAGGTATATCGAAAAAGGGTATTGATTTTGACGCTTTGGACGGGGAGCCTGTCTTCATATTTTTTCTCTTGTTAGCTCCTATGGATTCGGCTGGCCCGCATCTGAAGGCCCTGGCCAGAATTTCCCGACTATTAAGAAATAAATACTTTCGCGACTCCTTAAAGAACGCGTCTGATGAAAAGACACTCTTAAAAATAATAAAGCAAGAAGATGAAGCGAGGGATTAAACATTATATGCGCAGGCTTAGATGGCTGATTCCCGGTATGGGTATTAAAAGATGGATATTTATGTCTATCGTGGGAGCTATCCTTGCTATCCTGGGCGCTTTTTTACTGGGCGGCGTAAAGATAGGCAGTTCCAGTATCATTTCAATAATTGCCGGCTTATTTATTTTACTGGTTGGCTTGTATTTTATTATTGCCGGTATTCGGGAACTGGTAAGATTTATTATAAGTATGCTCTTGCCTCAGAGAGAAAGGGAGCTGATAGATATCGTTTACGCGAAAAGACACCTCTCCAAAGGGCCCAACATCGTAACTATAGGAGGAGGCACGGGCCTTTCAGTGCTTCTTCACGGCCTTAAAAAATATACAAGCAACATCAGCGCCATTGTTACGGTAACTGATGATGGGGGCTCTTCCGGCCGTTTGCGCAGAGAGTTTGATATATTGCCTCCCGGAGACATTAGGGACTGCCTGGTAGCCTTAGCTGACGCGGAACCATTAATGGGGGAGCTGTTTCAGTTTCGTTTTGAGAAGGAATCAGAATTGGGGGGGCATAATTTCGGCAATTTATTTATTACCGCGATGACTAAGCTTACGGGAGACTTTGAAAAGGCCATTAAGGCCTCAAGTAGAATTTTGGCAATAAGAGGACAGGTAATTCCTTCTACATTGAGGAAAATTACGTTGATAGCCAAACATAAAAACGGAGAGACGACTAAAGGAGAGACAAAGATAAGCGAGGTTAGGGATCGTATTGATAAAATTTATCTGGATCCGCCGCACTGTGAACCGGCCGGAGAAGTTATAGAGGCTATAAATAGAGCGGATGCTATAATACTGGGGCCCGGGAGCCTTTATACCAGCATTATTCCCAATCTCTTGGTTAGGGGGGTGTCTGAAGCCATCTCCAACTCCAGCGCACCTAAAATTTACGTCTGTAATGTTATGACTCAATCTCACGAAACGGACGAGTATACTGCCAGTGAACACGTAGAGGCGATAACCTCCCACACTAATTCTAAAACAATTGACTATGTTATTGTTAACACGCAGGAAATTCCCCGCAATTCCCGGGCCAAATATGAAGAAGAAAACGCCCATCCCGTGGTTAATGACCTGTATAAAATTAGGGAGATGGGGCATAAGGTTATGGCGGTTGACGTAATAAATACCGTTGACCATGTTAGACACAACTCAGAAAAACTGGCCAGGATAATCATTGATTTAATTAGTGATATACCTGCCTGCCGCCAGGCAGGCCCGCCCCGCCAGGCGGGAAAAGTTAAAAGAACTAATAAATGATATTGAAAAAAATGCTTACTATAAAAAATAAAAGCGGCCTTCATGCCAGGCCGGCAGCCCTGTTTGTGCAGATTGCCAACAAATTTAATAGTGATATTACCATCAAAAAGGGTAATGAGGAGGTTAACGGCAAGTCTATAATGGGCATAATGACACTGGCGGCTGAATGCGGAAGCAGAATCAGTCTGAGGATAGAAGGAGAAGACGCCGAGGATGTTTTGAGAGAACTGGAGTTATTTTTAGAGAAGTCTGATTAACTTAGGAGTAAAAATGGTCATAAAAGGTATAGCGGCCTCACCTGGTATAGTTATAGGAAAGGCTTTTTTGATAAACAGCCAGACTCTTTCCATTACCAAGCGCAAGATTCCCAAAGAAGAACTTCCTCTTGAGATTGCCCGCTTTGAAGAGGCTTTGATAAAGACGCGCTCCGAAATCATTGAGGTGAAGAAAAAAATTACTAATGAATTAGGAGGTGAGCATGGCGAGATTTTTGATGCTCACTTGCTGGTCTTGGAAGACAGGGCTCTTATTGAAGAGGTTATCGCGGGGCTAAAGAAAGACAGAGCTTCGGTAGAGTATGTCTTTTCCCGCGTCCTCGAAAGATATACAAGCGCCTTTACCAGGATTGATGACGAATATTTAAGGGAGCGTTTAAGTGATATCCAAGACGTGGGCAAGAGAATTTTGCAGAATCTTTTAGGCGGAGAGAAAACGATGCTGAAAGACCTGAAGGAGGAGGTTATCGTAGTTGCTTACGATCTTTCGCCCAGCGATACCGCCTCTATGCAAAGGGATAAAGTAAAAGCTTTCATAACTGACATAGGCGGCCGAACGTCGCACACGGCCATTATGGCCAGGTCTTTAGAGATACCGGCTGTAATAGGGGTGGAGATAGGAACCAGGGAAATAAAAAACGGCGATACCGTTATCGTTGACGGCAACTGCGGTTTGGTTTTAGTTAATCCGGATAGAGTTACTATTCAGAAGTTTCGCAAAAGCAAGAAAGAATTAGCCGAGTTACAAAGAGACCTTGTAAAGATTAGAAAACTTCCTGCCAAGACGAAAGACGGATATCATGTGCAGCTGTCGGCAAATATTGAATTTCAGGAGGAGCTGTCCTCTGTTATTTCTCACGGAGCGGACGGTATCGGGCTTTACAGGACAGAGTACTTTTATATGAACAGAAGCGGCTTGCCAACGGAAGATGAGCATTTTGAGGCTTACAAAAAGGTGGCTGAGAAGATAAAACCGCAGACGGTTATCATAAGAACTATGGATTTAGGAGGTGATAAGTTTATCTCTCAGCTTGAAGTTCCTCGAGAGTTGAATCCTTTTTTAGGCTGGCGGGCTATAAGATTTTGTCTGGCACGCCCCGAGATTTTCAAGGTTCAGTTAAGAGGAATATTAAGGGCCAGCGCTTACGGCAGCCTTAAGCTTATGTATCCAATGATCTCCGGAGTGGAGGAGCTGAAGGAGGCTAATAAAATTTTAGAGAAGTGCAAGCGTGAACTTGAAAAGGAAAAGATTAATTATAACAGAGATATTGAAGTTGGCGCCATGATTGAAATACCCTCCGCGGCCTTGACTTCTGACATTTTGGCCAATGAGGTTGACTTTTTCTCAATTGGAACCAATGACTTAATTCAGTATTCATTGGCCGTCGACAGATCGAATGAAAAAATTGCCTATCTTTATAATCCGGCCCATCCGGCTGTTTTGCGTCTCATTCAGAATGTTATTAATACCGGCCACAATAAGGGGCTCTGGGTTGGTATGTGCGGTGAAATGGCGGCAGATCCGGCTATGGCTCTTCTCTTGCTTGGCATGGGCTTGGATGAGTTTAGTACTTCCCCCTTGGTGGTGCCCCAAATAAAGAAACTTATAAGGTCTGTCAGGATGGAAGATGCCCAGAAGATGGCCAAAGAGGCGCTTAAGCTTTCGTCGGGCAATAGGATAAAAAAGTTTGTGGAGGAAAAGTTAAAAAGAATCGCGCCGGAATTCATAACGGGAAAAGGCAGGTAAGGCTTGAATAATCTGAATGACATTGAGCTAATACGCGGGATAGATAGAGATAATATGGGTTGTTTTTTAACCGGTTTTGCCGATCAGTGCCTTGAAGCGGAACAAATCGGCTTAGAGGCCAAGCTGCCCCGAAGATATATTAATAAAGAATTTAAAAACGTTGTTCTTTGCGGTATGGGCGGTTCGGCTATTAGCGCGGATCTCATCAGGGAGTATCTCAAGTATGAAATTAAATTGCCCGTAATCGTAAACAAGGATTACAGATTAGCGGACTTTGTTGGCAGAGACACGCTTCTTATCGTTTTAAGTTACTCCGGTAATACCGAAGAAACTGTTTCAGCTTTTAGAGCGGCTTTAAAAAAGAAGGCGGCGATTGTCGTGTTTTCTTCGGGAGGCAAGCTCAAGAGGTTGTCTCTGAAGAGCCGCGTTCCTTTTATAAAGATTCCCGCGGGGTACGCGCCCCGCTGCGCGCTGGGTTACCTTTTCTTTTCCTGCCTGGTAATTTTATCAAGGTGCGGTATGATTAAAAGCAAAAAAAAGGAGATTAAAAAAACCGTTAGGTTGATACGAAATGTAGGCTGTCTGATGACTCCCCATGTAAGCGTTAAAGACAATGAAGCTAAAAGAATAGCCGAAGAGCTCTATGGCAGATTTGTTGTTATTTACGGCTCTACCTCCACGACAGAGGTTCCCGCTTTAAGATTGAGGAGCCAACTGGCTGAAAACAGCAAGTCTCTTTCTTCGGTTCACCTGCTTCCTGAGATGAACCACAATGAAATAGTCGGCTGGCAGCATCCGGGGAGGTTATTAAAAAATTTCGCGGCGGTTTTTTTAACCGATGAATACGATTTAAAGGAAATGCAAAAAAGGATAAAAATAAGTTGGAGAATAATAGAAAAGACGGGCGCTAAGGTTATAGGTATCCGTTCAGCCGGCGATAGTTTGCTTAGCCGGATGTTCAGCCTGATTTGTATAAGCGACTGGATTAGCTATTATCTGGCGGTTTTAAACGGCGTTAATCCTATGCCGGTCAAGATGATAGAGTACCTGAAAAAAGAGATATCCAGGAGGTAAAATATGAAGGCTTTAATTTTAGCGGCCGGTTACGCTACGAGGCTATATCCTTTGACAAAGAACAAGGCCAAGCCCCTGCTTCCCATTAACGGCAAACCGATAATTAATTACATTCTTGAGCGCCTGGAGACGGTTAAGGAAATTGACAAGGTCTTTGTGGTTACCAACGATAAATTTTATATAGACTTTCTTGACTGGAAAAGTTTAGCTTACTTCCGGAAAGAGATAGAAGTTATTAATGACGGAACACTTGAAGATCAAGAAAAACTCGGCGCTATAGGCGACATTGATTTTGTAATAAACAGCCGGCAGATAAAGGATGATTTACTGATTATCGCGGGTGATAATTTATTTAATTTTAATATTGTGGATTTTGTCCAAAAAAGTTATAATATGAAGCCTTCGGTTTCTATGGGGGTTTATGATCTTAAAGATAAAAGACTTGCCGGTCTTTATGGTATAGTTAAGCTGAACGGACAAAACCGGATTGTAGATTTTGAAGAAAAACCGCGCTTGCCGAAAAGCAGTCTCGCGGCAGCCGGTATTTACCTGATACCGGAGAGCGCGATAGAACTGGTAGCGTCTTATCTAAAAGAGGGCAACAGCCCTGATCAGCCGGGCCACTTTATAAGCTGGCTCTACAAGGTTAACAAGGTCTATGGTTTTCAGTTAGCCGGTGATTGGTTTGATATTGGCAGTCTTGAGTGTTATAAAAAAGCAGATGAACTATACAAGGAGAAAAAGAGTGATTAAAAAAGATTCTCATTTATTTACTTCAGAGTCGGTTACCGAAGGGCATCCGGATAAGATAGCAGACCAGATTTCAGACTCTATTCTGGATGCTATATTTTCAGAGGATCCAAATGGCCGCGTCGCCTGTGAGACACTGGTAACGACAGGCCTGGCCTTTGTGGCAGGTGAAATTACCACAAGCTGCTACGTGGACGTTCCGGCAGTTGTAAGAAAGACTATAAAGGAGATCGGTTATACGGAGCCGGAGTATGGTTTTGATTATAAAACCTGCGGAGTTATAACCGCTATTCAGGCGCAATCTCCTGATATATCAATGGGTGTAGACACCGGCGGGGCAGGTGACCAGGGAATGATGTT
>JAGLLT010000004.1 GCA_023140385.1 Candidatus Omnitrophota bacterium
TTAATCAACTCCGCCGAAATTTTATGAACATCTGAAGTAGTGTTGGGATACTTGTAAAATCCCGTATCGGTGGCTATGCCCGTGTAGAGAAGCAGGGCGGTTTTTTTATCTATTTTTACTTTCATTTCTTTAAAAAGCCGGTAAAGAATCTCTGCCGTGGAAGCGGACTTTGGGTCTTTCAGACACAAGTTTACCGGCGGGAGGCATTTGCCGGGATGGTGGTCAATGGTTATAATCAGGTGGTTTTTAATTAAAGCCGACACCTTCCCTATTCTTGTAAGGCCGGGGCAATCCAGAATCAGGGCCGCCTCAAAACTGCCTTTAAATGACAAAATGTTTGTCTTGATTTTATCGATATCCGGCAAAAAATTATACGCGGCGGGAACGGCGGAGTCAGCTATCAGGTACACCTTTTTCCCTTTTGCCCTGAGGACTCTTGCCAGAGCCAGTTGACAGCCCAGGGCGTCACAGTCAGGATTTATATGCGAAGCTATTAGGAAAGATTTACGCGCATTAAGAGCCTTGATCACTTTTTTAAAGTTCATTTTTATCTTTTTCCTTCTTTTTTTCTTCTATCTGTCTGAAAAGTTTTTCTATGCGCATACCTTCATTAATAGACTCGTCTTCATAAAACTTCAGATCAGGCAGATAGCGAAGCGTTATTTTTTCAGATAACCGGCGCTTAATGTATTTAGAGGCCTTATTGACAGCCTTTAAGGCGGTGTCTTTCTTTTCATCACCTATTACGGTTATATATACCTTTGCCAGGCGTAAGTCGGAGCAGGTTTTAACTCTGGTAACGGTTATAAAACCGATAGCCGGGTCATCCAGTCCCTGCTGGATAATTTTGCTTATCTCCTCTTTAAGCAGTTGATCAACTCTATTAAGCCTCTGATTCATTAGATAGCCTCCGTCTTAAGAAGTTTATCTCGTCACCTTTACATTTAAAGCCTTCATCCAGTTTTTTATATAGAAGTTCGTCCATAATTTTTTTGAATTCAGCTGAGGGTTTAAGGCCCATTTTTTTCAGGTCTTCACCGTTAATTTTTATTTTTATCTTTCTATAATTAGTCAGGTACCTTTTTACACGGCCGGTAAGCCGTCCGGCGGCGCTTTTAGTTAATAACATAACGATAAATTCATCCGGACAGGCGGCGAGCAGCCGGTAAATATGGCTGGGCTTTATCCGCTTTTTGCCGCTTAGGGCATTAAGCACTTTTTTGTTGTTTTTCGCATAGAGGCACACAGTATCTCTGTCGCGCCGCGAAAAAACGAAGCGCCCGGCTACAGAGAAGGCCTCTTGAAAAGTTAGGTTGTCCGCCAGGGCCAGGAAATACACAAGCCAGTTTTTTAGCGGAAGCTTGACAGTTTTTTTAAACCAGGTGATGTTGTTTTTTATCTTTTTGAAATAGCCGGTTGTCTTTTTTGTTAACTTTATATTTTTGTGGATAAAACGCAGTTCATGCAGCTGCTTCATTCTCTTGACACCTTTTAAAGGATTGTTTTCCGATAGAATAGGAATTATCTCATTCCGCATTCTTTCACCGGCAATCTTTTCAAACATATCCATATGAACCGCTGTTTTTATCAGATGCTCTGTCTTTTTATCTATGGCAAAATCAAAGCGCTGCTCAAACCTCACAGCTCTAAAGATGCGGGTGGGATCTTCCATGAAGCTGAGGTTGTGCAGGACGCGTATTTTTTTTGCCTTTATGTCTTTTTGTCCGCCGTAGAAGTCTATAAGCATGCCGAAGTTGTCTTTATTTAGGCCGGCGGCCATCGCGTTAATAGCAAAGTCCCTGCGCCCCAGGTCATTTTTTATCGAGCTGAATTCTACAGTTGGTAGGGCTGCCGGATATTCATAAAATTCTGTCCGCGAGGAAGCGACATCTATTCTGAAACCGCCGGGCAGAATAATGATAGCTGTGCCGAAACGCTTGTGAATGATGAGAGTACCGCCGATTTTTTTAGATAGTACTTTGGCAAATTCAATTGCCTCACCTTCTACCACCAGGTCGATATCCAGATTTTCTCGCTTCAATATCAAGTCTCTTACAAAACCGCCTACTACGTAAGCTTTGAAACCGCGGCTGTCCGCCATGTCCCCGATTTTTTTTAAAAGCCCGTATGTATTGACCGGCAGTTTGTTTTTCATTATTCCACTTAGATCGCGGGCGTGAAGCTGAAATTTTTCGCCTCCGGCGCGCTTTGTAAGTATTTTAGTACTGAAATTTTTGTGCAAGAACCTCAAGATGTTATTCCTTGTTACGATACCGGTTATCTTATTGTTTTTAAGTATGGGGACGCGGCCTATGTTTTTTTCGAATATTATTTTTTGAATGTCAGAGATCGAAGTGTTTTCTTTAGCGCAAATAACATCTTTTGACATATATCCCTTAATTCTGGAGTGGCCGAAGTCGTGATAGATGGCCTTATCCAGGTCTCCGCTGGTAATTATACCGGCTACTTTGCCCTTTTCTAAAACGGGCATTCCGCCGATGTTATATTTAGTCATCAGCCTTTTGGTATTATTTATTGTTTCGGATTCATTGACTGTTTTGACCGGAGAACTCATAATATCTTTGGCAAATACCTCGGGCTTGATGTTCTTTTTTAACAGTTCAATAATTTTACTTGCAGCCTCAGTCAAGTTCTTCCCTCTAATTATAGAGGAAGACGCGGAGCTGTGGCCCCCGCCGCCAAAGAAGGCCGCTATTTTATTGACGTCAACCGAAGGAAGGCTGCTTCTGGCTATCATTTGAATTTTTGAGCCTATTTTTACCAGAACAAATATCACGCGGAAATTTTCTATATCAATTAATCTATGGGTAAGAATTGCCAAGTCGGCTATATACTTTTCGTACGCCATAGACGAAATAGCGATATGGATACCGTTTATAAGGTAAGTCCGCGTCTTTTGGATAAGTTTGATTAGGATTGACAACTCTTCTTCGGTTAGTTCGCGGTTGAGGTGGCGCGCGACTATGTTCAATCGTAACCCCTGTTTAAAAAGATAGCTGAGGGCGTCAACATCTTCCGCGGATGTTGTTCTGAAGGTTAACGAGCCCGTGTCCTCGTAAATTCCCAGCCCCATCACGGTTGCCTCAAAAGGTGTTATCCGGATTTTTCTTTTGATTAGCTCCTTTATTAGTATGGTCACGGTGGCTCCGATTTTGCGTGATACCTCTTTATCGGCTTTTATGTCTTTTGAGGTAATCGGATGATGATCATAAATGTGGACTTTTATTTTTTTATTATTTAAAACTGCCGCTGCCCTGCCTATCCTACTTTTCAGGCGGGTATCAACGACTATCAGGCGCTTGACGCGGCCGAAATCAAAGTGCCTTTCGTCCTTTAGTTCAAAAAGATCCTGATATAGAGCTAAAAAGCCCCGCACTTGTTTCTCCGGTGAATGAGGAAGAATGACGGAAGCTTGAGGATACAATTTTTTAGCCGCTACAAGAGAGGCCAGTGAATCAAAGTCACCGTTTATATGAGTTACAATTAAATCCAAAAAACTATCCTCTCTTTAATAGCGTTTAGCGCATAGCGTATAAAACAAGTATAATTTATTACAATAGCGGATAGGGCTTTACTATACACTAAACGCTGTTTTGTTATACACAATATAAACTATACGCTATCCGCTATACGCCATACGCTATTTACGGTCTGGGATGATATTTTTTGTGAATTGATTTTAGGCGTTCCTTGTTTATGTGCGTGTATATTTGCGTTGTAGAAATATTGCTATGCCCCAGCATTTCCTGAACGATTCTCAAGTCAGCTCCTCTTTCCAGCAGGTGTGTGGCAAAGGAGTGTCTCAAGGTATGCGGGCTGACATCTTTCTTTATTTTAGTCTGCTTAAGGTATTTTTTAATCATTTTCCAGAAGGTCTGCCTGGACATTCTTTTCCCCAGCCGCGTAAGGAACAGAGAGTCTGAAGCGCTAGCTTTTTTCAGTAGGCTGGGCCTTACCTTTTTCAGGTACCTCTCAATAGCTCTGGCCGCCTCCTTCCCAAATGGGATAATTCTTTCCTTGCTCCCCTTACCCTTACATTTAATGAAGCCAATTTCGAGATTAAGGTTGCCGCGGGTAAGGCCGGTAATTTCAGAGGCCCTCATGCCGGTAGCATATACAAGCTCGAGAACGGCTTTGTCTCTTATCCCCAGCCAATTTTTTAAGTTTGGCCTTTTAAGAATCCTCTCAACCTCTTCCAAATTTAGCACTTCCGGCAGTTTATGCCAGAGTTTAGGAGTTTCGAGAACACTTGATATATCGCGCTTCAAATATCTTTCCATCACCAGAAAACGGTAAAATCCTTTAATGGCCGCCAGGCGCCGGCTAATAGAGTTAGAAGATAAGCCGGCGTCTTTTTCGCGCATAATAAAATTAACAATGTCATCTTTGGTAGTTTGCTCAATAGCCGTAACGCGCTTTAGCCGGAGATGTGATATGTATTTTTTTAAATCCTGACGGTAGGCATAAAGAGTGTTGTCTGCCAGGCCCCTTTCAACGGAAAGATAATTTATAAACTCATCAATTAATTTCTTCACTTCTTTAGGCCTTTCTCTATTCGTCTCCGCGTTATAAAAAAGGATTAAGTTTTTTCTCTCTACCTATAGTGGTTGCCGGGCCGTGGCCCGGATAGACGCGGGTTTTGTCCGGCAAAACCATCAGCTTATCTCTTATTGAACACATTAACTCCTTTTCAGAGCTTCCGGGCAGGTCGCTTCTGCCTATGCCGTCGAAAAAGAGCGTATCACCGGTAAAAATTATATCCTTATAATAAAGACATATACTGCCGGGGCTGTGACCCGGAGTGTGAATAACCCGTAGGGGGATGCCGGCGGCATTAATAAGTTCATTGTCCTTTAAAAGATTTGGGACATTAAGAAAAGATACGCGCCCTCCTTCTATTAACCCTGACAGGTTTAATAGCGGGTCTCTTAAAAAAGCCGCGTCTTTTTCGTGTATATAAACCGGAACGGCAAAGTCCTCATTTGCCTGAATGTGATCTATGTGGCCGTGGGTATTAATGACGCATCTAAGATTAAAACCGTACTCTTTTATAATTTGCCTGATTTGAGTTACAGGCCGGCAGGGATCTATCAGGCAGGTATCTTTTGTTTTCGTAGATGCCAGGACATAGGTATTGCTTCCAAAGGGACCCAACACAAACCTCTTGATATAAACATCTCCCTTTATCTCATTTTCTATCATTGTTCTTCAGCTATCTGTATCCAACCGCCCTCAAGCATATCTTCGTAATTAAATTCGTGACGAACACCGCGTATCTGCCGCTTTAACATATCAATTATCTTTTTTTGCCGCGGGACGAATACGCTTCCTGAATGCAGCTCTTTAACAATTAGGTTTAGTTGATTAATATAGGGCTCTAATTCCCGTTTTTTCTTTGGCTTAAGAAGTTCTCCCATCTCTTTTAGATTATAAAGAGCTCTATCGGCGGAAGCTAAAACTTTTTTCTTATTCTTTCCCATAGATTCAATCAACTCTTCAAGCCATATGTCATAATAGATAAAGTGATTGTTGTATCTGACGTCTACCGGATAAACTTCGCCCGTAGACAAAAAAACCTCTTTTTTCTTGGCCTGTTTGCTTTTGCGGACAAACTTGTCCTTCAGCGTCGCGCATCCCCCCAAATTAAAAAATGTAAGCGTAATAAGAATTATAAAAACAACCTTTTTCATAATTTATATCCTTCCGTGGGCATTGTTTCATCTGCCTCCTCCAAGGCGGGTGGCTAAAAATTGCGGCAGGCCGGCCTTGATTATCTTTTCCTGCGCCCGGCTAACGGCGTATTCCACTCTTTTAATTTTAACAGTCTTCTCAACGCTGTCATAAACGCAGTAGCAGGCTCTGGGGTCACCATCGCGCGGCTGCCCTACGCTCCCTACGTTAATAATGTACTGACTGTCTTTTAAAATTGTTGTTTCTGTAATCTTATGATAATCTATTTTATTCTCATAGTCCTTTATGATAATTGCCGGGGAGTGCGAATGCCCTATAAAGCATATTTTTTGCCTGAGTTTATCAAAGGTCTTTGCCGCTTCCTTTAAGTTAAGTATGTAATTAAATTCGTCCGGGTGATACAAAGAGCCGTGGACAATAGTAAAATTTTCCAACTCCTTTGTTAATGTAAGTGTTTTTAGCAGATTCTTTTCTTTTTCTCCGACAACCGCTATTGTCCATTCAACCGATTTTCTGGCGTATGGATTAAAGAGAGACAGATCAAAGAGTCCGCAGACAGCATAGTCATGATTACCGGCAATTATTACATCAAACATCGCTCCGGCGGCGTCCATGCACTCGATGGGGTTGGCTCCATAACCTACGATGTCGCCCAGACAGATATATTTATCAACTGTTTCCTTTTTTAGATCTTCCTCTACGGCTAAAAAGGCTTCTAAGTTAGCATGTATGTCGGCAATAATGGCATACTTCATAGTTAATACCTAATAATAAAAGAAGTAAATTTATCCTTTGTTTCCGCCCAGGTAGTTTCTTTATTTTGAATATAGCCGCTCATTCTTTCATCAATGTGATTAAGAAAGTTAATAACAGTATCTTCCCTGCCTTCCGCGGCAAGCTCGACTCTGCCGTCAGGTAAATTTTTTACCCACCCGCGAATTCCAAAGTGCTCTGCCAGAGACAAGGCTGTATAGCGAAAATTCACCCCCTGAACCGACCCGGTATAAATCACATACACCCTTTTCATTGTTGTTTAAAAATTATACACCTTCTTCTTTTTTGATAATATCTTTCAATTTATTTTTAAGAGCAGGAATATCCTTTTTAACAGTATCCCAAACGGCATCCAAATCTACACCCAAATAATCGTGTATTAACTTATCCCGCATACCCGACACATCCTTCCATGGTATATCGAGATACCTTTCCCTAATCTTTTTAGATAACCTTTTTGTGGCTTCACCCGCTATTTCGATCTACCTAATTACACCATCCTGCACAAGATTATTGTCCATAAAATCTTTGTATTCTACTTCCTGTGTATACTCTTCTATTCTTGAGAAGGCATCCAATATATGCTTTAAATAAACGGAATCATTTTTTTTCATCCGTAAATTACCTCCATTTCCCTTTTTATTGAACCTAACAAATATGGACTTATGGATTTTTCTGTCATTAAATCTACTTTTATGCCCAAGAGTTCAGATAATTCCCTTTCTATCCTTACAAGATCAAGAAGACTTTTTCTTTCTAAAAACTCAACGATAACATCTATATCACTGTCTGTTTTTTCATCTCCTCTTACGTATGAACCAAACACGGCTATTTTTTTCGCCCCTTGATTTCTAAGCTGCCGGGTAATCCTTTCAAAAAGTTCATATTTACTTATCATTTTTTACTCCTAAAATTACCAGACCGGTAAAGGATTCTTCTTTTTTATTTTAACTTCTTTCAGCGCTTTTTTAATAGTTTCGTTTTTCAGGTTCATTGTATGTCCCTGCCAGATTACTTTGCCGGCGGCGTCAATAAGATATGCCGTAGGAATACTTTTAATGCCGTATGAACTGTTTGTTTTTCGCCCGCTGTCAATAGCTACCGGAAATGTCAGTTTTTTACTTTTTACAAACTTCTTAATGGCGCTTTCCTTTTCAGCGCTTATGCTTATAATTACCAGTCCCTTGTTTTTGTATTTATTATGCAGCTTCTCTAAATGCGGCATTGCCTTTATGCAGGGAGGACACCACGTAGCCCAAAACTCAAGCAGGACAACCTGTCCCCTTAAGCTCTTCAGGGAGTGCTTTTGTTTAGCGTTAAATATCTTACTTATACTAATCTCAGGCGCCTTCTTACCAACCAACTTCTTCCCCGCCCCCCAAGCCGCCTTCGCCGGCACAAGCATCAGGATTAAAAGAAAAAAGCTAATAATCAGTTTTGTACTATATAATTTTTTCATTACTTACCTCCTTATTCTTTTGCAAACTTTAGCCGTTGGTCGGGGCGGGCGGATTTGAACCGCCGGCCTCCACGTCCCGAACGTGGCGCGCTGCCAAGCTGCGCTACGCCCCGAAATAAGCTAAAAGTTTAAAGCGAAAAGCGTAAAACGATAACTAAAAATTCAAAATTATCAAAGCAGTTTTCACTTTTCGCTTTACGCTTATTTTATTGTATCTTATTCAGGCTGATAATTCAATTATTTCTTTTTAGCGGCCGTCGCGGCATCACTGCTTTTTTGCTTTAGCCGCTCGGCTCCCTTCCAGCGGTGATGCACCCACCACCACTGTTCAGGGTACCGCCTTACAATCTTTTCAATTTCAGCGGTAAAGGCTTTGGTTATATTGTGGACATCTTTTTGCTCATCCCCCGTTAATTTAATATCAAGCTGGGGAGTTATGACAATTTTATGTTTTGTTCTTGACGTTCGAATAATAAAGGCGCATAGAAGCGGCGCTCCAGTTCTCAGATGAAGACGGGCAGGGCCTTCAACCGTACCTGCCGGCCGGCCGAAAAAATTGACATAAACACCATCTGTTTTATTCTGGTCAGAGTGGAGGCATAGAGGCTTGCCGTCTCTCAGCCACCTGAGGGATTCAACCACGGCTTTGCGCCTGGGGCGGGCGGAGATAACCTTGATACCGATATTTTTCATTACCTCCTGCCAAAGTTCTGTAACAACCGGGTCATCGGCAAAACGCATAACCAGAGTAAATGGATAGCCTTCCAGCGCGAGGCGGGTGGTCATTATGGCAAAGTTACCGAAATGGGCGCTTACGCAAATCGCCCCCTTCTTTTTGGACAAGGCTTGATCGAGATGCTCTGCGCCTTCTATTCGCACGTTGTTTATTAATTTCTGATGAACTTTTTTGTCCAGAGCCAGCCTGGCCGTTTCAGCCGCTCCCCAGGAAATCTGACAGAAACACTCTAAGGCTGTCTTTTTTATTTCCTGTGGACTTTTTTCATTTTTAAAAGCCTTTGTTAAATTATTGATAGTCAGCCTTCTATGTTTTCTGGCGGCAAAAAAACCAAACCGGCCGATGGCTCTTGAGAAATGATAAACGAGGCCTTCAGGCATAATTCTAAGAATAGCCACACAGAAAAGAAAAAAATATCTGCCGGCCAGCCTATCCATTTTTCTTTTAAACTGACTGCGTTTCATTAATCCGCCCTTTGCTTGTAAAATATATATAAGTTTAACAAATCAAAGCAGTTAAGTCAATATTAATATTATGGATTTTTTCAGATGAAGCCTTTTTTTTGCAGGAGTTCTATTGATATGCCGGAGGATGGTCTGGGGGCTTTATTGTTTACATATTTGGCTAAGAGGTCAAATTCTAAATTTACCTTGCCGCCTATCTTTATAGTCTTTAAAGTCGTATTTTCCAAGGTGTGTGGAACGCAAAAGAAAGTGAAACCGTCTCTAAAGCAGTCAGCGAGAGTCAAGCTAACGCCGTCAACGGTGATAGAGCCCTTGGGAGCAGTATAAATATTAAATTTTTCCGGCGCGGACAGTTCAAAGCGGATAGCTCCACCCTCAGGCTTCTTTTGCCTTATTGTACCCAGGCAGTCTATGTGGCCGGTTACAAAATGCCCGCCTATTTTATCGCTTGGGGTAAGAGAAAATTCAATATTTACGGTGTCACCTTTTTTTAATAAAGATAAGTTGGTTTTGAGGAGAGTTTCTTTTATAGCCTCAAAGTAAACAGTAGAACCCTCTATCTCCGTTATTGTTTGACAAACTCCGTTTACAGCAACGCTGTCGCCAATAGTCGTCTTTTCCGCGTTTTTTTTCAGCTTAACTCCAAACTTTTTTATATCAGCCGCGTTTTTAATTGAAGTTACCTGAGCCATCTGCTCAACTATTCCGGTAAACATATTACAGATAAGCCTCCACCACTAAATCACCGTTTATTCTTTTAGCGCTTACACCCTTTAAGTTGATAGCATCCTTCATTCTTTTTACACCTTTGCCTTCACAGAAGGTTGGAGCACTGCTCCCGCCGATAATCTTAGGGGCTATAAAAATAACTATTTTATCTGCCAGCTTCTGATTTATTACGGAGGTAATCAGCCGGGCTCCTCCTTCAACCAGAATGCTTACTATGTTCTCTTTTGCCAGTTTAATAAAGAGGTCTTTTAAATCAACCCTTTTATTTCGCGAGCGGACAATAAGTACTCGGGCTTTTTTTGCCTCTAATTTTCTTATTTTGTCCTTAGGGGCATAGCGAGTCGCGGCAATTAAAGTCTGAGCGCCCGGACTATTGAGGATTTTTGCCTTAAGCGGTATTCTGAGCCGCGAGTCGACTACTATTTTTAAAGGCTGTCCGGTAAATGACTTATAAAAACGGCAGTCAAGGCGGGGATTGTCTTTAATAACTGTTTCTATGCCTACCATAACCGCGTCACTTTCAGCTCTTAATTTATGAGCGTACTTTCTGGAGTTAAGACAGCTTATCCACTTGGAATCACCGCTGACAGAAGCTATTTTGCCGTCTAAGGACTGAGCGGCTTTGATAATAACAAAGGGAACTTTCCGCGTTATAAATTTAGCAAAGTCCTCATTTAACTTAACGGACTCCTCCCTTAAGATTCCAGCTTTGACTATTAATCCGCTTTTTTTGAGCTTCTTGATGCCTTTAAGGGTATTTATGGGATTAGGGTCTTCTGCGCCAATAACAACTCTCTTTAAACCGCTTTTTATAATTCGGTCTACGCAGGGGGGAGTTTTGCCAAAATGAGAGCAGGGTTCTAAGTTAACGTATAGGGTTGCGCCTTTTGCCTTTTTTCCGGCCTTTTTTAAGGCTATCACTTCAGCATGGTCTAAGCCGGCCTTTTTATGAAAACCTGAGGCTATAATCACACCTTTTTTGACAATCAGCGCCCCTACCATTGGATTGGGATGAGTCGCTCCCCGGGCTTTTTTGGCAAGCCCGATAGCCTTTTTCATATAAAAGTTATCCATCATTTAGTTCTTTTTTGATTCTATCCAGAATACCGTTGACAAATTTGCCGGAGTCTTCGTCTCCATAGCGTTTTGCCAAATTTATAGCCTCGTTAATAGAAACTTTGGCCGGAATATCATCAAGGTGTAATAGTTCGAAGGCGGCCAGTCTCAATACGTTTCTGTCAATAACAGCCATTCTTTTTATTTCCCAGTTCTCGGTATACCTAACCATAATCTCATCTATCTCTTTAAGATTAATGATCGTTCCCTCTATAAGCTGGCGGCTAAAACTTTGTATTTCCGGTTCAGATTCATTGAAGCAGGCGAATTCCTTCAGCTCTTCGCTCCACTCCTCCTTCGAAATATCTATCTGGTAGAGAAACTTTAACGCGACTTCTCTTGCTTTAGTTCGTTTTCTCAATTAACTTACCCTTCAAATCTATATTTTTTCTGAAAGATTAACAAGTTCTATGGCTGAGAGCGCTGCCTGATAACCTTTATTGCCCTCCTTGGCTCCGGCGCGGTCAATGGCCTGCTCTAAATTGTCAGTTGTAATAATTCCCATAGCGAGCGGTACTTTAGCCGTTAGAGATAAGTTAGCAATTCCCTTAGTAACTTCTGAAGCAACATAATCGAAGTGCGGAGTAGCGCCTCTGATAACCGCTCCCAGGCATATTATGGCATCCTGTTTGTTTTTTTGTAAAAGTCTGGCGGTAATGTACGGGATTTCAAAGGAGCCCGGTACCCAAACAACCTTGATATCGGAATCCTTAACGCCATGTCTCACAAGACAGTCAATAGCGCCCTCAACCAGCTTTTTTGTTATAAAATTATTAAATCGTGACGCCACCAGAACAAACTTTTTTTCCTTAGCAATCAAACCAGCCTCTACTACTTTAATCATATTCGCACCTCTTTCTTTATACCTCATTTAAAATGTGTCCCATTTTATTCTTTTTTGTTTTTAGATACCTCCTATTAGAGGAGGCGGGTTTTATTTCTATAGGTACCCTTTCGGTTACCTCAAGCCCATAGCCTTCCAATCCGATAATTTTCTGCGGGTTATTGGTAATGAGCCTAATCTTTTTTAGGCCTAAATCAACTAATATCTGGGCGCCGATACCGTAATCTCTTAAATCAGCCTTAAAACCAAGTGCTTCATTTGCCTCAACCGTATCCATTCCTTTATCCTGAAGATGATAGGCCTTTAGTTTATTGGGAAGGCCAATACCTCTTCCCTCCTGGCGCATATATAAAATTACACCTTTTTTTGCTTTCTGAATCATTTCCATTGCCGTCACTAACTGTTCTCCGCAGTCGCATCTTTTGGAGTGAAAAACATCTCCGGTCAGGCATTCGGAGTGTACTCTGACTAAAGCCTCATCTCTGATATCGCCTTTTATTAAAGCAATATGGTTTGAGCCGTCTAAGATAGACTCATAAAGAACTAATCTAAAATCCCCAAAGGAGGTTGGCAGCTTTGTTTCTATAAGTTTTTTTATTAACCTATCCTGTTTTATGCGGTATTTTATAAGGCTTTCGATACTGCATATTTTTAGGTTATGCTTTTGAGCAAACTTCAAAAGCTCGGGCAGTCTTGCCATTTCACCCGCATCATTCATTATTTCACAGATAACACCTGCCGGGTAGAGCTTTGCCGCCTTCATCAGGTCAATGCAGGCTTCAGTGTGGCCGGCCCTAACCAAGACGCCGCCTTCTTTGGCCCTCAGCGGGAAAAGATGGCCGGGCTTCAATAAATCATCCGGTTTAGTACTAGGAGCTATCAATGTTTTTATGGTTTGCGCTCTGTCGGCGGCAGAAATTCCGGTACTTACATTTTCTCTGGCATCAACAGACATAGCCCAATCCGTATGATAAGGGTCTGCCTGTTTTGGTACTCCGGAGTTTTTCATTTGAGGGATTTGAAGCTCATTTAATCTTCCGGCTTCCATTGGAACACAGATTAAACCCCTTCCGTGCCTGGCCATAAAGTTTATGTTTTTTCCGGCAGCAAAGTCAGCCGCCAATATGAGATCGCCTTCATTTTCTCGATCCTCGTCGTCAACCACAATAACCATTTTACCGGCTTTTAAGTCCTGTATAATCTCTTCTATTTTATTAAGCATAATCATTTTTCCTATTATAAAATGGAGCCCTCATAGGTAAGTCTATGGTATCCACATGTACCCGCCTTCGCTGAAGCAATGGCGGGTTATCCGCCGCGTAGGCGGATAAAAAAATCCCAAAGGCATACCTTCGGGATATAATTATTACTCATTAATTAAAATCTTCTTGTGTCTAGACTATTACTATTGGCTCCGGAGTTACCGGATCTGCCCCTCTTTTGGAGGAACTCGTGGGCTTCTACCACCAGTCGGGAATTGCACCCTATCCCGAAGATTTGTGTATATATTACAAAATATCTGCTGTTTTGTCAAGAAAATTGTAATGGGGACGGTTCTATTTTATTTTCTTTGGCCGGCCCTTTTCTAGGCGGGTATTATTAACTTTGAATTTGTCCTCCATTTGTTTTATAAACTTCCTGGTTCCCAAGAATAACTGCTTGAATACTATGTTGCTTATACCTTTTTCTTTATCTAACAGTAAACGCCGGTATTCCCTCTGTCTTTGTTTATCATTATATCCTATCTCATCATAGTATATATCTTGGTCTGTTAAGCCATCTTCTTTGCCATAGGCATAGTAGTTATAGCTTGAGTGCTGGTATTTTTCCGCCGAGTTAACTATCTTTGCTTTAACAGGATTGCGTTCTATATACAAACCACACGCAAGCAAGTATTCACTTCTTTCTATTAATAGACTCTTAAATCGGTCTTGCCAGAAGTGTCCCGCATAGCCATACTTCCTTTTATAATGATTATAATAAAGAAGGTTAATCCTTTTCATTAGTTTAGACAATTCTGTTAATTTATTTGTCTCTATAATCAAATGAACATGGTTATTCATTAGGCAGTAATGATATAGCTTAAATGGTTGTTCTTCTTTTAGTTGCTTCACTATTTTTTTATACGTCTTGAAATCTGCCTCATCATGAAAGACCCGCTGTTTATTGTTTCCTCTGGTGAGTATATGAAAGAGCCCCTCTTCTGTATATATCCTTGCTCTTCTGGGCATAAAAAATCTCCTTTAAAATTGTTCAACCTTAAAGAAGATATTATCGTGTTTATCACCTTATGTCAAGAAAATAGAACCGTCCCCCTTTATTGTTGCTCTATGACATAACCTCTTTTTTTAAAAAATTCTACTAAGCCCTCCGCGCCTACAAGATGGGCGGCTCCTACGATTACCAGAACATTTTCATTTTGCCGCGTTAAGGTTTCAATTTTTGGTATCCAATTTTTATTTCTTTGAATAATAAAACGGTTATATATGTCGGGAAACCCTTCAAAGCCTTCCTTTATAAGTAAATTTAATTTATTACTATCACCCGCTTTCCAGGCGCTTACCAAATCATTCATCGAGGTTTCCATAACATTCAAATCTTTAAGTGTCTGTTTTAAAAATAACTCTTGTTCCTGAGCGCTCATTTGAGCAAGGAGGTTAATTTGAAATTCAGCGGTTTCTAAAAAATCCAGTTCTTTTTCATCTTGCTTGGCCTTATTATAAAAATAGTTGTCTATTCCGTAGTCCTGATTAAATCCCAGCCTTTGAAGCTCCATAACGGTTAACATTAAACCGCAAAGCCAGGGCCTGAAGCATTGAAACTGAGCCGCCGGCAGGCCGATTCCCGCCGCTTTACTTTCAAATAACGCGTAGGTTTCTTCAGAGATGTTCTGCTTGAGCGTTTCTCCCTCCAGATAAAGGCCAAGCGTCATCATCTTAGCTTGAAACTCGGGATCACTCAGACTACCTATGTCAGCTTCCAGCACTATCTTATCGCAATCATCGTATGCTTTTTCGAATTCTCTTGCCGGCGGGAAAGAATCACTTTTTAAGATATGTATAGAGCCTAACAAATAAACTGTATTTTTTTCTGTTTTTATAGACCACAGGCAGTTATTGTTTGTTTGAGTTTCGGGGTTTTCCTGGGTATGAGCTATGCAGGCAAAAGCGTATACTGATAAAACAAAGACAAAAAGAAAAAAAGTTTTACGTTTAATATTTTTCATTGTTACGCGGGAACGGGTTCTTTTTCCGGGCTGGATGCCTCTTCTTTTTCGTCTACAAATTTGACGGAGACTACTTTGGAAATGCCGGATTCCTCCATTGTTATGCCGTACATAACATCCGCCATATTGATAGTTTTTTTGTTGTGAGTTATTATGATGAATTGAGAGGTTTTAATAAAATCACTTAGTACCCTGCTAAAGCGGACAACGTTAGACTCATCAAGCGGAGCGTCTATTTCATCCAACACGCAAAAAGGGCTCGGCTTTACCTTAAAGACGGCAAACAAAAGGGCGATGGCGCATAGGGCTTTTTCGCCGCCTGACATTAAAGTAATGTTTTGAAGTTTTTTACCCGGAGGCCTGGCAATAATCTCTATGCCGCTTTCCAGTACGTTGTTTTCTTCGGTTAAGACCAGTTTGGCGTTTCCGCCGCCAAAAAGAAGTTTAAAGAACTCCTCAAAGCATACGCGTATCATCTCAAAAGTCTCTTTAAACATCTTAGTGGTTGTGCGGTTCATTTTTTGGATGGCTTTATGCAGTGATTCTTTAGCTTCCTCAAGGTCCTGCTGTTGACGGCTCAAAAAGTCAAACCGCTCTCTTAGCTCTTCATATTCTTCAATGGCCACGAGATTCACGCTTCCCATTGACTCCAACTGTTTTTTTAAAGCGGCTATTTCTTTCTCAATCTCCTGCCAGTCGGCATTTTTATCAATGTTAATCTCCGCCTCGCTTAAATTCACGTTGTAAGCGCTGAATGTCTTTTCGATTAAGTTTTCAATTCTGAGTGAACATTCGGTGTTTTTAACCTCAAAAGTATGCATATTATTCCTAAGGCCATTAAGCCGTTCTTGCTTATCCCTTAAGAGATTTTGCTGTTCCTTTAAGGTTTGAGAGGCGGCTTGCCTGTTCCCCTCAATTGACCGGATATTTTCTTCTAACGCCTTTTTTTCGCCGCGCAAGTTTCCGTTAAGACCGTTTAGTCTGTCAATTTCTTTTTTCAACTGTTCTATTTTTTCGCCGGAAGAGGTAATTTCTCCCTGCGAATTTAGCTGAACCGCCTCAGACTCTTCAATTGATTTTTCCAGTACACCGCAGGTATCCGCTTGATTAGCGTATAGTTTGTCAATGGATGATAGTTCAGTATCTATTTGAGCTATCTTTACCTGTGTCTCTTGCGCCCGGCATTTTTTCTCTTCAATCAAACGCTGACTTTCCAGAATAACACTTTGCAGTTCTGTATTTTTTTGATGTACCTCAACCGCGACGTTTTCGTCCTCTTGCTGTTTATTAATCAAGCTATCTTTTTCAGCCTGAGTTTCTTCAAGTTCTGAAATCACTAAGGTAATTTCATCTTCGTATTTCTTCAGGTCTTCTGTAACTGAATTGAGTTCCGACTCAATGTTGGCTCTCCTGATATCCTGCTGATGAATTGACTCCTGAAGGCTTCTTTCTTTTTCAGCGAGGGATACTAACTCCTTTTCCTTAGCCAGCATTGTTTCTTTGAAAGCGGCTGATTCTTCCTCGAGTTCCGCGCATCTGAGCTGGAGTTTATTTATTTTGGCTTCCCTTCCTATTAGGCTCATTTCTTCCTTTATACGGTAACTTCCGCCAGCCAGCCCCCTCTTGGTAATTATTTCTCCATTTCGAGTTATCATACGCAGAGTTGAGTCAGCAGACAGTCCCCTGAGGACTTCTTTAGCCATGGTAGTATCCTTTACCAGATAAGCGTCTGCCAGCAGAAACAGTACAATCTTTTTATATTCATCGGCTACTTCAATAAAATTAACAAGTGAACCCAGTGTTTTGCCGGATATTTCCGGGTCAGGTTCAGAAGCCGACTTCGTAAAGTTTTCAAGCGGTAGAAAATTAACCCAGCCCAGATTATTGGTTTTTAAAAATTCTATGGCTTCTTCAGCCTGCCGGCCGGTCTCAACCACGATGCTTTGTACATTTATTCCGAGAGCTATTTCCATCGGGACTTCATATTCTTCTTTGACTCGTATTAAATTGGCTATCGAATCGCGCAGGCCGTCAAAAGGAAGCCGGTTTTCTTTGGCATAAATTAAAAGTGTTTTGACAGATTGCGTGTAGCCTTCAAAGCGCTCCTTCAGGTCTTTAAGAAAATTAAGTTTGGATTTTAAGGATGTTAAGAGATGATTCACATTAACACTTTTGGCCTGGAGAGAGCTAAGTGTATCTTTTGCTTTATTGGTTACCTCAAGCAGCTGCTTCTCTTCGTTTTTCAGGTTGAGCAAGCCGGTTGCTATTGTATTCTTTTTAGACTTTAGCTCATCATATTTCTCGACAGCTTGCTTGTTTTCTGTCTCAGTCTCCTCCTTCTCCAGATTAAGCCTCCTTAGGCGGGCGCTAATATTCTGCAAATTAGCTTTAATTTGTGTAAGTTCGTTACTTATTCTGGTCTCACTTGAAGCGAGCTCCACTATCTCAGACTCATCCTGAGTTACCAGGCGGCAGAACTCTTCTATTTCCGCGTTGAGACTGTTTAACAGCTCTTCATTTTCGCGTAGATTTTCGTTTTTTTTCGTGGTGCCCGCTTCTATTTGCTCTAACTCTTCTTTGGCATCCTTTATCTGGTTTTTTAGTTTACCGATCTTTTCCTCGTTGGAATTTTTTTGTTCTGACACATACGTTATTCTGTCATCGAGTTCTTTAATCCTTTCCGCGTCCATATCGAGCCTTGAACTGTTTTTTTCAATCTCACTCGCTGTGCTTATCATATTTGTTTTAAAAACAGACAGCTTCTCTTCTATTTCCTGAAGACGGTTTCTTTGAAAGTTAACTTTTTTGTCTATGTCGGTAATACTATTGATAAAAGAGATTTCTTTCTCTTTAAGGCTGTCCTTTTCAGAAACCGAGGTATTGTTTTCATTTTTGAGTAAGAGATACCCCCGGTAAGAATTTTTTACATCAAGGCCCTTAAGCCGTTCAAATCTTTCTTTATATCTTTCCGCCTTGCGCGCCTGTCGCTCTATCGATTTTATTTGACGCGATACTTCAAGCATAACGTCATTTAAACGCTGTAAATTAGTGACGGTATGCTCCAGTTTTCTCAGGGCTTCCGCCTTTTTTGATTTGAATCTGGTAATTCCGGCCGCCTCTTCAAAGATATGCCTTCTATCTTCCGGCCGTGTACTTAGTATCAGGTCTATCTTGCCCTGCTCAATGAGAGAGTAAGATACCGTGCCGACACCGGTTCCGTGAAATAATCCCTGTATATCTTTTAACCTTACTCTGGTTTTATTTAACAGGTATTCGCTTTCGCCTGATCTATGGACTCTCCGGGTTATGGTTACTTCATCGTAATCTATAGGCAGAGCTTTACTTTCATTAGAGAATGTTAAAGAAACCTCAGCTATATTTATTGGATCCCGGGTATTGGTGCCGTTGAAGATAACATCTTCCATAGAAACTCCGCGCATCGCCGATGGCCTCTGTTCGCCCAGTACCCACTTTATAGAGTCGGCTATATTTGATTTGCCGCAGCCATTAGGCCCAACGATGGCGGTAACGCCCGGTTCAAAATCTATCCTGGTCTTCTCGGCAAAAGATTTAAAACCAAAAAGTTCTAATTTTTTCAATCGCATAAAGACACATTTCCTCCGTTAAAAAAACGGTTTAAACTATAAAATCCCCCCAACATAATAAAATATAGCATAATCTTTCATATCTGTCAAGGCTACAAACAGTTATGTGAATTTTTGTTTTTTTCATCATTAATACAGGTACTACATATTGTGGTCTTAGGAGCTATATGTTGTGGTTTGGGGAATTTTTTAACTTTTTCGTCAAGGCGGGAACAATCTGAAAGAGATCACCTACAACTCTGTAATTGGCAACATTAAATATAGGGGCATGAGGGTCTTTATTTATAGCAATAATTACTTTCGAAGACTGCATACCTACTAAATGCTGGATTTGGCCGGAGATACCGCAGGCAATGTAAATTTTAGGGCAAACCGTACGTCCCGTTTGTCCGACCTGATGGGAGTATGGAATCCAGCCTTCATCAACAACTGAACGAGTCGCGCCTATAGCCGCGTTAAGAACCTTGGCCAGTTCTTCAATTATTTTGAAGTTTTCTTCTGAACCAACACCTCTTCCGCCGGCTACAATAATATCCGCTTCGGTAATATTTATCGTTTCCTCTATTTCTTCAACTATATCTTTTAATATACTCCGCGGAGAATTAAATAAGGCGGTATCGATGTTTTCTTCAATAATTACGCCTTTTTTTGTATGATCCTCGCCCGCCTCCTGAAACACCTTATGACGAACAGTGGCCATTTGAGGACGGTGGTTTTTGCAGACAATAGTGGCCATTATGTTACCGCCAAAGGCCGGCCGCGTCTGCAAAAGCAGTCCACTTTTCTTGTCTATCTCGAGGCCTGTGCAGTCAGCCGTTAAACCCGTGTTTAATTTTATCGCCAGACGGGGAATTAGAGAGCGGCCGATTGTTGTTGCTCCGGCTAAAATTATCTCCGGCTTGTACTTTTTAGCAAGTTCTTCGATAACTACAGAATAAGGTTCACTTTGATAGTGCGTAAGCTCCGCGTTCTCAACAATGATAACCTGATCAGCCCCGCGCCATATTAAACACTGAGCTTCGTCTTTTACGTTACTGCCTAATAAAACGGCGGTTACTTTAGTTCCAAGCTCATCCGCCAGCTGACGCGCTTTATAAAGCAATTCAAAAGAAACAGGCTGCAGCTTATTATTTTTTTGCTCGGCCATAATCCAGACACCCTTAGCCTCATTCAGACTTATTACCGAAGAGAAACCGGCTTTTTTTTCTATCTCTATGGCATTGAATTTGCAGGCGCCGGCACAAGCAGCACACAAGGTACACTTGTCATAGTCAATGACCGCTTTTGATGATTTCATGGAAATGGCGTTAAAGGCACAGCTATTTACGCAAAGGCCGCAGCCAACACATTTATCTTTTAATATGGTAATTTTCTTTAAAACTTTCAATTATGCTCCTTTATAACCTGAGCTAACTTTTCCGCGATATCAGGTATCTCGCCTTCAATAATCAACCCCTCTTCTCTTTGGGGCGGAGAAAAAATCTTCATCACCTGTGTCGGAGAACCATCAAGCCCCAGATACTCCGGCTTAACATCCAAATCATCGACTGTTAAAACTTTTATTTCCGCCTTTTTTGCCTTCATCATCCCTCTTAATGAGGGTATCCTTGGTTCGTTTATTTCTTTTACGACAGTTAGTAGGCATGGCAGGCTTACTTCAATTACTTCATAACCTTCCTCAATCAACCTTTCAGCGGTTATCTTACCGTTTTTCAGGGCACTAATCTTTTTAACGTAGGTAACCTGAGGTATATCCAGATGGATTGAGATACCCGGCCCTACCTGCGCCGTATCTCCGTCAGCCGCCTGTTTGCCGCAGATTATCAGATTATAACCTTTTATTGTTTCTATAGCTTTAGCTATAGTATAGCTGGTAGCCCAGGTATCACTGCCGGCAAATGCCCTGTCCGATAATAAGATACCTTCGTCGGCTCCCATTGCTATAGCCTCCCGTAAGACGCTTTCCGCTTGAGGAGGCCCCATACTTAATGCTGTAACTCTGCCGCCGTATTTTTCTTTCAGGAGCACTCCCTCTTCCACAGCGTATCTGTCAAAGGGGTTCATGATTGACTCTACTCCCTCGCGTATAAGAGTGTTGGTTTCGGGGTCTATTTTTACGTCTGTTGTATCCGGAACCTGTTTTACACAAACTATAATATTTAAGGTTTTTTTATCTTCCATAAGCACTCTTTTAGGTTAATGACTTCCCTTAAGCTCAAGATCGTTTTTTTCGGGACTCTTTAATTAGGCTGGAAGCGATAATGTTTCGCTGTATTTGATTGGTGCCTTCGTAAATTTGGGTTATCTTAGCGTCGCGCATATACTTTTCTATAGGATAATCCTTCATATATCCGTAACCGCCGTAAATCTGGATACAGTCGACGGTAACCTTCATCGCCACGTCGGAAGCATACATTTTAGACATAGCTGACGGGCGGGAAGTATTGGTTTTACCGGCATCAATCATTCTTGCTGTCGAATAGATGAGCGCGCGGGCGGCTTCAATTTGCGTAGTCATATCGGCCAGCATAAATTGTATGCCCTGAAAGCCGGCAATAAACTTACCAAACTGCTTTCTCTCACAAGCATAATTTACGGTTAAATCCAACGCTCCCTGGGCAATACCCAAAGCCTGGGCGGCAACACCCGGACGTGAAACATCAAAGGTTTTCATTGTTATAATAAAACCCATTCCCTCTCTGCTTAATAAGTTTTCAGCGGGCACCCGGCATTCATTAAAAATTAACTCTGAAGTAGTGCTGGCCCTGATACCTAATTTGTCTTCTTTTTTCCCAAATGAAAAACCTTTTGTGCCCTTTTCAACTATAAAAGCGCTGGCCCCCCTCGCCCCCTTCGCTTTATTAGTCATAGCGATAATTACGTATACATCAGCAACTTCACCGTTAGTAATAAAGTGCTTTGTTCCGTTTAATATATAGTGGTCTCCGTCTTTTTTCGCCGTAGTACTGATAGCTGAAGCGTCACTGCCGGCTCCCGGTTCGGTAACCGCAAAAGCGGCCAATTTTTTACCACTGGCCAAATCCGGCAAAAACTTCTTTTTTTGCTCGTCATTACCAAATAATAAAATTGGATATGTTCCCAGCGCGCTGGCCGCGTAACAAACGGAAATCCCGCCGCAGGCCTTTGAGAGTTCTTCAGTAACCAGGCATAACTCAAAAACGCCGCCCCCAAATCCTCCAAACTCCTCGGGAAGATAAACGCCGAAAAGGTCGCTGTCGGCCAATGTTTTCATTATCTCATAAGGAAACTCACTTTTTTCATCGAGCTCAGCCGCTACAGGCCGAATCTTTTCTTCGGCTATTTTACGGGATAAATCCCGCATCATCATTTGTTCCTCAGTTAATAAGTAATCCATAGTACACAGCTCCTGCTAATTAGTTGAGGCTAACTAAACTTCTTTAAGGCTATGGTCGCGTTGTGGCCGCCAAAACCCAGGCCATTTGATATAGCAACGTTTATATCTTTTTTTCGAACTTTATTTGGAACATAATCAAGATCGCAATCAGGATCCGGATATTGATAATTAATGGTAGGAAGTATAACGCCCTCTTTTAAAGAAATTGCGGTGGCAATAGCTTCTACGGCACCGGCAGCGCCTAACATATGACCCGTCATAGATTTAATTGAACTTACGGCTAATTTTCGCGATGAATCTTTGAAAACGGCTTTGATGGCCATAGTTTCCACTTTGTCATTTAAACTGGTAGATGTCCCGTGGGCGTTGATATAATCAACCTCGTCATAGTTTATACCGGCATCGGTTAGGGCTGCCTCCATTGAAGCGATAGCTCCTTTGGCTTCAGGGTCCGGCGCGGTCATATGATAAGCATCGCAGGTTGCGCCATAGCCAACCAACTCGGCAATAATGGGGGCCCCTCTTTTCTTTGCTAAATCAAAAGACTCCAAAACAAGGATACCGGCTCCTTCAGCCATTACAAATCCATCTCTTTCTTTATCAAAAGGACGGCTGGCATGCCGGGGATCATCATTTCGCGTGGAAAGCGCCTTCGCTGAACAAAAACCTCCAACTCCAAGAGGACAAATACAGTTTTCCGTACCGCCGGCCAGCATAATATCCGCCCTACCCGCCTGAATTAATCTAAAGGCCTCTCCGATAGCATGATTGCTTGAGGCGCAAGCCGTAACTATCGCGAAGTTTGGCCCTTTCAGATTGTAATTAATAGCTATTTGTCCCGGCGCCATATTGACAATAAGCATGGGTATTAAAAAAGGAGAAATTCTTTTTGGACCTCTTTCAAGCAGAATTGTATGCTGCTTTTCTATAGTCATAAGCCCGCCGATACCGGAACCCATTACGCAGCCGATACGTTCCGGCTCAATTTTATCAAAGTCAATTCCCGCGTCCTCAACAGCCTGTTTGGCAGCAACCACCGCGTATTGAACAAAGCCATCCATTTTCCTTAGTTCTTTGGAGTTTATTAATCCGGAGGGATCAAAATCTTTTACTTCACCGGCTATTTGCGCCGCGTATTGCGATACATCAAATTTAGTAATTCTACCAATTCCGCTATAGCCGCTTATAAGAGACTGCCAGAACTCTTGTTTATTATTCCCGATAGGCGTAATCACACCTACGCCGGTAATAACTACACGATTACCCATAATTGCATCCTTAGACTTAAGTACCCGGAGAGCCGGCTACTTCTTTGCGTTTTCTATATATTTTATAGCTAAATCCACGGTGGTCATCTTTTCCGCTTCTTCATCCGGAATCTCTATTCCAAACTCATCCTCTAAAGCCATCACTAATTCCACCGTATCCAGAGAGTCCGCCCCCAGATCATCAATGAATGACGATTTGGAAGTTATCTCTTCCTTTTTAACACCCAACTGCTCAGCAATTATTGATTTAATCTTTTCCTCTGTTGACATATACTACTCCTCCCTTTAATGAGTCCCGCCGTAGCGGGACGCCTGCCTGCCGTCAGACAGGAATTAATCCCAAAACTTAAACAAGGGATATTTTAATTTACTCCCTACATCAACATCCCGCCGTCTACCTGAATTACCTGTCCTGTGATATATTTAGACTGCGCTGATGATAAAAAAAGTACCAAATCGGCTATGTCCGCGGCCTCTCCAAACCTTCTAAGAGGTATTGTTTTTAACATCGCCTCCTTAACTTCTTCAGGCAGGCGTTCGGTCATTTTAGTAATAATGTACCCGGGAGCTATAGCGTTAACCCTTATTCCTTTTGAACCCAGCTCTTTGGCAACGGACTTTGTCAGACCTATTAATCCGGCTTTTGAAGCTGAATAATTTGACTGCCCGGCGTTACCCATAATTCCTATAATAGAAGCCATATTAATAATGACCCCATCTTTCTGCCTAAGCATCGGACGTGTTACCGCCTTAATAAAATTGAATGCTCCTTTTAGATTAATGGCCAGCACACTATCCCACTCAACCTCACTCATCCGAAGAAGCAGTTTGTCACGGGTAATCCCGGCATTATTGATAAGTATATCTATCTTTTTGAATTTGTCAAGCGTCTTATTGATTAAATCCTGAACCCCCCGATGGTCTATTACGTTAATCATTGAAGACATAATTTTCACGTTGAATTTTTCTAACTCAGAGCAGGCTTCTTTCAGCGCCTCTTGATTAACATCGCAAATCATAAGGTCAGAACCATTCTCCGCGAGTTTCTCCGCTATTTTCCTTCCGATTCCTTGAGCTGCTCCGGTAACTATTGACAGCTTTCCTTTTAATATCATTTGGCAAACTCCTTCTCTATGCGCCGAATGTCTTCTAAGTTAGCCGCGTTTGAAACTTTTAATTCGGGGTTGATTCTTTTTAATAAACCCCTTAATATCTGCCCGGGGCCTATCTCAAAAAAAATCCGGCATTCTCTGCCCGCGATATTTTCAACTGACTTTTGCCAGAAGGTAGTATGATTAACCTGTCGAAATAGATTTTCCTTTATCAGCGCCGGCTCATTTTCATCCCGGGCGGTAACATTAAAGATAACTTTCCCTTTGGGAGGCGCAATATTGACTTTTTCAAGTTCCTCCTTCAGGCTTTCACTGGCAGATGTCATAAGCTCTGAGTGAAAGGGGCCGGATACTTTAAGAACGATTACTTTTTTAGCGCCGGCTTCAATAGCCTTAACCTTCGCCTTCTCGATATCATCCTCTCTTCCGGAAATAACTACCTGCCCGGGACAGTTAAGGTTGGCTACGTATGTTTTTGTGAGTTGAGCAACCTCTTTAGCCTGAGCCGGGCTAAGGCCTATAATAGATATCATTTTGCCGGGGTTTTTTATTGATGCCTCCCGCATTAACTTGCCTCTCTTGCTTACCAGCGCGACGGCCTCCTCAAAACTCATACTGCTTGCTGATGTTAAAGCGCTATATTCTCCCAAGCTTAAGCCGGCAAAAAAATTAGCACTAACCATTATCCCAACTTCCTTTAGCGCCTCTAACGCGGCTATACTGGTTGTCAGGATAGCCGGCTGGGATATTTCCGTACTCGCGAGTTTATCCGCCGGCCCTTCAAAACAGATACCGCTTAGGCTATAACCCAAAATCTCGTCCGCCTTGTCAAAAATATCTTTCGCGCCCTTAAAGTTATCATATAAGTCTTTACCCATGCCCGGGTATTGGGCCCCTTGGCCCGGAAAAATAAAGGCAATTTTTTCTTCTATACTTTTTACCATTTTATAACACAGGCTCCCCAGGTAAGGCCGCCGCCGAAAGCTGTTAGAACCGCGATATTTCCTTTTCGTATTCGGCCCTTGATAACTGCTTCGTTTAAGGCGGTCGCGATTGAGGCGCTTGACATATTTCCATAATGTTCAATATTTGTATAGACTCTTTCATCAGAGAGTTTCAATTTTTTGCCGACCGCCCTGATTATTCTTATATTGGCTTGATGAGGCACCAGCATATCTATGTCGTCAGGCGTCATTCCACACATTTCAAGGGCTCCAACAGCCGCCTCCGTCATTTTGGTAACTGCTACCTTGAAAAGTTCGCTTCCTTTCATCTTAATAAAATGTAGATGTTCATTGACTGTTTGCTGGTTCGAGGGCATTTTAGAACCTCCTGCCGGAATATATAAAAGGCCGCCTTTTCTGCCGTCACTACCAAGTAAAATTGACTGGATACCGCTATTTGTATAACCCGGCTGGAGAACGCAAGCACCGGCTCCATCTCCAAATAAGACACAGGTATTTCTGTCAGTCCAGTCCGTGATGGATGTAAGCTTCTCCGCCCCAATAAGTAAAATATTCTTATAGACTCCGCTGGCTATATACGCCCGGGCGATAGATAATCCGTACACGTAACCGGAACAAGCAGCCCCGATATCCAAAGAGGCCGCGTTAAAAGCCTTTATTTCAGCCTGAACCAGGCAGGCAGTTGAGGGAAAGTTCATATCCGGCGTAATGGTGGCCACCATAATAAGTTCTATATCAGAGGGCTTAAGCCCCGCTCCCTTAATGGCCTTTCTGGCGGCTTTAGCGGCCATAGCGGAAGTACTTTCGTCTTCAGCGGCTATCCGCCTTTGTTTTATGCCCGTTCGAGTGGTAATCCATTCATCAGAGGTATCAATCATTTTTTCCAGGTCATTATTGGTCAGTATTTTTTTTGGAAAGTAGTTGCCGATACCAGTAATCTTCATTATTTTACTTATCTTCATATCAACTCCCGGCGATGAAATCTCCTAACCATTTTTGACCGCGTCTACAATGTGCTGATTTACGTTATGAAGCGCGGCTTCGGCGGCTACCCTGATGGCATTTTTTATGGCCTTGGCGGATGA
>JAGLLT010000040.1 GCA_023140385.1 Candidatus Omnitrophota bacterium
GTTTTCCCATGGTCAACGTGCGCTATAATCGCGAGGTTCCTTACATCTTTTCTTCTTTTTTGATTTGGCATATTCTTTTAACTTTCCCTGCCTGTCGGCAGGCTTTTCCGCAACAATTCCTCTATTATTTTAAAACCGTGCAACTAAAGGACAGAGGAATCGGAGGACTAAAATCAGTACTATGCCCCCCCAATTTCCAGGCGGGGTTCTTTTAGTCGGTTAATACTATGTGGTCGGATTCTATTTGCATCAAGGCGTTAAAAAAATCCTTGATTTCTTTTTCAGAGGCCTGCTTTATTGCCTCCCCATAGAATTTGACCGCGTTCCTCTCGCGCCTGTTGGCCTCTTTGATATTCTCCCGGTCAGAATCAACCGCTTTATCTGATCCGGCATTTGAGTTTGGCTTTTGAATTTTCAAATGTTTGCAAATAGCAGAAGCGTGTTCCCTCTCAACCTTTGATAGGCCTTTAAACATACTTGAAATGTAGATATCCCCGCTCTTTTCCGAAATAGCCTTATAAAAATTCGTATTGTTTATTTCAAGATCCAATGCTTTTTTCAAATTATCTTTGCTTATATCTGATAGTGAATCGCTATGCAGCAACTTCCACTCCTTTGCTAAAACAAAATAGGCCTCATGCGCTCCGCAGAATGGGCAGGTTTTTGGTTTTTCTTCTCCGATATAGACCTCACCGCAAACACGGCAACGATATACTTTCATCTTTCTTATTCCTTCCATTTTAACTTCTTTTTGATATTAATATCAACTGATCTTATCAAATTTATCCTTACCAACTCCGCAAACCGGACAAACCCAATCATCCGGTAAATCTTCAAAAGCAACATTACTATTTTCCGCCGGATCATAAATATAACCGCAAACAGTACATCTATACTTCGCCGTTATATTTTCCGTTTCCGCTTTTATCTCTTTTTCGCTAATATAGGTTGGCGCGCTTTTGGGAGACCTTCCATTTTTTACCTCGTGATAATAGGCGTACGTCATTGGTTCCCCGTCTCTCATTACTTGAGCTTCAACAACTTTGCCAATAAAAACAGTATGCGTTCCCGCCTCCACACTATTGATCACTTCACACTCTAAATAACCCAGGCAGCTTTGAATAACCACAGGCGCTCCTGTTATTCCCAACTTGTAATCTATAGCCTTAAATTTTTCTACTTCTTTACCGGATCTAAAACCGAAGCGGCCGATAAATTCCATTGGCACATCGCGCTCTAAAATTGATACAGTAAAAACCCCGCTTTCCCGGATAAATTGATGAGTTAAATTCTCTTTGTTAATACATACGCTAAAGTGAGGAGGTTCTGCCGTTACCTGAAAAACAGTATTAGCGATCTGTCCGTTAAGCTTGCCTTCTTTTTTCGAACTTACTATATACATTCCGTAACTAATCATATAAAGGGTCTTTATGTCCATTTTAATTTAACTTTGCCCTGTTTATCATAAATTGCACATTCTCGTTAGCGTTTACTAAACTTATAATTATTTTCGGATGCTTCGCCTTCCATACGCGAAATATCTCATCAGCGAATCCCTGCCCAACAGTCTTTACATCTTCAAAATCCAGCATAATCTTTTTGAATTTTTCAAGCCCGCTTATTATCCTTCGCGCCTGTGATCGCGAAATATAACCCGCGGCGCCTTTATAGAGTTTCACTGTAACCTCTGTTTTATTGAATTTAAAAGAGGAATCGGTATAATTCTTAAAAATATTACGGAGCGTCTGTGTCGCGGAAAAATTAATTAAAAAAGATACCTTTGTTCCATTAACACTTTTGATATCTCTTATAAAAATGTCATCTAAAACGTTATTAAAGATAAGCTTCTTGCGCGAACTTTGTATATTTAAAAAATCCGCCGCTTTTGAAGTAAAAAATATACCTTCGCCGCTATGCTCATTCGGGGCGGTTGTCTGTTTTCCTTTTAGCAAATCCTGGATAGCATCCATTTCACTGCCCAATTTTTTCTTACGCCTGATATTATTAAAAATTCCTATTCCTTCATCAATAACCTCAAATGACACACTGTTTTTATTTCTTTGCATACTTACTCTTATTTTTTTTGACTGGGAATGCTCTATGGCGTTATTCAGCATTTCAGAAAAGGCATAATCCAAAATATCGCGAATATTTTCATTTATGTTCATAAAAATACCGGTTTTTTTCTTAATATCCGCAAGAATTAAGTCTTCAGAAATTTCCTTATTTTTAAGAATGCGCGTAGCGCTTAAAATCTTTTTTTTAGCTTTCGCTACAGCTTCAGCGTTAGCAATAACATATTTAGCCTGATTCGCTTTACCAATTAAAACAATCTCCCCGCTATTTTTCAGCTTTTGAAAGAATCTATTTATGTAAGCGCGGGAAAAACCTGTTCTTTTTACAATATCAGAAGCTGAAATTTCACCGTCTTTTTTTATTACATCCAGAATAACCTTGCAAATATCCATTTTAACTCCTTAAAAAAATTACTTTACAACTTTTCTTCATATAAAAAACTAATAGTTGTCAACAAGTTGTAAGCAATAAATTATACAATATAACTTATTGACAACTTTATTATATAACGAAAATTTAAAGTTGTCAACAAGTTGTAAACAAAGCGAGGGGTTTTTGGGAATTAAGTTTTTAGTCTTGATGTTTATCATCAGTGGAAAGTTAATAAATTAAAAACAGCGTTTGTTCAGCTTTTTGCGGCACTGCTTCTCTTCACAGCGGTAACAAATCTCATTTACCAAATATCCGCCATTAAAGTACTCAGTAATGTTCTTTAGAGTTGTATCAGCAATGCTGGATAAAGCCTCGCGGGTAAAAAAGCCCTGATGCGAAGTAATAAGCACATTAGGAAAGGTGAGGAGGCGAGCCAGGATATCATCACTTATCATCGAATTAGAAAAGTCCTCGAAAAAATAATCACTCTCCTCTTCGTAGACGTCAAGTCCGGCCGCGCCAACCTTCCCGCTTTTTAGCCCATTGATTAAGGCCTCTGTTTTTATCAGCTTCCCTCTGCCGGTATTGATAAGCATAACTCCGTCTTTCATCTGAGAAATACTTGCTTCATTAATCATATAATGGGTTTCTGAAGATAGAGGGCAATGCAAAGAGATGATGTCCGCCTCTCTGTATAGCTCTGAAAGTTCCACGTAACTAATACCGCTTTCTTTCGCGTACTCCTCATCCGGACGCGTATCATAAGCAAGGACATTCATACCCAGGCCATTCAGAACAGAAATCAGGCATCTGCCGATTTTCCCCGTTCCGATAACCCCGGCGGTCCTGCCGTGCATATCAAAGCCTATTAAGCCATTGATGGAAAAATTCCCGTCGCGCGTCCGGTAGTATGCCTTATGCGTCTTTCTGTTTAAACTCAGCATAAGCGCGGCGGCATGTTCGGCAACGGCATACGGCGAATATCCGGGCACGCGCACTACGTAAATATTTTTATACGCGGCCGCTAAATCAACGTTATTGTAGCCGGCACAACGTAACGCAATCAACTGTACTTTGCTGCGCTTTAGAACGCTGATAACCTGCTTATCAATGACGTCGTTAACAAAGCCGCAGACCACCTCGAAGCCCGAAGAAAACTCAGCTGTATTATGATTGAGATGGCTTTTTACATACTTTATCTCAAACCCGTAATCTTTATTGGCTTTATCAAAAAAGTCCCGGTCATACGGCTTCGTGTCAAAAAATAATATTTTGCGCTTGCTTCCCACCTATTTTCTCCTATTTAAATAGGGCTGTACTATTTAATTAAATAACAACACCTTACCTGGCCGGCTTCTTTAAATGCCCGGGGGTCAGGTCTACGACTTCCTCAACCTTCATCTCAATAAGGTATTGGGGCTGGGGAAAAAGCACTTCCGGATGACGCTCAGTCTTTTTATCTTCTTTGATATTTTTAATTACCCGCTTAGACACTCTCTCGGCAACCCCCGCTTCCCATTTCTCCATAAAACGGCTTTTTATCTTTTCTCTTTCTACAATTTTTGCCTTACCCTTTAGCGAATAACCTTTAAACCTATGCTCGTCTACGGCCGTAATAGTTATAGCGGGATTTCGCTTAAGATTATTAAAAGTCTCTGCGCGATAAAGATCTATAATATAGACTTTTCCCTCTCCTTCTATTCCAACAGTTCCTTTCACTGAGCAGTGAATTTTTCCTTGAGAATCTAAAGTAGAAACAATGACAAACCTTTGCCGCCGGAAAAAATAAACTGTGTTTGATAATAACTTCATCGATCTCCTTTTTAGTAATTTTCACATAATAGCTCGTAATACGCCTGAGGATGAGCGCAGGCCGGACATTCCTGGGGCGCTTCTTTGCCCTCATAAACATAACCGCAGTTGCGGCATTTCCACTTAACTACATTATCTTTATTAAACACTTTGCTCTCTTTTATATTTTTGAGCAATTTTCTATAGCGCTTCTCATGCTCTTCTTCAACCTCCGCTATTTCTTTAAATAGGCCTGCTATCTCATCAAAGCCTTCCTCCCGCGCTGTCATCTGCGCCTCTTTGTAAAGCTTTGTCCATTCTTCGTTTTCTCCGTCTGCCGCGGCCAGAAGATTAGCCGCTGTATCGCCTATAACTCCGGCTGGATAACCCGCTGTAATTTCCACCTCACCGCCTTCTAAGAACTTAAAGAACCTCTTGGCGTGTTCCTTTTCATTATCAGCCGTCTCTAAAAATATTGCCGCTATTTGTTCATAACCGGCCTTTTTCGCGGCAGAGGCAAAGTATGTGTAGCGGTTTCTCGCCTGCGACTCTCCGGCAAACGAAGCCAAAAGATTTTTTTCTGTTTTTGTACCCTTTAAATCCATCATTTTTTCCTTTCTATTTAATGACTTTTCCACAAACCATGTATTGTACAAAATTCTCTGACTTCAAGTACATCCGATTTAGCCATACAAAAATCAGCTTCAGGAGCTTGGCCGGGTTTTAACTCAACCCTGCCAACTCTATCTTTAGTCAAAACCTCAATAAACTTAATATAATGCTTCTCCTCCATAGGATGCTCAACGCTTCCAATCTTTACCCTAATGCCCCCATCACCCTCCTCCATCACAGGAACGTGTTTCTCGCCTCCCTCATCCTCTGTTTTCGCTTCAAGTTTCTCCATCGGCTGATTACAGCAGACAAGAGCCGGCGCTCCCTCAGAAACTATCTCTATCACATTCCCGCAGATATCACAGCGGTAAAGCTCTCTTAACTGAGTCATTCCAACCCCCCCCTGTTCATAATTTTACCTTTTAAACTTACTTAATTTAATCCACCAATCATTGAGGTTTGAGCTTTTTGCCCTCTGCCAAAGTTGGCGGGCGGATTTTGTTTTGAGAAAAGCGGGGGCTTTTTTCATAAATTTAGCCGCCTCTAAATGGCCGTATTCATAATACTCCTTTGCCTGAATAAGGCACTCTAAAATATCGGCATCCCTGGCAATAACGCTTTCCTTGGAGAGCTGATTTTTATAACTGTCCCGCATATCAAATAACTCCTTCTTGATATCCTTAGGCAGTGGTTTTATCTGTTCATAAAAGGACTTATCCTCATGCGGCTCAGCGTCGATATAGCGTTGGGCCATCTTATGCAAATCCGTAATACGGGCCTCGTGTATATCATTAAAGAGAGTCATAAGCAGTACCTTATAGGGCGGCACCTTTTCCATGCGGGCTATCAGGTAACCTATAACGGCACACCTGAAGCTGTGTTCGGCAACGCTTTCCGCGTGCTTAATCCCTAAAACAGACCAGCCTGAACGCTCCACCCGCTTAAGCATTCCGGCTTCCGAGATAAAGTTTAATATCTCTTTTACATGCCCTATTTGTGTTTTAGTTTTCATCCCGACTCCTGTCTTCTTTTAGATATTTCATAACAGAAGATAGCGCAGGCCATACTAACGTTAAAAGAAAGTTTGGCCCCTTCCATAGGAATACGAACTTTTATGTCAAGGTGCTTTAAGAGTCCCTGACGTATACCTTCACCTTCAGAGCCCATTACCAGGCCTACAGGAAAAGGCAAAGAGACTTTACTAATTTCCTCAGCTCCATCACTAACCACCGTTCCCGCAATCCAGTACCCAGCTTCTTTAGCGGCAGTCAAAGCATTAGCCATATTGGCCACTATAGAAACCGAAATATAATTTTCTCCTCCTGAGGCAACGTGCAAAACCGTCTCGTTAACTCCACAGGCTTTATGCTCAGGAATAACGAGGGCCATTCTGCCAAAACAAGCGGCGATCCGCGTAATAACACCTAAATTTTGGGGGTCGCTAATCCTATCCAGAAAGATAATAGTTGTATCTTCTTCTCTTTTTCTTCCGAGTAAATCCTCAAAAAGCGTGTATTGAAACCCATCTACTTTTGCAATTATTCCCTGAAGATCCTTAGCGTGTTTTATTTTTTCCAACCCCCTGATTGACAAGCGCTCTGAAGGAAGGTTATTTTGTCTAATTAACTTCTCAATACTCGGCACTTTAAGGTTATCCTGCAGAAATATCTTTCTTATGCTTTTGGGATTAACCTTAAGCCGCTCAAAAACGGAATTTCTACCATATAGGACTATTTGATTTTTCGCCACACCGCCTACCTCCTTATATATTTCTTAAATCTTGTTTTTCCGTTAAAGCATCTTTAAGAACACGTCTACTACCTTTGAATCAAAGTATGTTCCCCTGCACCTTTTTAGCTCCTGACAAGCTTCATCTTTGGTCATAGCCTTTCTGTAGGGCCTGTCCGACGTCATAGCATCATAGGCATCAGACACAGTCAGTATCTTAAGGGACAGAGAGAGATACTCTTTAGTAAGCTCATCAGGATAACCTCCGCCATCTACCCTTTCATGATGATGGCGAACCAAATAGGCTATCTTATTTAAAGAGTGTATGGGCCTTAATATGTTTTCACCGATAATCGGATGCAGCTGCATATGCCTTCTTTCTTCAGGGGTCAAGCTGCCCGGTTTAAGCAATATCTCATCCTTAACACCAATTTTGCCTATATCGTGCAGAAGGGCCGCGTCCCTTAATACATCTTTAACATCCTTATCCAGGCTAAATTCGTCTGCCAACCTGAGAACAAAATCAGTAACTCTCTTGGCATGGCCTCTGGTATAAGGGTCTTTAGCTTCAACGGCCAGGGCAAGGGTTGAAATTGTTTCAACGTAAGTCCTTTCAATGTCCTGATTGAGACGGCTGTTTTCAATGGCAATTGCCATTTGACCGGCCAAATTTTCTATTAAGACAACATCGTCCTCCGAAAAACTATCTCCATTCTTTTTATCATGCATAGAAATAACGCCCAGTACCCCCCCCTTGTACATCAGGGGGGCGCAGAGAATTGACTTATAAGCGAAGCCTGTCTCTTTCTCAAAGACTAACTGCTCCGCTCCATCGGCCCTGGAAACATTTTGTGTCTTTTGATCCTTATAAGCCTTGACAATTATGCTTTCCTCTTCCTTAAGGCTGATATTTCCCCGTATGTCCGAAATAACTCCATAAGAAACCATGATCTTTAACTTATCTTCTTTTAAAATCATAATCGTTCCGGAGGAAGCGTTTAGCGCCTGGTTTAAAGTTTCAAGAGTCAGTTCCATGATACTGTCAATTTTTTTATCAGAACCCATGGCGCTGCTAATACGCAAAAGAACGTCCTGAATAACCTTTTTAGACTCTTTAAGGTCTTCGATATTCTTCTCCAGTTCACCCGTAATCTGATTAAAGTACCCGGCCAACATATCCACTTCGTCATTTTCAGAAGTTTTTATCTTTTTACTCAGATTGCCCTGCGTAACATCCTGCATGTCTCTGGCAAGCTTCACAACGGAAATAATTATTTTTCTGCTTAAAATGTAACCGATACAAATGGAACAAATCATAAAAATCATTGTCGCTTTAACGTTATTTTTCAGCAAAACCTCGCTGGCTTCTGTGTGAAGAAGATAAATAATCAAAACGAGTGGAATAATAGCCATCAGCAGGATAGAAACGATAAGTTTTTGCAGTATCCCGCGCTGACTTAAAGATTTAATAGCAATCCTTGTCATTTACACCTCCTTAATGACCCCGCCAAAGCGGGGGGGAATTAATACTTAAATTATTGTCTTTTATATATTTTATATCCTTACACGGAAAAAATCAACCTTTTTAAAATGAGGGCTTATACCGCATTGACAAAGGCTAAAGTAAATGCTATATTAAAAGCAATGAAAATTAACCTGTACAAATACGCCCTAAATTTATTATACCCGCTAAAGTGCCAGATATGCAAGGCTAAGCTGGAAGTTGAAAACACCCGGCATATCTGTCTTCACTGCCGGCGAAAAATTAAGATAAACCTTCCTCCCTTTTGTCTAAAGTGCGGGAAATCGCGAACTCAAGGCCTTTCAGATACAACGTGCCGGGAGTGTAAAGAAAACAGATACTTATTTGACAGAGCCTGGGCCGTGTCTATCTACGAAGGTGTTATAAAAGAGTGTCTCCGCCTTTTTAAGTACCGCAAAAAAAGACGCCTTTTAAAGCTGTTTTCCGAGCTTGCCTGTAATTTTATGGAGCGATTTATTGACTATCAGCCTATAGACCTCATCTCCGCCGTCCCGCTCTCAAAAAACAAGATGCGCCAAAGAGAGTTCAATCAATCCGGACTCTTGGCCCGGGAGATAGGGGGTGAATTTAAGAAAACGGTTCTGAACGACAACCTGATAAAAATAAAAGATACGCCTTCTCAGGTTACCCTTAGCGGGGCAAAGAGAAGATTAAATTTAACAGGCGCTTTTAAGGCAAAAGAGCCGCGCCTGTTTAAGGATAAAAATATCCTGCTAATAGACGACGTTTTTACTACCGGTTCAACTTTAAATGAATGCTCCGAAGTTTTAAAGAAAGCGGGAGCGAAAAAAGTGTACGCCCTGGCCTTAGCCAGAGGTAGTTAACAATGAGAATACTCAGAAACTACATACTAAGAGAAATAGCCGCCCCTTTTATCTTGTCGCTCTCGGCTCTTTTATTTATTATGCTGGTGGCAAATTTAATACATCAGGCGGACAAGATTATCGCGCCGGGTGTATCCCTGATTGACATTCTCAAGCTCTTTATCAGTTGGATTCCGTATCTTTTAAGATACGCCTTACCTATTTCACTATTAATGTCAATACTTCTAAGTTTCGGCAGAATATCTTCCGATAATGAAATAGCGGCTATGACGGCCAGCGGGTTTAATCTTTATAGAATCATTTATCCGGTAATTGTCGTAGGGTTAATATTCAGCCTCTTCTCCGTTATCCTTAATGACAGAATTGCTACTTATTCCCATTTTGCTTCAAGAAAAATTTTAACCAGGATTGCCGTATCAAACCCTATTAGCTGCATAGAAGACGGAACTTTTCTTCACTTCAATCGCCATATTGTATTTATCAACCGGATAAAAGATAATAAACTTATGGGCATAAAAATATTTGAAACCCAGGAAGGCAAGCCGCCCCGCACCATCGTAGCCAGAGAAGGAGTTCTCATGCCCGATCTTAAAAATAATTCCATAAAATTAAAATTGATTGACGGCAGCTCCGATCAGGCTAACTCTGAAAATCCCGGTGATTTCTACCAGCTTAAATTCGAAACTTACGTTATGTCTTTAGACCTCTCTCAAACCCAGGCGGACAAGATACAAAAAAAACCGAAGGACATGAATATGCGTGAATTGTGGAAAAAAATAGATAATTTGAAAACCTTTAACATTGACCCCATCGAGTTAATCCTGGAAATTCATAAAAAGATTTCCCTGGCCTTCGCCAATTTGGCCTTTGTTATCATAGCTTTGCCTTTAGCTATAAAAACCAAGAGAAGCTCTAAACTTGCCGGTTTCGCTATAGGACTGGTTATTATCATACTTTATTACGCCTTGCTGGCTTCAGGCAGTGCCCTGGCTGCCAAAAAAATTCTTTCTCCCATGCTTGGTTCATGGATAGCAAACATTGTGCTTATTGCGGCCGGTTCATTTTTAATTTTCAGAACTGTAGAGAAATAATATGAAGCTTATAGATAAACATATCTACCGCGAGTTGATTCCCGCTTTTTTATTCTGCGTAACTCTCTTTACATTTTTATTCGTCATTATTGATTTGTTCGCCAACCTTGATGACATTATCAAACAGCAGGTGGGCATTAGGACGCTCATCCAATACTATCTCTCCTTTCTTCCCTCCGTATTTACCATAATCACCCCAATTTCAATGCTTCTCGCGACCCTCTACAGCCTGGGAACACTAAGCCGCCAGAACGAAATAATGGCTATGCAGGCCGGCGGAATAAGCACTCTCGCAATAATAACTCCTTTTCTCTTTATGGGCATAATTATAAGCCTGTTGTCCTTTATCGTTGATAGCAAACTTGTACCCGAAGCTTATGAAACATATATCACTATAAAAAACGAACACATAGAGCGGGGAGATAAGAAAAAAGATAAAGAGATAATCAAAGATGTGGCTCTTTACGGAGCGGATTACAGAATATTTTACGCTGAAAGCTACAATACAAAAACTGAAACTCTCAATAAATTGATTATTCTACAGCATAACGAAAAAGGAGAACTGGTTGGCCGGATTACAGCTGATAAAGCCAAATGGACAGGAATTAAGTGGATTTGCTATAACTGCATCATTCACCGCCTAAGCAGTTCAGGAGCCATTGCCAGCAGCCCAGCCCTCTTTAAGGAAAAAGCAATCAGGTTACAAGAAAATCCTCGTGACTTTTCTAAATCAAAACATCAAACCCAGTTTATGAGCATTTTTGAACTCTACAAATATGTACGAAAATTATCAAAAAACGGCTACCGGCCGTTAGGTGTGATTGTTGATTTTCATAATAAAATATCTTTTCCGTTTATCAGTTTTGTAGTGGTTTTAATAGGCTTACCCTTCGCGCTTATTAAAAACAAGGGAGGGACATTTCTTTACATCGGGGTTGGCCTGGCAATAAGTTTCCTTTATTATTTTGTATTAATAGTAAGTGTGTCCCTGGGGAAGGCCGGCCTCTTGCCACCTTTTGTTGCAAGTTGGCTTGCCAATGTTATATTTTCTGTCTCCGGTATAGTGCTCCTCGCCAAACTGTCCAAATAATAAAATGGTTCTTCCTCCAAAATTTGATGCAGAAGGGGAAGAACCATTTTATTATATTGCCAGAATTTTCATCAAATCATATAGACTGGTATCTATTCTGGAAACAGCTTTAACAGCTGTACTTAGACTGACGGCTTTTAATCTATTCGCTTCAACGGCTACCGTTTTATCGGTTTTGCCGGCTAAAAGCAGGTCAATTGCATAGGCGCCGAACCTTGAAGCCAGCACCCGGTCAAAGGCGCTAGGAATGCCGCCTCTCTGAACGTGCCCTAAAACTACCACTCTGGTTTCAAAACCTGTCTTTATAGAAATGGCACCGGCTACATCCTCTGCCTTCCCGGCACCTTCAGCAACCACTATAATCCAGCTTATTTTGCCTATCTTTCTACCCTCTTTAATATCCTCACACATCCGGTCAATATCAAAACTCATCTCCGGCAGCAAAACATCCTCCGCCCCGCCGGCTAAAGCAACGTGCAGAGCAATAAAACCCTCAGAGCGCCCCATTACTTCAATAACAAATATGCGCTCCATACTGGTAGCGGTATCCCTAATCTTATCTATCGCTTCCAGGGCAACGTTAACGGCCGTAAAAGAGCCGATGGTAAAGTCACTTCCGTTAATATCATTATCTATGGTAGCCGGCACTCCAATCGTCGGAATACCCCAGACAGAACTTAGCTTATGAGCCGCCCTAAAAGAACCATCTCCTCCGATAACAATCATACCGTCAATTTTGTTTTTATGTATGACACTTACGGCCTTTTTCTGCCAGCTCTTTTCCTTAAATTCCGGAAATCTATCCGTCTTTAAGATAGTGCCGCCCCGTCCTACAATATTGCTGACAGAACGCCTGCCTAACCTGACAGACTCATTTCTTACCAGCCCTTTGTAGGCGCGATAAAATCCAATTGTCTCCACATTATGATAAAGGGCGCATCTGACGACGCTTCTCAGGGCGGCATTCATTCCTGAACAGTCACCGCCGCTGGTAATAACTCCGATTCTCTTTATCTTTCTCATTGTTTTATCATCCACAATCCTATCTAAATCCTAAATTCTAAATAAATTCTAATTTCTAAATTTTAATTTCTAAACATTGTTTTGAATTTTGCATTTTGGACATTTGGCATTGTTTAGTATTTAGTATTTTGCGTTTAGGATTTATTGTTTATTTACGTTCCTAACTGCCAGGAGGCTAAATACTCTTTTTGCTCTTGTGTTAATGTATCTATTTGGACACCCATAGCCTTTAATTTTAGGCGGGCAACCTTCTCGTCGATATTAAGTGGCACTTTATAGACCTGTTTTTTCAAACGGCCCGCGTTTTTCTTAATAAACTCCGAAGTCAGGGCTTGGTTTGCAAAACTCATATCCATAACACTGGCCGGATGGCCTTCAGCCGCGGCCAGGTTAATAAGCCGGCCGTCTCCCAGAACATTTACGCGCCGGCCGTTTTTAAGCGTGTATTCATTAACAAATTGCTTCATTTTTCTTGTTTTCTTACTCATTTTTTTAAGGCCTTTGACATTTATCTCAACGTCAAAATGGCCTGAATTAGCTACTATAGCGCCATCTTTCATTTTAATGAAATGCTTTGTATCAATAACATTTATATCTCCGGTAGTTGAAAGGAAAACATCGCCCTCTTTGGCCGCGCAATCTATGGGCATTACCCGATAGCCATCCATTACGGCTTCTAACGCTTTTAGAGGGTCTACCTCGCAAACTATTACATTTGCCCCCATGCCGCTGGCTCTCATCGCGACACCCCTGCCGCACCAGCCATAGCCGCAAACCACAAACTTACATCCGGAAAGCAGCACGTTTGTCGCTCTTAGGATACCGTCAATAGTTGACTGCCCCGTTCCATACCTGTTGTCAAAAAAATGTTTTGTCTGAGCGTCATTAATAGCAAAAACGGGAAAAAGCAAAAGGCCCTTTTTCTCCAGGCTTCTTAGCCGGATAACTCCCGTTGTTGTCTCTTCCGTGCCGGCCAGAATGTATTCCGCCAGATTCTGTCTTTTTTTGTGAATCATCGAAACCAAATCAGCCCCGTCATCCATTGTGATGTTGGGCTTCGCGTCAAGAACCGCGTTTATATGAGAGTAATAGCGCTTGTTATCCTCACCGTTAACCGCGAAGGTCGGAATTTTATAGTCTTTTACCAAAGAAGCTGTTACTGAATCCTGAGTGCTTAAGGGGTTTGAAGCGCACAGCCGCACATCCGCGCCGCCGGCCTTCAGTGTAATAGCCAGGTTGGCAGTCTCGGTTGTTACATGCAAACAGCAAGCTATCACGGTTCCCTTAAGAGGCTTTTCCTTTTTAAATCTTTCTCTGATTAATCTTAGTACAGGCATACGCTCTTCGGCCCATTCAATTCTTAATTTGCCTTCTTTCGCCAGTTTTAAATCTTTAATATCATACTTCATATCTATTCCCTTTCGTTAATTACGCTTGTTTTTTTAAAGCTGCGGCTTTGTCAGTTTCTTCCCAGCTAAACCCTTCTTCTTCTCTGCCAAAATGGCCATAGGCCGCCGTTTTCTTGTATATTGGGCGCCTCAGGTGAAGCTCTTCAATTATTCCGCCAGGTGACATATCAAAATTATTCCAGACAAGCTTTTTTATCTGGCTGTCAGAAATTTTACCGGTGCCAAAGGTGTTAATCATCAGTGATACGGGCTGGACGACCCCTATGGCGTAAGCCAGCTGAATCTCACACTTTTCACACAGTCCGGCCGCTACCACGTTTTTTGCTATATATCTGGCGTAGTACGACGCGGACCTGTCTACCTTGCTGGGATCTTTGCCGGAGAAAGCGCCGCCGCCATGACTTCCCACACCACCGTAGGTATCAACGATAATCTTTCTTCCGGTAACACCTGTATCGGCCAATGGCCCGCCAACGGCAAATCTGCCGGTAGGATTAATAAATATCTTTGTCTTGTCGTCCCTTAAATCCGCCGGGATTATTTTATCTATTACCAGAGCCTTCAGGTCTTTTCTAATATCTTCTATCTTTGTTCTGGGGCAGTGATGAGCGCTTAACACTACCGCCTCAATCCTTTTGGGCTTTCCGTTTAAATATTCAACTGTTACCTGGGATTTACCGTCAGGTCTTAAATAACCGACCTTCTTTTCTTTGCGTATCTTACTTAACTGCCGCGTTAACTTATGAGCCAGCATAATAGGCAGCGGCATCAGCTCTTTAGTCTCATTCGCGGCATAACCAAACATCATTCCCTGGTCACCTGC
>JAGLLT010000041.1 GCA_023140385.1 Candidatus Omnitrophota bacterium
TATATGGTGAGTTAGTCGGTCAGTTTTATCCTTTTTGGCCGCCAACTGGCTCTCCGCCTTTTAACGCCCTTAATAATGCCTGCTACGTTATTTTAACCGACTATGAACCTGATACCGATATGGAACTTTATGTAACCAAGCCTACCTATCATTATAAGTGGGCAGATGACTACGAGGCTACCTATGACAGCTTTGTTTTTGAGAACATTAATGTCTTAAGACTTGAAAGCGTCCGCGAGGTTCCTTATAATAGTGGTAATTTTGTTTCAGTTGAGAATTTACCCATATTCGTACCCGATGATGGAAAGGGGAGGGGGCTTCCTTTAGAGTTGATTAATATGCCTTATCTAAACTTAAAGTTTAATCAGGAGTTGTCCAATACTCAAATTAACACAGTCCAGGCTGTTTTAACCATAGGCAGTCAGCAAAGCACAACTTATGACTTAACTGAAACCGCTTCCAACTCCGGCCTTTTCACTGACGCGGTTAATAACCTGACAGTCCAGCTTGACCCTCTATCTGAAACCTCCACCCAATCAGCCGATGAAATAACCTGTTTGCTTACTTCATTAACTGATAACATAAACAACAAAATCTTTAACCTGAAAGAGTCAGCCTCCGACTCTCTTAACTTTACTGATATAAAGAGCTTTGTAACTGTAACCTTTGAGCAGGAGCTATCTCCTGATATAGAAGACGCCTTATCCCTACAATACACAAGAGGCCTTATGGCAACAGAAGTAACCCTTACTGAAACAAACACAGACTCCAAGACATTCACTAATGAGGACGGTTCACTTTCAGTTGTACTCAACAATCACATTGACTTCTTGCCTGATATACTCAATATCAACATCCCCAACGATAATACTCTCGAACTGTCCAATCCGAAGCTTGCTCTTAATAGACTTTATGCTGATGAATATATTTATGATACTATGCCGTTAGGAAAGGCTGTTGATGTTGAGCCAATAGATCCATCAATGACAGGAGAAGGTGTATTCAAGGTAAGATTAACAGGCTTATCTGATATTTCTTCAGAAGCGTTAGAAGAGCTATCTATAATCTTAACCACGGACATTGAATCAAAGACTCTTAGTTTAAACCAACAAGAAGACGGTTCTTATGCTACAGAAGGAATTATCCTTGTCCATGAAGGCGAAACTGCTTCTTATGAAGGTATTCATAGCTTGCAGGCTATTAATGATGGAAATTTCGAGGCTGTAATTGAAGGTAAGGAAGATATTGAAAATAATACTAAAACAAAAGCTCCTGCCTTTACCGGACAATTTTATCCGGAAGGTGTAGTAAAGGCTGCCAAAAAGGCGGCTAAGGTTTTAAGAGATGACCTTGGTTATTTTGCCCTCCCAATTAATGAAGATGGTATCTATGCTGCCCTTACCAAGAAGCAATTCTTAGAAAATGTACCCAAGCATTCAGTGTGGTTTACCTTCTGCCATGGAAGACGAAGTGATTTAGCGGATGATGGAACACGAACTCCTCTTTCTTTTAAGCACCTTGTCCTTAGAAAAACCGGTACTTCTTCAACTCGTATCAGCATTTTACCTAATGATGTCGTAAGTGCCATAGGAGATAATGAATACAAATTAGTCTTTTTAGATTCCTGCTGGTCCGCAGATCCAACCCCGGGCAGTAATACAGATGCTTTTATATCTGCTTTTAGAACCGACTGCTATATTGGCTGGACTAGAGATATAGGTGAATATGCCGGTGAATGGGCGGCTGGGGAATTCTTTAAGCAGTGTGTTGACAAAAAGACAATGGAAGCAACATTTGATACAAATGAGGCAGGTAAAAGTATAGGTTGTATAGTAGATGACTATAAACTTCAGTGCCTTGGTGGACCTAATAAAGATATCGATATTAACCTGAACCATCCACAAGAAGAATGAAAAAGTACCTCTTTATATTCATTACTGTACTTATTTTAACCTCTCAAGCCTCTTCTGTTTTTTCCTCTGAAAAGGAACTATCCGAAGAACAACTACTTGCTATTTATCATCAAAGGCTCAAAGACTTAAACCTTCCTCAGATGTATGAAGGTTTAAAAGAAGAAGATTTTGATGCTGACTTAAAAGTTGTCTATAAAATCGATGAAAATAGATACAATAAAAGAGTTGCTATTATTGGTAAAAGCATAAATTCAAAATACAGGATGGAATTAGATCCAACTACAGGACAAATTTTACATTTTTACAGCAAAATATTAAATGAAAAAATAAACAAAGATAACATCCTCTATAAAAAAGGAGAACAGCCGAATAGAGATAAACAGGAAATTATTAAAGAAGCAGAAGAGTATGCAAAAATTATGAATAACGGCTCAATTCCTGAAGGATACTTTTTTGATAATGCTCATTTCGCTATTACTTTTTCTCTTAATAGTAAATTGGATTACGATGGATATTGGAGCATCATGTGGAGAAAAAAAATTGACGGCTATAAAACATGGGCAGATGCTATTAGTGTATGTATAAATGAAAGATATGGAATAATACGTTACAGTTTTCCTACTCCCTTTAAATATATCTCCCCAAAGAAAATCAATATCTCTTCTAAGGAAGAAGCCATCAAATTAGCCAGAAAATTAGGCGCTGAGCTGATAAATAATAAAAGTTTCCGTTACTATAACCGTTTCAGAGGTTATAAAATTGGCAAATTTGTCTCGGCTGATATGGTAATTACGACAAGAAGCTGCATTGATGGTAAAATCACCTTTTGTCCCCAACCGGTTGGCCGTCTTCTTTGGGCGGTAAGCTTTAGAGCAGAAGAGATTGAACCAAGAGAAGGAGACGCCTCATTTCCCGTAGGATTTCATATTGATGTTGAGACCGGTGAATTAGTTGGTTTTAGGTGAGAGAGGGCACTCCGCTTTTATTTTAAATTAACAGACGAAACTTTTTAAAACTATGTTATCAAAAAGAAAAAAAACATTAATTTTTTTCTTATTACCAATATTAATACTTATACTATTTGGAAAAATATATATTTATGACACACATCGTAAATTCATGGATATAAATTGGTTGCATTCAGCTAATCCTAACGAACAAAGAATAACAGCCCATAGAACTATACAATCTCCTCTTGGCAATCTTCATGATGCTTTTATAACCCTTATGAGAGTTGGCGATGAAACATCTGTTCCATATCTTATTGGTGCTTTAAAATGGGGGCCAAACTCTAATAAAGGTGATTCGGTTGTATGCACATGGGCTCATTGCAGAGAAGCCCTTTATAAAATAACAAACTTTGATTTTGGTTATAAATATAAAGATTGGGCAGAGTGGTGGAAGAAATATAAAAATACTGATAGAAAAAAATGGCTATGGGACGGTTTTGTCCTGCGGGGATATGAATTGGATGAGGAGAACGATAATAAAACAATAACGTTTCTCATTAAAGCAGCAAGCGGCACTTTTCCTTATTCCGTAGAAAATGCGTGTTTTTTATTAAATTCCCTATTTAAGAAGCCTATTATAGTAAAAGCGTTAAGAAAAACCGCAAAATCCCCAGAAAAGGAAATGCGTGTAGGTACTGTGCATATTTTATATCAGATGAACTTTATGGATAAGCTGAGAGATTTCTATCTTGATTCTGATAGAGGTGTTCGTGAATTAGCCAGAAGCAAACTAAACGACTTACTTTCTCAGGAACTAATATCAGATAACTTTAAAGTGCCAATAAAGGAAAGTACGGGTAGTTACAATTCAAAGATAAAAATAAACGAAGCCAAGCAGATATTATATATTGGGTGTTACCATAAGAACTTGAGTAAAAAATATAAGCTTGCAGCATTTTCCTTAAAAGAAAATAAAATACTTTGGACTTTTCCTTGTAAGAAATGGGTTAGTTCTATACCGCTTGCGGAAGGCGGCAAGATATATTTTGTCAGTGGTAATAAATATGTTTATTGTATTACCGAGGCTACGCGTGAATTAGTCTGGATTTGTCAAATTAAAGATAATCCTATGTACGCATATGACAATAAAGTTATAGTTAAGAATAAAAATGTTTATTTTAGCGACCATGAGAATTTTTACTGTGTGGATAAAAACACCGGAAATTTAAATTGGAAGCTAAATATTAATCCTAAAACCGATGCGTTTTGTTCTAATGATGAATCGTTAATTGTTCTTACCTCATCAGAAGAACTCTTAGCTATTTCTTTTGATGGTAAGATTTTGGCAAGAGAAGAGATAGGTTTTTCGCCAGGCGGAATTGCAGTTAATAAGAAGAATGTATATTTTTTTACACGGGAAAATAAAACTGGATATGCGTATCTTAATGCATCTGATTCTAAAACCTTTAAATTAAAATGGAGAACTAAAATAGGTAAAATTTGGAATTGGAGCAACGCCGCTCCTTTAATTTATAGTAATGAATTATTTGTATGTTCAGATAATTTTATTGTCGCACTCTCTTTAGATAACGGCGAAATAATTTGGGAAATTAAAGATGAAGCAGACTCAGAGATAAAAATATATAATGAGAATTTACTGATTATGAGAAGTAGAGGTTGTAGAATAACTTTTAGGGATATAACGACAGGAGAAATAATCAAAATATTAGATAAGCCAAGACTTCATGAAACACCATTTGTTAATAAGCAATACTTAGTTTGCTCCGATACGGATGGTAATTTATGGATAATAGATCCATTGATTAAAAAGCGCAGAAAAGGGGTCAACTAAAAGCGCAGAAAAGGGGTCAAGTCTTGTAAATTGTAATCACAAGTGCGAA
>JAGLLT010000042.1 GCA_023140385.1 Candidatus Omnitrophota bacterium
GGATATCTGACTGATGGTTTTAGCCGGTATTGTGAGAAAAAAGGACTGATAATAGAGCACGTACATACAAGCGGACACGCGACAATAGAAGATTTGCAGGCGTTCGCTAAGGCGTTAAATCCCCGGAAGTTAATTCCGATACATACGTTTGAATCGGAAAGATATTCAGATTTATTTGAGAATGTAGAGATTATTAAAGATGAAGAGGCTATAGAGCTTAAAACGCCATAAATCCTTTTAGGTTTGACGGTTGATTTTTTGTTTTGGAGCTTATCTTATTTTCAGCAGTAATCACGCGACCCGTAGTTAAAAAGCTCTTGTGTTTATTGCATAATAGGTATATATTACTCTTCAGAGGTATATTGAGGTAAGTGCTTTTTTCTCCATTTTAAAGGAAAAGGAGAAGGTTTGTGGACAAAAAAACGGAAGGCGTTAGTGTAAGAAGAGAGTCTGATGTTCCGTCTATTTTATCAAAGATACTACATGATAAAAAGATGATAAAAAGGATATTATTTACGTTAGGTATAGTGATTGTCTATAAATTATTGACATTTATGCCAATCCCGGGCATTGATATTGAAGCTCTGCGCGCGTCGTTTAATAATTCTGACAATATTGCGAGAATAAACATTTTTAATGCCGGGGAACTGCGAAGAGTATCAATTTGCGCTTTGGGCCTTATGCCGTATTTCTCTTCTTGTATACTAATTATGATATTAGGCGCTGTTATTCCGTTCTTTAAAAGATGTTATGCCATGGGAGGGCAAAAAGGTAGAGAGAAGATTGTCAAGAGTACCTATTATTTGACTATCGCGTTGAGTCTCGTGCAAGGCTATTTTATTAGTCAATGGTTAGAGTCAGCTAACTTTGGCGGCCTTAGTATGGTTATTTCGCCGGGATGGGGTTTTAGAATTATAACGGTTTTTTCCTTAACGGCAGGGGTCTTCTTGCTATTATGGTTAGCTAGATTGATAAATGATCATGGTATTGGAAATGGTGTAGCCATTTTAGTACTGTTTGGAATAGTTCCAAAATTTCTTATTATAATTGGCCAATTTGTTCAACGTGATTTAGCCGGTGGTCAGTTATTCTTTTTGTTAGTAACATTTATCGCTTCCATAGCGGTTACGTGGCTGATGTCAACATCAACCCAAAAAGTACCTATTATTTACAATAATTCAAATATAAAAAATTCGATCACATTGCGTTTTAGCTGGACAGGTAAAGCTCCTATAGGATTCGCGCAGGTAGTAATTTTTTTTCCGGTAACGATAGCGGCTTTCTGCCCTTGGTTAAATAAATTTGCCACACTAATCTCACATGGTGGATGGTTGTATACGATATTGTATTCTATCTCGATTTTATTTTTCGCATATTTCTTAATAGCGGTACTTTTTAGGCCGCGAGAAATAAGCGATAAAATGAAAAAGCATGGCTGTCAGATTGAAAATGTGGCATTGGGCAGGGAGACAGCAGAATATTTAAATTCTAAGATGAATAGAAATACAATAGTAACAGCATTATTTTTGATAGCTGTAGGCATATTGCCGAGTATATATAGTAAGACTGTGTGCAGCGTTTCATATCTAACTATTACTTTTATTAGCTATGCAACTCTTGTAGTAATAGTAGGAATATTTTATGATTTAAAATGCCAGATAGAGTCTTATTTCGCGATGAAGGAGTCTGATAAAGGCGAGTGGGGCGTTGCTTACGTCGCGCTTGATGAAATCGAAGCAGAAATTAAAAAGGGATTTCTTGAAACCAAGGACATCCCATGTGTCATAGAACCGTTAAGATTTACCTGGGGTATGCCCATAAGAACCGCGGTTGATCAGTATAGATTATATGTTCCGAGTAAAAAACAAGAAGAAGCGGTAAAAATATTAGTACAAAATAGCTAAATTCAAAAAAAGGTAACTCGTGGACAGAAAAAAATTAGGTAAAAAGATCAAGTTAGCCCGCGTAGAGCTCGACTTAACCCAAACCCAACTTGCTCAAAAAATCAAAGCAAAGCAGAAAAGTATCTCCCGCTATGAAACAGGAGCAACTTCACCATCCATAAAAACTTTAGTAAAAATCGCAAAGGTGCTCAAAAAATCAGCAGGGCATTTTTTGGATGAGTGAAGATAGAATATGGCCCTAATTTTCATTACTTGACAACTCTAAAAGTATGGTATGCACTTTAAGTGTGGCGACATTTGTTGCCACATAATAAAAAGGAGGTCATCATGAGCGCGGTAATTGATTTAATAAAAGCGGAGCATGTAGGGGTAAGAGAATTAAGAGATCACTTGTGTGGATTTATGAAAGACAAAAAACCGGCCATAGTGGTAACCGAAAGAGGGAAGCCGGTAAGGGTAATTGTGCCTTACGCGAAGATGGTTGAATTGCTGGAATTCTTCGATGAAGTTTCAGATCCGAATACTATGAGAAATATCCATGAAGGTATAGAGGCAATTAAACGAGGTTCCAAAGGCGCTTCTTTTTCAGGAACTTATAAAAAATATCATTCAGTGGGTCAAGCGGTAAAAAAATGAACTACGATATTAGATACCCAACACCAAGGCTGAAAAGATATTTTGACGAATTTCTGCAAAAAAGGATCCATCATAAAAATCAGAGGAAAAAAATAGTAGATGAAGTAGGCGCTCTCAGGGGCAATCCTAGGCCATTTCATAAGCCAGAAGGCGATGGTTTGGCTTCCGATAGCCAAAGCCACAAGAAAGGGTTTACGGAAATCAAACCACCAATACCTGTTTCTTATCATTTAGCGGAATACAGATTAAAAATTGGGGATTATCGGGTTTTGTATAACGTAGATGATAAGCAGAAGATCGTCTGGATATTAGATATAAGATTACGCGCGGAGAAAACTTATAGAGGATAGAAAAGAAGAGGTAAAGGTGTCTGTCCCCGGAATACCAAAGAAAAATACAGGCGTTTTGAAAATTGTTAGGGAAACTGTCCCCTCAGTTGAACCTTCCATATAAGTTTCCTTGAAAAGGCATACAATGATTGATAATAAACATAAAGACCCGCTTCATGGCGTTACTTTGAAGATGATTCTCACGCACCTGGTTGAAAAATGTGGGTGGGAAGAGATGTCTAAAAGAATCAAGATAGGCTGCTTTACAAAGGATCCTAGCATCAAGTCCAGCCTGATTTTTCTGAGGAGAACCCCATGGGCCAGAAAAAAAGTAGAGAACTTGTACTGTAGAGAAATTGGGGCCGGGCCCCTGAACGATACGCCCTGTCCCCATATTTCGCGAGAAGGAAAATGAAAAAAATAGATTTTCACAGAAATGCAATATCAAAAGATGAAATAAATGTTCTGCCGCTTAAATCTTATACTGGTTCTATTCATGTGATAGATTCGGACGCGAAGATGAGCGCGGCCGTGCAAGTTCTCGGTGGTGAGAAAATCCTGGGTTTTGATACAGAGACGAGACCCGTTTTTAAGAAAGGCGAATCTTATCCGCCTTCACTTATCCAGCTTGCCGCGAGTGACGGGGTATATATATTCCAGCTAAGACATATCAATTCTTACGAACCGCTTATCAATATTTTGGCTGATAAGAAGGTGCTAAGAGTGGGTGTTGCAGTAAGCGATGATATAGAGAAACTGAATAATTTATTTCCTCTTGAGCCCTCAGGGTTTATCGACCTAGCAGGCTTGACGGCCAAAGCGGGAATAAAAAACGCGGGGCTGCGCGGCCTGGCTGCCCTATTATTAGGTTTCAGGATATCTAAACAGATGCAGTGCTCCCGTTGGGATGCGCCGAAGCTTGCACCTGCACAAATAGTGTATGCGGCTACTGATGCGTGGATATGCAGAAATATATATTTTGCGCTGCTGGGCATATTACGCAAAAAAAGGACCCAAGCCAAAGGCACACTATGAAACTCTATGCTGATAAAACAATAACGAAAGATTATCTCCCAGCGTATCTTGATATAAACGATGAATTCAAATCAACATTTGATCTTATGGAGTATACCAAGGAATGCCTTTTTATCACAGGTAAAGCGGGTACCGGTAAATCGACCCTTCTAAAATATTTTAAGGCCAATACCGGTAAAAAGATAATAGTGTTAGCCCCTACTGGTGTCGCGGCCATTAATGTAGGTGGCCAGACTGTTCATTCCTTTTTTAGACTTCCTCCAAAGATTATTCAAAAGGATGCTATAAAGCGCCTTAGAGATAAGAGCCTGCTAAAGAATCTCGATATGGTAATAATAGATGAGGTGTCGATGGTTCGATCAGATCTTATGGATGGGATCGACTATGCATTACGATTAAACCGCGGTAAAATGAAGGTGCCGTTTGGTGGAATCCAAATGGTATTTTTTGGAGATCTTTTCCAGCTATCTCCTGTGGTAGAGAATGAAGCAAGGCAGCTTCTGGAAGAACGATATTCGAGTCCTTATTTTTTCAGCGCTAAAGTGTTTGACGATTGTCATATCCGAGCTGTCGAACTGTCGACTATATATAGACAAAAAGATACTTCATTTATGGAGCTCTTAAACAGGGTCAGGAATAAAGAGCATGTTGAAGAGGATCTGGATACATTAAATAAGAGGGTCTGTAAAGATGCCACAGCTTCTAAAAAAGATACGACGGTGATCCTGACAACGACTAACATCTTGGCAAATACAATAAACCAAGATCGTTTATCAAAACTTTCCGGCAAAGAGATGACGTATGAGGCTAAGGTATTTGGGAAGTTTGACGAGTCAACATATCCTACAAACGCATCCTTAAAACTCAAAAAGGGCGCGCAGGTAATATTGTTAAAAAATGATCCTGACAAAAGATGGGTAAACGGTACGCTTGCCAAAGTTATCGCTTTATCGAAAGATTCGATAGTCGTGGATATCAACGGGCTTTCATATGATGTCTCTGCTGTGAAGTGGCAAAAGATCAAATATAGTTATAATGAGGATGAGGATAAGATAGAAACTGAGGTTGTGGGGGATTTTGCGCAATATCCCATAAAGTTGGCTTGGGCCATAACTATTCACAAGAGCCAAGGCCAGACATTCGACAAGGTTATTATCGACATGGGGCATGGCGCATTTACTCACGGCCAATTGTATGTCGCGCTTAGCAGGTGCACCTGCATGGACGGCATAAAACTTAAACGGCCGGTGACTCACAGCGATATTATATTTGACCAACGCATTTATCGGTACAATAGCCGATTTGCCAACCTATTTTAAAAAAATCTATGAATACAACTCAGAAGATATTATGTGATACCAAATACTTAAAGACCGAATTTGATGCTCTGACTCTCGGAGAGAGTGAGGCGGAAATATCTTTTATCGGACGGTCTAATGTAGGAAAAAGTTCTCTCATTAACGCTCTATGTCAAAAAAAGAAAATGGCATATGTCTCGCAGGTTCCGGGAAAGACAAGGACTATTAATGTTTACGAAGTCAAACGCGGCCGTTGGATAGTTGACCTCCCCGGTTATGGATACATTGTTGGGTCAAGACACGAAAGGGAACGTTTAGGTCCGACAATAGAAGGATATCTGAGTAGTAGAGAGAAGCTGCACATGATATTTTTTATAGTCGATGCTGTTGCAGGTCCGACAAAGCTGGATATTATAATGATTGGTTGGCTTAGACATCACTCACTCCCCTTTAGTATTGTTGTAAACAAGATTGACAAGGTTAAGTCTTCAAGGTTTGAGCAGAGAAAAAAGGATGTTGTTGCGGAACTTGTCGTTGATGTTTGTGATATCTCCTGGGTCAGCTCAAAAAAGAATACCGGGATAGTAGATTTGCAGAAGATAGTTGCTAAATCACTGGACATAAAAGTGTTGTAAAATAATGAAATGGGGTCAATTCCCTTTTTATTTTCCTTTTGAAGGGTCCCCGGATTCCTCCGATTTCTTATTACTTTCCTATGATTTCCGTAACAAATTTATTTTAATTGACAAGGGATGAGTGAAGTGGTATATTGTATCCATTCATAGTAATTCCATTTGAACTGGAAATAAAAGGAAATAAAACAATGAACGCGAAGGGCTATTCTGAGCTTTCAAAAGATGCGGTGTATTTGCTGTCCCGATCAGAATTTGAGAAGCAGAAGGTGATTACGACTAAATACGCGGTTAAAGTGTTGGGGAGCTACCGAAAAGCGGCCAGCATGCTTGGCGCGCTTGCTAAAAGAAACCGGCTTATCCAGCTAAGAAGAGGCCGGTATCTATTAGTGCCTTTAAAGGCCCCTAATCAGCTTTGGATGCCGAATGAGTACGTTGTCGCAGCCTTATGGATGGATGAAGTCCCTTATTATATTGGGTATGTTTCGATGTATAACTACTGGGGATTTACGGAGCAAATTCCACAATCGGTTACTGTCTTAAACACAATGAAAGAATGGAAACGAAACATCAAAAATATTAAGTATATAGCTGTTAAAATATCTCCTCGAAAAATGTACGGAATAAAAAAAATAAGAATTGATGAAGAAGACATCTGTATTAGTGACAAAGAACGCACACTTGTAGATTTTATATTTAAACCAATGGGGTCATGGGAGAATGTTCAGGCGGTTATTAACGGGCAAATCGGCAAGATAGATATTCAAAAATTTATCCGCTATTTAATAAAATTTCCTGTAGCGGCAGTTCGTAAGCGGGCGGGGCTTATGCTTGAGAGGGCCGGTGTGCCCCAAAAAGACTTAGCTGAACTGAAAAAATCTATCGGCGCAAAAAACACATATATTAATTTTAATCCGTTTGTTAAGTCCCGAAAAGGGAAAGTGAATCAATGCTGGAAAGTTATCATCAATGGACAAGAATAAACTAAAGGATATTATCAATTTTATAGCTGATAAGCAGGGATTTCGCCCCGCGATTATAGAGAAGGATTATCATTTGACCAGAATCCTTAACGCGGTTAATGAACATTTAAGCCGTGATATAATTTTTAAGGGCGGGACATTATTAAATAAAGCTTATTTGGATTATCATCGATTAAGTGAAGATCTGGATTTTTCATATAGAAGCGATGCTGATGTTTCCGCGCGCGCCAAGAGATCATATGCCATAACATCAATCAGAAAGAAGATGCCTTCTTTTTTATCTTTTTTGGGGCTTACGAGTGAAAATCCCCAAGGGGAGGGATTTAATAATTCAACGCAGTATCTTTTTACTCTTCAATTTCAGTCAATTATTATGAATCGCGAGGAGGGTATAAAATTTGAAATATCATTGCGCCAGCCTTCTTTTTTGCCTCCTGTAACCGTACGGGTTAAACATTTCTATCAAGACCCGTTCAGCGGAGAGGATTTGTTCGCGCAGGGGAGTATATTAGCACTGTCGTTGGAAGAAGCCGTGGCGGAAAAACTGAAAGCCTCCATATCCCGTTTGACACCCGCGATTAGAGATTATTACGATTTGGGGCACTTTATTAAAATAGGATTTGATTTCGCGCGGCCGGATTTACTAAAATTGGTTAATAAAAAATTGAAACTTGATGGATACAAAGGAGATTATTCTCATAATTTAGGCTTGTCCGACCAGGCAATCGAGGAACTAAAAAGAATCAGCGAAAGCGATCTTACGCCAATGATCAGAGCTGATGAGAAGTTTGATCTAGATACGGTTTTTGCGCATTTTAATAAACTATTTGACCGGAATAAGGTGGAATAAAATTTGTATTAATTGTGGGAAGATTTTTTGGATGTGTAGCAATAGAGGGTTGAAGCAGTGACATTGCGCAAGTTCAAAAAGTAAAATTATGGGGGAAGTGGGAAGAAAGAGAAATAGGTATTGTGTGGGCAAGTCCAGTGCGCCCCGATTTTTACAGATTAAGAATTGGGGATTATCGGGTTTTGTATAATGTAGATGATAAGCAGAAAATTGTCTGGATATTAGATATAAGAATATGCGCGGAGAAAACTTATAGAGGAGAAAAGTATAAATAAAAGGTGTCTGAGCTAACCCGGGTTAGCTCAGACTATCCCCTTTTACTATATACTATGTTCGAGGCGAAACCTCGAACAAAAAGAAAGTAGGATAAATGAGAAAAACGGTCGCTGATCCTATTTTTCTATGTTTAGAAGTGATATTATAATTGTGGTATGTAAATTTAACACATGTAGTTAAGGATAGAGTAATATGAAAACGAAAGTAGAGAAAAAGAGAGCAAAAAGCAAGAACGCGAAAACAAAAAAAGCATCTAAGCGACTTACGGCTGTAGATATACAAAATATGAGAATTTTAGCTAAAATGCTGGGAGAATTGGTTCCTTATTCCGGTAGGGGTAATTTCAATCTACAGAATATCGCAAAAAGATTTAATTTAACGAAATGCTTTCCAGCAAAACATCATAACAAAAAAGAAACATTCTCATTTTTTATTCGAGATGTACACAAAAGACATCCCAGAATGATGAAAAAAATAGTTCGAGAAATTTTCCCTAAGGCTATTGAACGAAGATATGAGCAAGGTAATCCCATACTTCTTGAAGAAGCAACTGTTTTAAGCGAGCAATTATTTAAAATAGGAGTTGATCTTAAAAAAGAAATAAGAGGATTAAGATTTCCCAAAGAAAGACCTAAGGTTGTTCCGCCACCTTATGATATTCAAGAGATATTAAAAAAAATTAAATTGCATCCCATTTTAATGCCGGAATGTCAAAAATTATTTCTAGATGGTCATATAAATGAATCAGTTCGTAAGGCGCTAGAAAAATATGAAGTATATGTGCAGAGAAAATCATCTTTGAAAATTATAGGAAAAAACTTGATGGGAAAGGCTTTTTCATTAAGAGGACAAACTATCAAGTTGAATGCGTTGTCTACTGAATCAGAGAAAAATGAACAAGAAGGATTTATGTATATTTCTATGGGTGTTATGCAATGGTGGCGCAATACGTTAAGTCATGGTGATGAGAAACAAATCTCACATCACGAGGCGCTAGGGAGATTATTTCTAATAAGTAACCTATTGCATCGTTTGGAAAATTGTATATAAGTGAAGGAATCATTTAAGGAGAGGGTAGGGTAAACCTATGACAATAGAAAAAAAATTAAATCAAGAGCTTAGAAACATGCAAATAAAAGATACTCAGACATGGTTTAAAAAATTAATCCAAAAGGACCAAATTGTGGGGGATCTTTACTCTATAAATTATCAGAGTGCTAAAGTGCAAATACATGATAATGAACGAAAAAAAGTAGGAGGAATTCCAAGCTTAAGTTTTCTTATCGCTACACGAGTTGATCCAGATAATTCTGATATTGACTTCAAGGTAGAGGATTCTTCATTCATTTTACTCAGAGTAATTGATGCAGCACAATTGCCAAATAGTTCCGAAGCGGAAAGAATAAGGGTTGAAACGGCTCAGCGAGTTAGCGGGGAAACCGATAGGCACTGGGATGGCGAAGGAATAATGGATGCGAAAACACGTGTTTATTTAGGTTATGCAGGAGTACAATGTAGAATTATTGGTACATTTTATCTAGATGCAATGACTGAAGAAAAAAATGCGCAGTTATATTTAAAGTTTGGGAGTGATATCTCTAATTTCTATCCGAATAGAGGATTGAAAGTTTATAAGCCAAATGCCAAAGCGCTGGAGTTAATTGTAAATTATACAGACCCTAGTAATAGACAAGAACATCTCGAAAAATATAGGACCTCTGAGAGTGTGAAACTTGGTTTTATCCGGTATGCATCAACTAATAGGAAATTTCAAAATATAGATGATGTTCCAGTCTATATATATCCTGCAGATTTGCTTTCACAAAAGTCCGCATTGTTTGGAATGACTAGAACAGGAAAATCAAATACGACTAAAATTATTGCAAAATCTGTTTATGAATTGCGGTATCCTCCTAAATCAAAAGATAAGGCATTAAGAATCGGCCAAATCATTTTCGACCCAAACGGGGAGTATGCTAATGAGAATGTTCAGGATGCCGATGGAACGAATAATCCTAATGCCTTAAAGAATATTTGGAACATTAGTGGAGAGAAAAATAAATCAGATGAAGTTGTTACTTATGGTATAACATCTCATCCTAACGATCCTGAACGAAACCTAATGCTTATTAATTTCTACTTAGAGGAAAATTTGCAAATAGGTAAAGAAATTATTGATAATTCTTTTAAAAAGGGTGAATCTAAATTTATCGAGAATTTTCAACAAGTTGAGTTTATAGCTCCCGATGTAACGGACAGGAGCGCAATGACTCGTTACAATAGAAGGGTTCTTGCGTATCGGGCATTATTGGCTAAAGCAGAGTTTTCTGTGCCAACGAATTTAGCCATCAGTACAACAGGACTTTTTAGTAATGAATTAATTAATGGGCGTCCAAATGCGAAAAATGCAAGCACACAGTTTAATGGAATGATAAATGTCCAAAGTGATCTCAACAATGCCGATAGATTTGCTGCAGCTGCAAGAATTTTTCAAACAGCAAACCCTTCCTTGCATAGTTTGGCTACTGCTTTTACAACGTTATTTGATTATATAAAGACAGCAGAATACAAAGCATTTGAAAGGTGGTACGTTGATGACAGGCCAAGCTCTTCTGGTGATAATTGGGCGGATGAAAATTTCGTGAAAATTCTTGAAATGATTTGGAGAGGTAATGGTCCTAAGCAAATTGCTAAGGTAATAGAGAATCATTCTCCTGCTAGAAGCTCTGATTATGCGGAGGATATTTATAATGATCTGAAAAATGGGAAATTAGTAATTATTGATCAATCTAGCGGTGAGCCTGAAATAAACCAAGCCACCGCAGAACGGGTTATGTGGCACATATTTAGAGAAAATCAAAAGCTGTTTAGAGAAGGGCAAACGCCAACAGAAATTATAATTTATATTGAGGAAGCGCACAATCTTTTACCAAGTGGTAGCGATCTTGATTTGAAAAATGTTTGGGTCAGAACTGCAAAAGAGGGGGCGAAGTATTGTCTTGGGATGGTTTATGCTACTCAGGAAGTTAGTAGCATTCAGAAGAACATTTTGAAAAATACAGCCAATTGGTTCATTTCGCATCTTAATAATACGGATGAGACAAAGGAACTTTGTAAATATTACGATTTTGCTGATTTTGAACTTTCAATAAGGCGTGCGCAAGACAAAGGATTTTTGAGAATAAAAACATTGAGCAATCCATTTGTTATTCCTGTACAAGTGGATAAATTTGATGTGATCGCATAAAGAGAGGGATATATGGGATTTGAAAACGAATTTGCCAGTTATGAGCCACTCCGTAGAATTTTGGACAGCACAAAGGTTAAGTCACTTCAAAATAGGCTGAAAATAAGAAAAAAAGACGAACAGGAAAGTGGTCAAGAAGAATTTAAAAACAACATCATTAGCAAGGCAGACATGAAGAGTGATTTTATTCCTGATTACGTTATTGCTATTGATGGAAGTTATCAGCCGGCGAAAGCTGAAAATGGATTTCCTGGGGCAGAATTTGGTTACATTACTATTTCTGCTGTTTTGATAGTTGAAAAATCTGTCCGAGAATTTGCCAGACAAGAATTTATTGATCCTAAAAAGTTTAGGGAAACCGAAAAGGCATCAACAATTGATACTGTGATTCCTGGTTGCAATGTCATCATTGATAGTGAGAAATCGGCTAAAACATCAATGCGCAGAATGCTATTTGAGGAACTTCGAAATACAAGAGCGTTTGAAGAAGGTGAAACTTTACTGGAAACCTATGAACACCTTTTTAGAATTAAACTCGAAAAGAATAAAGGCATCGGAGGCAGAGAAAAACCAAGAAGTCCTATTGATGGAGTTGATCAAGAAATGACTTATGATTTAGGGCAATACGTTTGTCCGCATAGTGGTGAACCATTGTACTCAACAGACGCAATGCGTTTGCACGAGTTAATGAACTCGGGTGGAACAAATGGCGAAATGTATGGTCAAGTAATGCAAATGTTTGAGAAGCTCTGGCTTGTTCATATTTTAAGGTCTTTTGAGAAAAAGGATTGGTTAAACTTGTTAGATCGAGTTGTTTTTGTACTTGACGGTCCATTGGCTTGCTTCAGTACTTGGTCTTGGATTAATAAATCAATAATATTGGAACTAGCTCGAATAAATGAACTTCAAAAAAAACAAACAGGAAAAGACCTTTTAATCTTTGGTATAGAAAAATCAGGAATTTTTTATAATCATTTTGAGGAACTTGATACAAAAATCGATGGCACAACAGATCGTTTCCCAAACCAATCAGCTTTTTTGCTTTCTGACGGGTACATTAAGGAGAATATTATTTTCTCTGAAAGTAATAAGCTATACGGTCAAGATACCTATTTTGGAAGAAAGCTATTTTATAAAACAAAGATAGGATATAGAATTGTTCCTGTTCTTGCCTTTTTCAATGAGCATCAACAAAATTTAAAAGAGGTAAGGCTAAACCAATTTCCTCGATTAGCGGATTTAATGAATGTGTTGGATGAATTAGCTTCTAGCCGATATTCTAATTCAGTTTCACCACTTGTTTCCGCCCATGCAGAGGCGGCAATACCTTTGAATCTTGGCAAGCGGATATTTGATGATATCGCCCGAGAAATTAGAGCTAAATCTTATAAAGAATAATGATAAAAACAGAAGACATAGTAAAAGGTTATAAAATAGCTGAGTCCCGTTGGGCAAGATTTGGACCTTATTATGCTATGTTTCCTCTTGATTTTGCCTTTGAAGTAGTTGAGAGATATTCCAAAGAAGGCGACTTCATTATCGATCCCTTTGCTGGTAGATGCTCTAGTATTTATGCGGGTGGTGTTTTAGGCAGACATAGTTTGGGCATCGAAATTAACCCTGTTGGCTGGCTTTATGGGACAGTCAAGCTTGATCCTGCAAATAAAGAAGAAGTAACTGATCGCTTGTTAGAAATCTACTCTAAGCAAAATTACTACAAGCGCGCAATTGAAAGAATGCCATTGTTTTATCGAATGTGCTACAGTGATGAAGTTTTAAAATTTCTCTTATCAGCCCGCAGTCATCTAAATTGGCAAAAGAATGATGTTGACGCTACATTAATGTCTATTCTCTTGGTTTATTTACATGGCAAGTTAGGAGAAGGGTTATCTAATCAAATGAAAATGAGTAAGGCTATGGGGATGAAATATTCAGTTGAATGGTGGAAAAAACACAAATTGACCAAACCGCCTGAAATTAATCCTATTGAATTTGTAATGAAGAAATTGAATTGGCGTTATAAAAAAGGTAAACCGGAGGTATTTGATAGTAGAGTAATTTTCGGTGATAGCACTATTGAATTGGAAAAAATTGTACATAAAGCACAAAAAAGCGGAATTAAATTTTCTCTTCTTTTTACTTCGCCCCCATATTGCTCTGTAACGGATTACTATGCTGATCAATGGTTGCGTCTTTGGTTGCTTGGTGGATCTGAGGTGCCGAAGTCAAAACAAGAGAAGCATAAAGGGCGCTTTGTTTCAAAGGATGATTACTGTAAACTTTTGGATACTGTCTTTGGTAATTGTGCTGTTTTAATGGCCGAAAAGAGCACAATCTATGTGCGGACTGATAAACGAAAATTTACATTTAACTTGACACTAGAAATTTTAAAAAAGTATTTCTCAAGACATAAAATAAAAATAATTGAGAGACTTTTTTTAAAGAAAACACAAACTGAGATGCATGGGAACAAGTCAACAGAAACAGGTGAGATAGACATAATTATGACAAAATAAAGTAACTGGTAGTTAATTTACCCGTTAAACCCGAGATATCTCGTTGTGTTCCTTGATTACGTAGGTATATATTACTACTTAAAAGAATATGAGTGAATGACCTTTCATATGTCTAAATTATATCTCAAAAAGTATATTGTGTTAAGTATTTTTTTGGAGAACTGAAATGGACAGAAAGAAGTTAAGTAAGAAGATTAAAGTAGCTCGCGTAGAGCTTGATTTAATCCAAACCCAACTTGCTCAAAAAATTAAGGCAAAGCAGAAAAGTATCTCGCGCTATAAAACAGGAGCAACTTCACCATCCATAAAAACTTGAGTTAAAATCACCAATGTTCTCAAAAAACCAGCAGGGTATTTTTTGGAAGAGTGAAAATAGGATGTGTCCCTAATTTTCACAATGGCAGGATTATTTTCATTTACAGCAAACTCTTTACGTACACGGCGCAATGCACGTAAAAATTAAGTGGTTGGAAATAAAAGAGTTATGAAAAATTTACATGCGTTTTGCTGTATATAGGAGATATTTATATGTTAACACCTAAAATGAAATTATTAATAAACCGGCTTTGGGATAACTTCTGGAGCGGTGGCATTGCCAATCCATTAACCGCAATGGAGCAGATATCGTATCTTTTATTTATGCGCCGGTTAGATGAGATAGATAGCAAACTAAAGAAAGATGCTGAGGGAATATAATATTGAAGAAAGAAACAAAACAAAAGAAGGTTTATGAAAAGGCAATAAACAATTGGCCAAAGGAAGATAGGCCGAGAGAAAAATTACTAAGAAATGGCGAACATACTCTTAGTAATACTGAGTTACTGGCTATTTTACTGCGAACGGGAACAAAAGGTCAAAGTGCTATAGATTTAGCAAGAAAAGTATTACAAAAATTCAAAACCTTTCGTAATTTATCGCATACAGATTTGGCCCAGTGGAAAGAATTTAAAGGATTGGGCCCCGCCAAAATAGCCCAGATAAAAGCAGCTATTGAAATTGGAAGAAGATTTAGGGAAGATGAATTAAAAGAAAAGAAGATCAAGGTCAAATCTTCAAAAGATATTGTAGATTTTTTAATGCCGAGAATGAGAGACTTAAAATTTGAGGTATTTAAAGCTGTTTTATTAGATTCTCAAAATAAAATAATTGATATTGTTGATATTGATCAAGGTACAGTAAATCAAGCAAATCCTATCATCAGAGAACTATTCCAAAAAGCCTTGCAGTATTTTGCGACCGCTTTAATCTGCGTTCATAATCATCCATCAGGAAACATAACGCCAAGTAGAGAAGATAAAGATTTTACCAAGAATCTTTGTGAGGCAGGCAAAATTATGCAAGTTAAAGTGTTGGATCATGTTATAATTGGGGATAATAAGTATTATAGTTTTGCGGATGAAGAGGCGTTATAGTATATAATATTTTTTAAGGAGAAGCAGTTATGTCAAAAAAAGAAAGCAGAATTACATTAATCTCTATATTAAAGGATTCGCAATATAATCTTTCTATATTTACACCTGAAGAAATAACAATTCTTGAAGAAAAAATTATCGATAAAAAAGGTAAACCTTATGTGGAGTGTATCGTTAGAGGAAAGGAAATTCAGCTTAAGCCCGAGGAGGTTGTTCGCCAGCTTTATACCGCAAAACTAATAAACCAATATGGTTACTCTAAAAAGAGAATTAGGTTTGAACATCCAGTTCAATTTGGTAGGCAGACAAAATCTTCCGATATTGTGCTTTTCGATAAAGAGCGTCCGACCGTAGAATATATAATAGTTGAAGTTAAGAAACCAAAACTAAAAGATGGCAAAGAACAACTTAAGAGCTACTGTAATGCTACCGGCGCGCCTATAGCTATATGGACAAATGGGGGGCAGATTTCCCATTACAATCGAAAGGACCCGAATTATTTTGAAGATATAACCGATATCCCCAGTGCCAATCAAACGCTTGCCGATATCCTTAAAGAACGTTTTACGCTCAAAGACCTTATTATTAAAGATAAAATTCCTTCAGAAGGAAAATCCCTTAAGACAATTATCCAGGATATGGAAGATGAAGTCCTTGCTAATGCTGGCGTTGATGTGTTTGAAGAAGTTTTTAAGCTTATATTTACAAAATTGTACGATGAACATAAAAGTCAGCAAGATAGAGTGATCATCAATTATTTTCTAAAAGACAAAAATTATCCTATGATTGCTGAGCCCAAAGCTAAATATGGGAAGGTGAGAGAAAATTCGTTTGATGAGGTTAAGAAAGCGGTTCAAGGGGTAGATGATTCATCGTTTAGGGTGATGGAATTCAGGAACACGGGACAGTCAGAAGGAGAATTGAAAAAGAAAATCCAAAAGCTATTTGATGAAGCAAAAAAGAAATGGACTGGTGTGTTTCTCGATGAGAGTAAAATTGATCTTTCGCCATCCCATCTTTCTATATGTATATCAGGACTTCAGGATGTAAAACTTTTTAATTCTAATTTGCAAGTTATTGACGAAGCGTTTGAATACCTTGTTAGTAAGTCTTCAAAGGGAGAGAAGGGTCAATATTTTACGCCTCGGCATGTAATTGATATGTGCGTTAAAATGCTTAATCCACAAAAAGGCGAGTATATGATTGATAGTGCCTCTGGTTCGTGCGGGTTTACTGTTCATACAATCTTTTACTTAACAGGGCATCTTTTTGAAAATAAGGAGATATCTGCTGAAGAAAAAGAAGATGTACTGAAAGTATTCGGAATTGACTTTGATGAAAAAGTTGTGCGTGTGGCAAGGACGCTTAACCTAATCGCGGGAGACGGTGAAACAAATGTGTTACATCTGAATACTCTTGATTATGACCGCTGGAACGAAACAGTAAAAAATCCAAATTGGATTGAAACTTATGGCAGGGGATATAAACGGTTAAACAAATTAAAAAAGGATAAGGATGGCAATAAAGATTTTTTGTTTGACGTATTAATGGCTAATCCGCCTTTTGCTGGGGATATCAAAGAATCCCGTATAATTCATAAATACGAGTTAGGTTATAACAACAAAAATAAACCAAAGTCAAAAGTTGGTAGAGATATTCTTTTTATTGAGCGCAATCTTGACTTTATCAAGCCTGGTGGGCGTATGGCGATTGTGTTGCCACAAGGTAGGTTTAATAACACTTCTGATAAAGATATTAGGGAATACATTGCCGATAAAGCAAGAATACTTGCAGTTGTGGGATTGCACGGCAACACTTTTAAACCGCATACGGGCACAAAAACAAGTGTTTTGTTTGTTCAAAAATGGGATGATAAATTATGCCCTAAAAAAGAAGATTACCCAATATTTTTTGGAGTATCAGATAAGGCTGGTAAGGATAATTCTGGTGATTATATTTATGTTAAAAATGGTGATGGGAAGCCAAAGCTAGATAAATATGGACATTTGGTTGTTGATCATGATTTGCATAATCATAATGGCGAACTTACTGGCGGTATTGCTGAGGCGTTTATTGACTGGGCGAAAAAAGAGAAATTAAATTTTTGGAAATAAATCATGGAAAAGGAAAAATCCAATAAAATTTCGGTGTATCTCATAAAGACAGGATTCTTTCCTGCCGACGTCTTGAAAAAGGGTAATTATAGCCAGTTGCCTTTAAGTAATGAGAGCATTTTTTATTTTGACAAGTCACATAGTTATAAACCATCTTGGATTAAAGGATTTTTTGGAAACAAGCTAGATGATATAGAACTATTTAACCAAAGCTCTAGGGGAGTTTGTTTTATAAAAGTAGTCATTGGATCAGAAGAAAGATTTTTTGCCATACCCTTTGGATATGGTCATTCAATGATTAAAAAATATTATTGCGTAGATGATTTTGGCCTAAAAACCGTTCTGAATCTTGTTGACAGAAATAGCATCCGAAAAATAGGAAAAAGGACTTTGTCCTCAGAGCCAAAAAATACGATTGAGCAACTCAGCAAAATTGGAAATATATCTGACTTCGGTATAGATATTGAACAAGATCTAATAGAGGAAATAACCGGAAAGCCAAATGATCTTTATTTTGGAAATAATCTTGTTACAGGAAAAGTTGCTTTTACAGCATCAGTGAAAGCCAATATTTCTAATGCAGAAGAATTTTTAAAGAAGTGTTCTGAATATTACAAAAAAGAATACTACAAAAAAAACTTTGCTTTTATTGATCAAGTTAAAGCGATTAAAGATACAAAAGAATGGGATGAAAAATTAATTGAAAAGTTGAAAAACGATAAGGATGAAAATATAGATGTATGGATGGCTATACCGGAAATCATTGAATGGGAGGATGTTGCCGGTTTTTCATATTTAGGTAAGAAAGAAAATCTTGTTGACGATATAACCATTGAAGATTTTAAAAAATCATTATCAAAAAAACAAAGTGATAGTTTAGATCTTGATTTTCTTAAAAAGAATAAAGTTTATTGTTTTAGAAGTTCTGCCGATGAAGAATACGACAGCTGGTCATATTTTAAATGTTTTTATTGTGAAATAACAAAGGATGATAGAAAAATAATACTGACAAACGGCAAGTGGTATGAAATTGCAAAAGATTTTGTTGAAGAAGTTGAAAATAATTACAAAAACACTCTCAAGCATTCTTCCAAAATTGCACTTGTTGAATGTGAAGAAAAGCAACATGAAGACAAGTACAACGAAAATTTAGCAAAATCGGTAAAAGGTATTCTGATGGACAGAAAAAATATTACTTATGGTGGCGGTTCAAGTTCTGTGGAGTTCTGTGATGTGTACGATACTGAAAATAAGGCATTTATACACGTAAAAAATTATTATGGCTCAAGCGCTCTAAGTCATTTATTCGCACAAGGGCGAGTTTCTGGACAGTTGTTTCTTTCTGACCAAAAATTTAGGGAAAAGGTTAAAGAGAAAGAATCATCATTACCATTTGACCCAGTAGTAGATCCAAGTCCTGGTGATTATAAAATAATATTCGGTATTATTAGTGAATCAGAAAATAATTTAAACCTTCCTTTTTTTAGCAAGGTGAATTTTAAAAATGAACGGAATTTATTAAACACTTTCGGTTTTAAAGACGTTTATTTGACTAAAATCAAACGGAAATAACTATGCACTATTCAGTTGTAAATTATAAGAAATTAAATGACCATGATGATTGGCGATGGGATGGCGAATTTTTATGTTTTGAGCCTCGACATAATAAGAGCTATGTATATAAAATAATAGGCGATATTTTGAAATTCTCTCAATACGGCATTTCGATTGATATGAATGAAGAAGGAAATGGAAATAGGATTTATAGAATGAATGAAATATCGAATATGTTCTGTGATAGATTAGTCAATAAATATGCGGACATCTCAAAGGAACAAGCGAAAAAGTTTAAGCTGACAGATAAGGATGTTTTGTTCAATAGGACTAATTCGCAGGTATTTGTTGGAAGAACAGGGATATTTAAAAAATTTTCTGACGATGAAATAGTGTTTGCGTCTTATTTGATTAGGGTTAGGCCGAATGAAGATGAAATTCTCCCCGAATATTTAACAGCATTTTTGAATACTAAATATGGCGTTCAAGACGCAAAAAGACGAGCCAGAATTTCAATAAATCAGTCTAATATAAATGCCGAAGAACTAAAGCGAGTAAAAATTCCTATTCTTCCTATGATTTTGCAAAAGAAAGTACGAGATATATTTAATCATTCGTTTAGCCTTGTTAATAAATCAGAGTCGCTTTACTCCCAAGCCGAACAGCTTCTTTCATCCGAGCTTAATCTTTTAAACTGGAAGCCCAAACACAGACCCTCGTTTGTGAAAAATTACTCTGACACCGAATCAGCTGGCCGTTACGACGCTGAATACTTCCAGCCGATGTATGAGGAAATAGAATCAGCAATAAAGGGCTATTGTGGTGGATATTCATTAATTAAAGATGAGTTTAAGCAAAATAAAAGCACATTCAAAATATACGGTCAAAAGGAATATAAGTATGTTGAGATTGGCAGTGTTAATGTTTCTAATGGTGAAATAATTCCGAATAAGGTAAGGGGGTTAGAATTACCGGCAAATGCGAAAAGGGTGTTTAAAAAAGGCGATGTGATTATCTCAAAAGTGCGAACGTATCGAGGGGCTATCACAATAGTTGAAAAAGATGGTTATGTCGGAAGTGGAGCATTTACAGTTTTAAGAGAAAATGGACAAATAAACAAAGAAACACTTTTTGCGTTTCTTCATTCAAAACCGCTTTTAGTATGGTCGTTGAAACCTAATACAGGCACTTCATACCCTGTAATTATAGACGAAGATATTTTAAATATGCCAATTCCTATTTTGCCAGTTGCAAAACAAAAGAAAATAGCCGAAACAGTTAACGAGTCATTTTGCAATCGTGAGTTTTCTAAGAGGTTGCTTGACATTGCCAAGCGTGGCGTTGAAATGGCGATTGAGAAAGACGAAAAGACCGCTGAAAAATGGATTGATGAGGAAGTAAAGAAAACGGGTGTAAAACTGGATTAATACGATATGACTGATTTTAAGAAAGAATGGATTGAAAAGGCAAATATAGATTATTTCTCAGAGTTTATGACTTTGTGGTTGGGTTTTAATTCTTAGTATTGGTCGCATTATTCAGAATTAAGAAAAAGAGATAGAGTTTTTATTGATAAATTGAAAACAGACTTTACAGGTAGGAATCAAATTTATGTTTTAGAGTAATAGGGGACGTTGATGCAATCATGCATTTTTCTTCTTTCAGCCTTTTTTAAAAAAATCGGCAGAAAAGGCGAAATCTAATGAACATAAAATCCGGGGATATATTATTGTTTAAGGGTGAGAGGTTTATTAAGAAGATTTAAGGAATTACCGGAAAGATAGTTAAGTGTTCTGTTCCTGTGATTTACACCCGTCAACTGGATAGAGGGGAAAATATTTATGAGTAAAAAAGAACAAAATAGTTCACAACTTATTATTTATCGGACTGAAACCGGTGAAACAAAGATTGATGTCTGTTTTCAGGATGAAACTGTTTGGCTGTCTCAGCAATTGATGGCTCAATTGTTCCAAACATCAGTCTCGAACATAAATATACACATTAGAAACATTTATGAAGAGGGTGAGATTGATAAAAAAGGAACTATTAAGGATTTCTTAATAGTTCGAAAAGAAGGTTCCCGAGAAGTTCAGCGAAAGGTCGAATATTACAATCTCGATATGATTATATCTGTTGGATATCGCGTCAAATCCAAAATTGCGACTCATTTTAGGCAGTGGGCAACCCGTCATTTAAGGGAGTTTATTGTTAAGGGTTTTATTTTGGATGATGAACGCCTTAAAAATCCAGATTTGCCGTTTGACTATTTTGATGAGTTGATGCTTCGCATTCAGGATATTCGCACCTCTGAGCGGCGATTTTATCAGAAAATTACAGATATTTATACAACAAGCGTTGACTATGAGCCTACAGATGAAGTTAGTATTGAGTTTTTTAAAACAGTTCAGAATAAAATGCACTGGGCTATTACCGGACAAACAGCCGCGGAGATTATTCATTCGCGGGCTGATAGCAGAAAGAAAAATATGGGGCTAACGAATTGGCGAGGCGCCAAGATTCGTAAAAACGATATAGAGATCGCGAAGAATTATCTAAAAGAAGATGAGCTTGCGGCTTTAAATAATTTAGTTGAGCAGTATTTGATATTTGCTCAAGGACAGGCTATGAGGCGTATTCCGATGTACATGAAAGACTGGATTAGAAAATTGGATAGTTTTATGCATGTTAACGAAAGAGAGATTTTAGTTCATGCTGGAAAAATATCGCATGAGCTTGCGTTGAATAAGGTAGGCAAAGAGTATAAAAAACATTCTCAAAAAAGACAGCTTGCCTATAATAAAAAAGGAAATGATTTTGATGTTTTGATTGATGAGACGAAAAAGCTGACATATAAAGAAATTAGAAAGAAAAAGCGTAGAGGAAAAATGGAATAATTACTAATGTAGCTTCGGCAGGCTTATCATTTGCACCAACTTCGTCGTTGTAAAAGATGTAGTTAATAGAAGGTTCCGTCTCGAAAGATGTCACAAAATTCTCTTTGACAATTTTGCGACTCTCGGCGGAATTAATTCGGGCTTATCATTTACACCAACTTCGTTGTTGTAAATGATGCCCTCATTAAGGAGATTATAGATTGAAATTTAGAATTGCGATAGTTGTTTTTATGTTGACCCTTGCTGTAATTGGTGGGGGTTTTTGTTTTGCCGGGGAATTTTATTCGGCAGAGGTGCGCGATATATCCGATCGGGAATATGAAGAGGTAGTTATTGAGTTGATTGATAACGCCGAGGAGTCGGTGGTTGTTGGGATGTATTATGTTAGTACGCGGTTAGAGACGAATAATCCGGTTAAACTACTATTAAATGATTTGATTGAGGCCGAAGAGAGGGGTGTAGAGGTACGGATTTATTTAAATACAAAGTTTCCTGATGTGAGTTATGAAAAGTTTGTAGGTGAAGATGAATTTAAGCGGCTGGAGGATGCGGGGTGTGAGCTGTATTTTATGCCGCCCGGACGTAAACTGCACGATAAGGTTGTTGTTGTGGATAGGCGTTATGTGGTTGAGGGGAGTATGAATTGGAGTATTGTTGCTCTGAGGAATAATTTTGAGTCGGTGACGCTGATTGATTCACACGAGCTCGCCAAGGAGAAAATAGCAAGGCTGGAGAAGATTTACGAGATACAGAAGAAGAAAGAGGAGGACAAAGAAAGGGAAAGAGAGCCTCTTTATGTTGGTAGTATTATTGAAAGGGTAGAGATGAAAAAGGCTTTATTGGAGGATGAAAAGTATTTTCCGAGGATGCTTAAAAAGAGTGACCGCAGGGCAATGGACCTTTATCTGATACTGCTTGCGTATAGTCAGAAGTTAGATAAGATTGAGTTTTTCCTGAGATTAGAGGATGTTGGATTGGGACTGGGGCTGCCGGCGTCATGGGATGACGAAGCATTGAGGCGTCAGGTAATAAGGGCATTACGGACGCTGGAGGAAAGGTATAATCTTATAGAAGTAGAGTTTAATTACGCAAGTGACGCGTATATAACCATCTTACCTGTGTCAGGAGAAAGTTTTACGATAGAGACACGCACTATTGATTCGTATAATAAAGAAATCCTCCAGCGAGTTAAATTTTTACTTCTGATAAAGGCGCTTTTAGAGAAAGAGGGGAAGGATTTGGATTTGGTGCCGCAGAAAGAGATTATGCGGCGTTTTCATATTACAGACCGGACGCTGGATAAAGCGATGAATTCACCAGAGGTGAATGGCTGATAGCTGATGGCTGATGGCTGATAGCTAATGGCATGGGGTTTGGGGCGGAAATATGGATAGGAACGAATTTATAATTACGAATATTGTTAAGGATCTTCGCTTGAAAGATTCCGGGGTTAGTAGTGTTGTGGAATTAATCGGGGAGGGGGCAACGATACCTTTTATCTCCCGGTACCGTAAAGAAAAGACCGGCGGGCTGGATGAGGTGGCGATTAGGAATATCTCGGAAAAGTTGGAGTATTTTAGCGAACTTGAAAAAAGAAAAGGGACAATTCTTAAAACCATCGAATCGTTGGGAAAATTAACCGCGGAGCTTAAAGATGCAATTCTTGGATGTGTGGAAAAAAACAGGCTGGAGGACTTTTATCTTCCGTATAAACCGAAAAGAACAACCAGAGCGACGGTTGCCAGAGAAAAAGGGCTTGAGCCTTTAGCGGATATTATATTTGCCCAGAAAGATATAGCCGGCTCAAAAGAAGATCTCGTCTTGAAATATGTTAATCCTGAAAAAGGGGTGAACAGTTATGAAGAGGTTTTGCGGGGAGCTTTGGACATAATCGCGGAACGCATCGCTGACACTGAAAATATCAGGGGTTGGATAAGAAAGTTTTTCCTGGAAAAAGGCGAAATAATTGTAAAGCCGAGGAAAGAATGGAAGGATAAGAAATCCAAGTTTGAGAATTATTACGCGTTTGCCCAGAATTTGATGAAGACGCCGCCGCATAGGATGCTGGCGATTAGAAGAGGGGCGAATGAAGAAGTGTTAAGCTGGCGTATCGCGGTTGACGAAGAACAAATTCTGGATTTTATGAATTCCGCGGTTATTAAGAATGATTCTTTTTTATTTAAAGAGGAATTGGAAAAAACTCTTAAAGACAGTTATAAAAGGTTATTGGCGGTTTCAATAGAAGCAGAGGTTTTTGTGCTTAAGATGGTGGACGCCGATCAGGAGGCTATAAAGGTATTTGAAACGAACCTAAAGAATCTTTTGCTTTCACCGCCGGCCGGAGGCAGGCCGATAATCGGAATTGACCCGGGATTTAGGAC
>JAGLLT010000043.1 GCA_023140385.1 Candidatus Omnitrophota bacterium
GTGATTCAGGAATTTTATCATTTAATAGCTAACGGGGTATTAATAGATAATTTTTTGAGCAGTTTGATAAGAGTTTTAATTGGCCTTTCTGCCGGCTCCATAGCCGGCATAACAGTAGGAATCCTGCTCGGGTATGAACAAAATTTACACAAAGTTACTCATCCTATACTCAGCTTATTTTATCCCATCCCCGCTCTTGGCTGGCTGCCGATTTTAATGCTCTGGTTTGGAATAAGTGAGATGCTGCCGATTATGATTATATTTATATGCTCATTTTTCCCTGTGCTTTATAACACGGTTACCGGCATTAAAGGTGTAAACAAAGATTTTATTAAAGCCGCGCAAAGCCTTGGGGCGTCTGAATGGAAGGTTTTAACTACAGTAGTTATACCGTTGGCATTACCCAATATATTTACCGGTTTAAGATTAGAGGCCGGGATGGCCTGGAGGGTAATAATTGCCGCTGAGATGGTTGCTATTCCCACCGGTATTGGAGCGCTCTTAATGAGAGCGGAAAGCTTGCTCCGAATGGATATAATTATAGTGTGTCTGATGGTTTTGGCGATAATGTGTCTATCTTTTGAAAGATTTTTTATCTACCTTGAACATAAACTTACCCACAAATGGAAACAGTATGCCTAATATTAGATTAAAAAATATCAACAATTTTATATGTCATGATATAAACCTGGAAATATCTGACAGAGAGTTTTTAGTACTCTGGGGGCCGACAGGCGCGGGAAAAACTACTTTACTTAATACTATCGCCGGGCTGATTGAGCATAAAGGTTCAGTATTGTTTGACGGGAGCCCTGTAGATGAGTTTCCTGTTTATCAAAGAAAGGCAGGCTATCTCTTTCAGAATTTAATCCTGTTTCCTCATTTAAGTGTTAGAGCGAATATAGCCTATGGACTCCGCGTTCAGGGAAAACCTAAAAGTAAGGTAGAATCAAGAGTGAATGAATTGTTGAGATTAATGAGAATAGAACATCTTGTTTATCGCTATCCCAGGGACCTAAGCGGCGGGGAAAAACAGAGGGTTGCTCTGGCGCGGGCTATTGCTCCATCCCCGGAAATTATGCTTTTTGATGAGCCATTAAACAGCCTTGATTTTCACACTGCCAGATATTTAAGAACAGAGATTCACAAACTTCACAGAGAATTAGGTTTTACTACCATATATGTTACGCACTGCTTTGAAGAGGCTTTCGCGTTAGCTGATAGGGTTGCTGTGTTAAAAAACGGCAGGATTGTTCGGACGGGTTTCCCTGAGGACATATTTAAAGAAATTGACTGCGGGGCGATAGTGGAAAATGGATTTTGTGATTGTCATCAAAGCAATAAAAACAGCGCGGCTCAAATTAAATTAGAAAACAGTAATATCCTGTGCCATTCCAGGAGGGGATAGGTGAAAAAGGTGATGCTGTGTTTAGCGAAGAAGAAAGCGAAGCGCGAAATCAGGTATACGACAGAAGAAGATTTGCCGGCTATTTTACAAATGGCGCTTGAAGAAGGGTGGATATCCGATTTAACTGAATTTCAGACCTTTATTGAACTTAATCCCTTTAGTTGTTTCGTCTATGTGGAAGATGGAAAGGTCATCGGGTCTATTATGACTTTTCAGCATAGTCAAAGCGCGTGGATAGGTAATTTCGTTGTCTCCAGGGGGCGCCGGGGAAGGGGAATAGGCAGGGAACTTTTAACAAGGGCAATTAACTGCCTGGAGGAAAAAAAGAAAAAACAGATTTTTTTGAACGCTGCCTGTGGAGCAGAAGGCCTTTATGAAAAATTTGGTTTTAAAAAAGTTATGCCGGTAAATCGCTGGCGCGGCAAAGCCGCGAAACCTGTTGAAAAAGGAATGAGTTTTCGGAGAAACATCCCCGACATTTTTAACTTTCTTAAAGTGGATACTTCTTTATGGAAAGATGAGAGGTTCTCTCTAATTACCCAACTGTCTCTCACGCGCTGTATTTGTTCCCATTATGAGCCTTCCGGGTTCTTGATGTATGGTAAAGTCGGCCCTGTTGTTATTGTCGGCCCCTGGGAATTAGAAAATGGGGATGAAAAAACAGCAGAAAAATTATTTACTTCCGGACTGTCTGAATTGGAGTCCCGGAACGAAGTGCTGTTAGATGTTCCATCAGTTAATAAGAAAGCGGAGAGGATTTTGAGTAAGCACAACTTTGAAGTTGTTAGTTCCACCTTGTTTATGTGCCGCGGCAGATTGCCGAAGATTAATTTTGACGGGATCTTCAGCTTTGCCACTATGGGTTCGATGGGATAGCAATGAAGAAAATAATTATTAATGATACAACCTTAAGGGACGGTGAGCAGGCGGCGGGCGTTGCTTTTACTATTAATGAAAAAGTAAAAATAGCCGCTTTGCTTAATAATATTGGAATACAGGAAATAGAAGCGGGTATACCCGCAATGGGAGAGATTGAAAAGAAGGTAATAAGGAAGATTTTGGATAAAAATTTAAAGGCAAGGATAACGGGTTGGAATAGAGCTGTTTTAAAGGATATAGATGAGTCCGTTGAATGCGGGCTTACTTCAATAAGTATCTCTCTGCCTGTTTCAGATATTCATATAAATTATAAACTGAATAAAACAAGAAAATGGATAATAGAGCGGATTAAGAAAGCAATAGGTTATGCCAAGAGGCATAAGCTATATCTAATCGTAAGCGCTGAAGACGCCTCAAGAGCTAATTTTGACTTTTTAATCGAATACGTAGAAACAATAAAAAAAGAAGGAGCTGATAGGTTTAGATTTTGCGATACCGTGGGTATTTTAGAACCATTTAAGATATTTAGTATAATTAAATGTATTCGCCAGGCGGTTAATATTGATATAGAGGTTCATACTCATAATGATTTCGGACTTGCGACAGCCAACGCCCTTGCCGGCATTTCTGCCGGAGCTCGTTTTGTAAGTACAACGGTAACCGGCCTCGGAGAGCGTGCCGGGAATGCGGCATTAGAAGAAATTATTATGGCTTTAAAATATATTTATGCTGTTAAGCTAAAAGTAAATATCAAAAAGCTGCCTCAATTATCTAAATTTGTAAGTAAAGTATCAGGGAGAGAAATTCCCCGGGGAAAACCTATAATAGGCAAAAGTTGTTTTCTGCATGAATCCGGTATACATCAGGACGGAATAATAAAAAAACAGGTAACTTATGAACCTTTTGAACCATCTGCTATTGGAAAGAGGAATCAGCTGGTATTTGGTAAACATTCAGGAAAGGCGGCAATCAGATATTTTCTTGAGAAGAAAAACATAAAGGTAGGCAGTGATATAACAGGTAAGATTTTAGAGGAAGTAAGGTATAAATCCACTGCTTTAAAGCGCTGTCTTTCAGATAGAGAAATTTATTCTTTATATAAAAAATTCACCGGATGCCCGAATTAAAGAAAAAGGTTACCAAAAGGAGAGATTTTTTACTTTAATATAAAGAAGCTTAAAAAATAAGCACAGTGTTTGTGTAAGTAAGTAGTTTTAAAGGATTGAACAAAGACGTTCTATCAAAATCAAAATGATTTTTTTAGAACGTTTTTTTATGGAGACTACTCTTGACAGTAGGGATGTTAAGGGGGCAACAATTTTACAACTCTCGGCGGAATTAATTAAGGAAGTTAATAGACTCCTTGCTTAAACAAAGGTAAAGTTCTCCCCCGTGGAATTCGGAGAATTCCCGGGACTAAGTCCTCGGAATTTCACAGTGTGAAATTCCAGAGGGTTCGATAATTTACCTTTAAGCTTCGGAGTTAATTCGGGCAGATCAGTTATGTTCACTTTGTTCCATAACAGATGCCCTCATTAAGGAGAATAAAGAAATGGCGAAGAAGACAAAAGCGGATATTTTGAAGATTGTTAAGGAGCAGGATGTGAAGTTTATCAGGCTTTGGTTTACGGATATTCTAGGCCAGGTAAAAAGTTTCGCGATTACGGACAAGGAGCTGGAGGACGCGTTAGAGAGGGGTATGGGTTTTGACGGCTCGTCAATTACCGGATACCAGGATATTGAGGAATCGGATATGATTGCTATGCCTGATCCCGATACCTTTGCTATCCTTCCCTGGAGGCCTCAGGAGAAGGCTGTTGCCAGGATGATTTGCGATGTACTTAATCCGGATAGGACTCCTTATGAAGGTGATCCGCGATACGTATTAAAAAAGGCTCTGAAGAGAGCGGGCGAAATGGGATTTGACCACTTTTATCTGGGGCCTGAACTTGAATTTTTCTATTTCAAAAATGATCAAGGTACAGAAACGCTGGATAAGGGGGGTTACTTTGACCTGACTACTCTTGATGTTGCCAGTGATTTAAGACGTGAAACGGTTTTGGCTTTGGAAAAAATGGGAGTGCATGTGGAGTATTCTCATCATGAAGTTGCGCCGTCACAGCATGAAATAGATATGCGTTACGATGATGCTTTGAAGATGGCCGATGATGTGATAACGTACAGAATAATTGTTAAAGAAATAGCTAACAAGTTCGGTGTTTACGCGACCTTTATGCCTAAACCGGTATTCGGTGAGAATGGTTCGGGGATGCACACTCATCAGTCATTATTTAAAGGTGGAAAGAACACATTTTTTGACCCGGAGGCAAAAGATAATCTTTCAGATATTGCTCAAAGTTATATCGCCGGCCTTTTAAAACACTCTAAAGAGATATGTTCAATATTTGCTCAGACAACCAACTCGTATAAAAGGTTGATTCCCGGTTATGAAGCGCCTGTTTATATAGCGTGGAGCCGCAGAAATAGAAGCGCGCTTGTCAGGGTACCGCTTTACCACCCGGGAATGGAGAAGGCAACGCGCTGTGAATTTAGAGCCTGTGACCCGGCCTGCAATCCCTATCTTACCTTCGCGGCAATGCTTCACGCGGGATTGGAAGGTATAGAAAAGGGCTATAAGGTACCTGAAGCTATGGAGCAAAACCTATACGGACTGACGGATATAGAGAGGAAGGAGAGAGGGATAGAGACTCTTCCGGATAACCTTGGCTTTGCCATAGCCATAACGGAAGAAAGTGAACTTGTGAAAAAAGTTCTTGGAGATCACATATTTCCGAGATTTATTGAACTAAAGAAAAAAGAATGGAATGAGTATAGAATTCAGGTTTCACAGTTCGAACTTGATAAGTATCTCTCCATACTATAAAAAAATACCCCTTATAAGCTAAAACCTTTTTTTGCCGACGTGTGCTTAAAATTTAATCAGATGGTGTTTAAGAAAACGTTGTAGAGCAGGGGGAGGAGATGTTGTATAATATGAATAACGTTAAAATAGACGATAGGCTAAAAAAAATCCATAAAAAGGCGGGTTCCGAACGAAAGGAGTTCAACCTTAAACAAGTAATGGCAGAGCTGGATAAATTTTTTGTCATTAGCAAAGAAAGGAATCTCTACAGGTTGATACTGTCAAAGATGGAAGAGCCGCTCATAAAGAATGTCTTGAATGAAACGGGAGGCAACAAGCGAAAGGCAGCTCAGATATTAGGGATAAACCGCAACACTCTATATGTAAAAATTAAAAGGCTTGGAATTGGACATTAGCTTAATCCGGAATATTTTGGTGATAACCTATGAAGTACAATCATTTTCCTCAAAAACAAGGATTATATGACCCGCAGTTTGAAAAGGATTCCTGTGGCGTTGGTTTTTTATGCGACGTTAAGGGCAGGAGGTCAAACAGCATTGTTAAAAAATCAATAAAGGTTTTAGAGAGGCTGGCTCACAGGGGTGCCGTAGGTTCTGATCCTAAAACAGGTGACGGTGCGGGAATTTTGATTCAAATTCCGCATATTTTTTTTTCTAAAACAGCTGATGAAGCGGAGATTAATTTGCCCGCAGAGGGTGAATATGGGACAGGTTTAATCTTTCTGCCTACCGACACTAAAGAACGTTTATTTTGCAAGGGCGTTTTTGAAAAGGTTATTAAAAGTGAAGAACAGATTGTTCTTGGCTGGCGGGATGTTCCCGTGGATAATTCAGTTATCGGAAAAGCCGCCAGGGAAAGCGAGCCTGCCATTGAACAGGTTTTTATTGCTAAAAACAGGAATATTAAAACAGAGATAGAGTTCGAAAGAAGGCTTTATCTTATCAGGAAAAGGATAGAAAGCTTTATCCGCGCTTCAAAGTTAAAGCAAAAGTCATTTTTTTATATTACCAATCTTTCCTGCCGAACATTTCTGTATAAAGGCCTTTTAATGCCCGGCCAAGTTAAGAATTTTTTCCTTGACCTTAAAGATAAAAGCGTAAAGAGTGCTATTGCCTTAGTCCATTCCAGATATAGTACCAACACTTTTCCCACTTGGGACTTGTCTCAGCCCTTCAGGGCTTTAGCCCATAACGGAGAGATTAATACCCTGCGGGGCAATATCAACTGGATGAATGGGCGGGAAGGTTTATTAAAGAGCCCTCTTTTCAAAGATAACATTGAAAAGATAAAACCGGTAATCATTCCCGGCGGCAGCGACTCAGCGGCTATTGATAACGTTTTTGAACTTTTAATGTTATCAGGCAGATCCCTTGCCCATTCAATGATGATGCTTATTCCTAACGCCTGGGAGCAGAATAGGCTGTTGGATAAGAAGTTAAAAGATTTTTACAAATATCATGCCTGTATAATGGAGCCGTGGGACGGCCCGGCGGCTATTGCCTTTACAGATGGGAAAAAAATAGGCGCTGTGCTTGACAGAAACGGCCTGCGCCCCGCGCGTTATATCGTTACCCGGCAGGATCTTGTTGTTATGTCCTCTGAGGTTGGTGTTTTGGATATAAAACCCGATGATATACGGCTATCCGGCAGGCTTGAGCCGGGAAAAATGCTTTTTATAGATACGGAAAAAGAAAAAATTATTGATGATTGGAGGATAAAGGAGGTTGTTTCAACTCAACGTCCATATGGACTATGGCTTAAAAAGCATCTGGTCGAAATGAATGAACTGCCGTCTGCCAGTAGCAAAAAAGAGGTGCCTTCTGACATATTAACCTCTATGAAAGTTTTTGGCTACACACGCGAAGACCTGAAAAAGGTAATTAAACCTATGGCCGAGAGCGGAAGCGAGCCCATAGGGGCCATGGGAAATGATACACCCCACGCGATTCTCTCAAAAAATCATCAGCTTACCTACAACTATTTTAAACAGCTCTTTGCTCAGGTGACTAATCCGGCTATTGACCCCATAAGAGAAAATCTGGTTATGAGCCTGGAAACTTTTATCGGGCCCGCCCGGAACCTCCTGGCAGAGACCCCTTCTCATTGTCACCGGCTTAGAGTCAAAGAGCCAATTCTTACGAATGATAATTTAGAAAAAATCCGCCGCGTGAATACTGAAAAGTTTAAAACCAAAACCGTTTCTCTTCTTTTTAACGCTGATCGTGAAAATAATTTTTTAAAAGCGGTAGATAGGATTTGCAAAGAAGTTGTATTGGCTGTAGAGAAAGGTTATACCTTTATTATTTTAAGTGACCGTGGTGTAAATTCAAGGCAAGCAGCTTTGCCCGCTCTTTTAGCCGCTGGGGCAGTGCATCATCACCTTATCAGAAAGGCATTGAGAACGCGGATTGGAATTATTGTAGAAAGCGCTGAGCCTAAGGAGGTGCATCACTTCGGGCTTCTTTTCGGCTACGGCGCCGATTGCGTTAATCCTTATCTGGCCTATGAGTCGCTTAAGTATTTAGTTGATGAAGGTGAACTGGATATAAGCTATAAAATAGCCTTGAAGAATTACAGAAAGGCTGTTAATAAAGGAATCTTAAAAATTCTTTCTAAGATAGGTATCTCTACGCTTCAAAGTTACAGGGGGGCTCAAATATTTGAGGCGTTAGGCTTGAATGATGAAGTAATTAACAAATGTTTTTGCGGGACAACGTCGCGCATCGGAGGCGCGGACTTTAAAGTAATTGCCCGGGAAACAATTTCGCGCCACAGTGAAGCTTATGGTGAGAAGAAATCGAGGTTATCTCATCTCAAAACAGGAGGGTTATATCAGTGGAAAAGGGATGGCGAATTTCATTTGTGGAATCCCCGAAGCATTGCCTGTTTGCAGGAAGCCGCCAGAAAAGGCGACTATGATAAATATAAAGAGTTTGCTTGTATTATTAATAATCAATCTCAAAACCCAACGACTCTGCGAAGTCTTCTTAAATTCAAGAAGACAAAGCCAATTTCCATTAACAAGGTAGAACCGGCACGCGATATATTAAAGCGTTTCGCGACCGGGGCAATGAGTTTTGGTTCTATCAGCCGGGAGACTCACGAAATTTTAGCTATAACTATGAATAGAATAGGCGGCCGTTCAAATACCGGAGAAGGCGGAGAAGACCCCGCGAGATTTAAACGACTGGCTAACGGAGACTTAAAGCGGAGCGCGATAAAACAGATTGCCTCAGGCCGTTTTGGAGTATCGACAAACTACCTTGTTAACGCGGATGAACTGCAAATTAAAATAGCCCAGGGGGCCAAGCCCGGTGAAGGCGGGCAGCTGCCGGGGCATAAGGTGAGTGCCATAATTGCTAAAACGCGCTATACAACTCCCGGAGTTACCTTGATATCGCCCCCGCCGCACCATGATATTTATTCTATTGAAGATTTGGCCCAGTTGATATTTGATTTAAAAAACGTAAACCCTTATGCCCGCATAAGTGTTAAATTGGTTTCAGAGGTTGGCGTAGGAACTGTCGCGGCAGGTGTAGCAAAAGGGCACGCGGATATGATCTTAATCTCAGGTGCTGACGGAGGTACCGGAGCTTCACCAATGAGTTCTATAAGGCACGCGGGCCTTCCGTGGGAGTTAGGCCTTTCTGAAACGCACCAGACACTGGTCTTAAATGGTCTGAGAAACCGCCTTCGCCTGCAGACGGACGGCCAGATGCGTACCGGCCGCGATGTGGCGATAGCAGCCCTTTTAGGGGCGGAAGAGTACGGTTTTTGTTCGGCGGCATTGATTGTTTTGGGTTGTGTCATGCTAAGGCACTGCAACCTTAATAATTGCTCACTTGGTATTGCCACCCAGAATGAAATTTTAAGGAAAAGGTTTAGCGGCCGGCCGGAGTATGTGGAAAATTATTTTCGCTTTGTAGTTAGAGAACTGCGGGATATTATGGCTCAATTAGGTATAAAAAAACTGGATGAAATGATTGGCCGTTCTGACCTTTTACAGGTAAATAGTAGTGTGATTCCCGAGAAGGCAAAAGACATTGATTTTTCAAGAATACTTTATAGGCCTAAAATTTCTAAAAAAGCCGAGACGCGCTTCACAAAAAAACAGGACCACGGTATCGGCAGGGTGCTTGATAAAAAGCTTATTAAATTATCAAAGCCGGCTCTGGAAAAAGGCCAAAAGGTAGAATTTGAGATAGGTATTAAGAATGTTAACCGGACGACAGGAGCAATGCTCAGCGGAGAGATTTGCCGGCGGTATGGAGAAGAAGGGCTGCCCGGAGATACGGTTTGTGTCAGGTTTAAAGGCACCGCCGGCCAAAGCTTTGGCGCTTGGCTGGCAAAAGGGATAACCTTTGAACTGGAAGGCCCGGCTAATGACTATGTAGGAAAGGGTATCTCGGGAGGGAAAATAATTATTTATCCGGATAGAAAGGCATGTTATAAGGCGGAAGATAACGTTCTTGTGGGGAATACCACCTTTTATGGAGCAGTATCAGGTGAGGCTTACATTTCCGGCTTGGCCGGGGAAAGATTTTGCATAAGAAACTCCGGCCTTTTGGCGGTTGTTGAAGGAGTAGGAGATCATGGTTGTGAATATATGACGGGAGGAAGGGTTGTTATTATAGGTAATACCGGCAGAAACTTTGGAGCCGGAATGTCAGGCGGCATAGCCTATGTTTTTGATGAGCATGGCGGTTTCAAGGATAAATGCAATATGAATATGATAAAACTTGAAAAAATTAGCTCCGAGGATAAAGCAGCCATTCACAACTTACTTCATAATCATCTTAAATATACCGGAAGCCAAAAGGCAAAGAGGCTCCTTGATAGCTTCAGTAAATCAATAAAAAAATTTGTTAAGGTTATGCCGATTGAGTACAAGCGCATTTTAGACAGTATGAAACTTGAAAAAAAACTGGATTTGCTGGAAACATTAGAAGGGTAAAAACGTGGGTGATCCGAGAGGATTTTTAAAGGTTGAAAGAAAATGCGCGAAGAGCAGGCCCGTCCATAAGCGCCTTAAGGATTTTAGAGAAGTAATCTCCTTAAGAAGCCAGGCTGTTACTCTGGAGCAGGCTTCGCGCTGTATGGACTGCGGTACTCCTTTTTGTCATGATAGATGCCCTTTAGGCAATTACATTCCTGAATGGAATGACTTTGTTTTTAGCGGACATTGGAAAAAAGCCTTTGATTTGCTTGAAGCCGGCAATAACTTCCCTGAGTTTACGGGGAGGCTGTGCCCGGCCCACTGTGAGTATGCCTGTGTTTTAGGAATAAACGATGACCCGATAACAATTAGGGAAAACGAACTTGCTATTATTGAATACGCTTTTAAAAATGGATTAGTCAAGGCTTATCCTCCGGCGAGAAGAACCGGGAAAAAAATAGCCGTTGTTGGTTCGGGGCCGGCAGGCCTTTCCTGCGCGGCGCAGCTTAATAAAGCGGGGCATAAGGTTGTTATTTTCGAAAAAGACGATAAGATAGGCGGCATCCTGCGTTACGGTATTCCTGACTTTAAGCTTAATAAACGGATTATTGACAGGCGAATTGAGATTATGAAAAAGGAAGGAATTAAGTTTTTTACTAATGTTAACGTAGGAAAAGATATACGCTTAACAAAAATCCGCCGTGAGTTTAATGTTGTCTGTCTCACGGGAGGAAGCCGTACCCCCCGCGACTTAAAGATAGAAGGAAGAGAATTAAAGGGCATTCACTTTGCTATGGATTACTTAATCCAGGCTAACAAAAGAGCGGCCGGCCTTATAGTGCCTGAAGAAGCCATAGACGCTAAAGGTAAACAGATAGTAGTTATCGGAGGCGGAGATACGGGGGCGGACTGTGTCGGTACAGCTCATAGACAGGGAGCGGCCGGTGTAACCCAGATTGAGATAATGCCTAAACCGCCTGCCAGCCGGACACAAGAGTGCCCCTGGCCGGAGTATCCAGCTCTTTTAAAAGTTTCTACCAGTCATCAAGAGGGCGGCAAGAGGCAGTGGCTGGTGTTGACAAAAAGGTTTATCGGTGAGGAAGGCAGGCTGAAGAAGATTATGTGTGTAAAGGTTGATTTTAGAAAAGACGAGGGAGATTCGGCAAAGCCCAAAGGACGAAGCCGGAGTGGTCATATTATGAAGGAAGTCGCGGGAAGTGAATTTGAGATTAAGGCCGACCTGGCGCTTTTAGCTATAGGCTTTACACATCCCGAGCATAATGAACTACTAAAAAACCCGAAGGTTGAATTGAATAAAAGAGGCAATGTGAAGACTGATGAGAATTATATAACCTCTGTTAAAGGAGTATTCTCGGCGGGCGATATGAGGACTGGGCAGTCTTTAATTGTCGAGGTTATCGCGGAAGGCAGGCGCAGCGCTCATTGCATCGATAAGTATCTCATGGGAAAAACTTACTTGCCGGCGATATGAAAGATACTAAAATAATCATCCTGGTTTATAAAATTATTAGGTAAGATTCAAAAAAGTACTTGACAGGTTAAGGCAGGTGTGCTATTTTTTTAAGCACACAATGAAGTGTATAAAAAACGGACAAAGCGGGTCCTTATAATATAGGGGTGCGCTTTTTTTTATTTTAAGTCTCCCTGAAATTCAAACAGCAAAAAAAAGGAGAAAGATTATGTCTCAATGGCCAAAAACTAATGATGCAATCGGAACTGTAAACCGCGGTAACCCTTGTGAATCAGGCCTGTGCACATTATGCCGTGCTGATTGTATGGGAAAGTGTGAAACATGGCTCTCAAGTTTAAGGGGCAGAAAACTGCTTTACCCCAGAGATTTTGCCAGTATTACAGCTGGCAGCGCGAATACAGACCATGTAGGTGTATCTTATAATTCTCTTCGTATTCAAGGCTATCTCTACGGAGCTAACAACCTGCCTGAAGGAGTGAGTAATAGCGCTGATGATTGTGTTTTCCCCAATGTATCTTTAGAAACTGAATTTGGCACTGAAATAAAAACTAAAGTAAGAGTACCTATGATGACAGGAGCTCTGGGTTCTACTTTTATCGCCGCTAAGTACTGGGATTCCTTTTCCATTGGCGCTTCTCTGGTGGGATTTCCGATAGTCGTGGGAGAAAACGTAGTAGGAATTGACAAAGAGGCTGTTATTGAAAACGGCAAGATTAAAAAAGCCCCGGAGTTAGATCGAAGAGTTGATACCTACTTGCGCTACTATGATGGATACGGAGCCATTATCGTTCAGATGAATGTGGAAGATACAAGAAACGGTGTGGCGGAGTATCTGATTGAAAAATACGGCGACAAGGTAATTATAGAGCTCAAGTGGGGACAAGGCGCCAAGGTTATTGGCGGCGAAATTCAGGTAACCAGCCTCGAGTATGCCGTATTCCTTAAAGAACGGGGATACGTGGTAGATCCTGATCCGACAAAGCCGGAAGTTATAGAAGCTTTTAAGCACGGGGCGATTAGGTCTATAGCCCGCCACAGCAGGCTGGGATATACGGATAAGTCATCAATTGATGAAGTAAAAAACACCTTTATGGAGGCTGTGGCCTATCTGCGCAAGCTCGGGTATAAGCGTATATCTTTAAAAACAGGCTCTTATGGAATGGAAGCCTTGGCGATGTCTATAAAGTATGCTTCAGAGGCCAATCTGGATCTTTTAACTATAGACGGCTCCGGCGGCGGTACCGGAATGAGCCCGTGGAATATGATGGAGAGCTGGGGGGTGCCTTCTGTTCTTCTTCACTCAAAGGCCTATGAATACGCGGCCATGCTTGAGGCTAAAGGCCAGAAGGTAGTGGATATGGCATTTGCCGGCGGAATTGCCAAAGAGGATCAGATATTTAAGGCTTTGGCCTTAGGAGCGCCATATACTAAGCTTATTTGTATGGGAAGATCTCTTATGATCCCCGGTTATCTGGGTTCTAATATTGAAGGTGTCCTTAAGCCTGATGTGAAAAAGAAGGTTAACGGCAACTGGGATAAATTGCCTAAGTCTGTATCTAATCTCGGCTCCAGCCCGGAAGAAATATTTGCCGGATATTATGACCTTGAGAAGAAGGTTGGCAAGGATGAGATGAAGAATATCCCGTATGGCGCTATCGCGGTTTGGACGCTGGCGGACAAACTGGGTGCCGGCTTACAGCAGTTAATGGCCGGTGTCAGAAAGTTCAGCCCGGAGGGAATTAGTCGGAACGAGATTTTTTCCGCCAATAGAGAAACGGAAAAAGAGACCAAGATCCCCTTTATTACTGATATCGCGGATGACAAGGCAAAGGAAATAATTGAAGGCTAATAGTAAGAAGTAAAAGAAGATATTAAAGAGGGATGTAATATATGCATCCCTCTTTTTGTTGAAGATTGGAAGCAAATTATAAGGTAAATCTTGACACTTATTTAAAACTATGTTATAAAAGATAAGGCGCACAAGGAGGTGTCGCCCGTTTTAATGAAGATGAGACAGAGACGTCCTGAAATTGAGGATGTCTTTTTTTTTAAACAAAGCCGCTAATTCGCTTATTAAAAGATAAATACTACAAGGTTTAAGGGTTATGAGTCTAAATAAAAAGATGAACGCTGTAATTGCTTTAGAGGACGGAACGGTTTTTAAAGGAAAATCTTTTGGCGCCGCGGGAGAAAGGTGCGCTGAGATTGTTTTTAATACCAGTATGACAGGCTATCAGGAAATTCTTACCGATCCTTCCTATAAAGGACAGTTTGTCCTTATGACTTATCCTCTAATAGGTAACTACGGGATAAATCCAGAGGATGTTGAATCGCGCGAACCGTTTGTAGAAGGTTTTATTGTTAAAGAGTGCAGCCGCATAGCCAGCAATTGGCGTTCTCAAGAGACATTACGTGAATATCTAAAAAAGAATAAAATATTGGGAATTGAAGGTATAGATACGCGTGCTTTGACAAGGCATATTAGATTAAAGGGGGCGATGAAGGCTGTTATTTCAACTGTAGATACGAACGAGAAAAACCTGGTGGAAAGGGTTAAGGCTTCACCCGGCTTAATCGGGCGCGATCTGGTGAAAAAGGTTACTTGTGGCCAGACTTATACTTGGCCACAGCCACCAGAAAAGCAATTTAAGGTTGTAGTTTTGGATTGTGGAGTAAAATTTAATATTTTGAGAGAACTCGCGGAACATAGTTGCGAGATAACAGTTGTTCCGGCTACAACCAAATCCGATGAAATTCTAAAATTGAAGCCGGACGGTGTTTTACTTTCTAATGGCCCGGGAGATCCCGAGGGCGTTTCTTATGTAGTTGAAACCGTAAAGGAGCTGATAGGCAAGGTGCCGATATTTGGAATATGCCTTGGACATCAAATGCTGGGGTTGGCTTTGGGCGGCAGGACGTATAAGCTTAAGTTCGGCCACCATGGCGCGAATCACCCGGCAAAAAACCTGAAAACCGGTAGAATTGCCATTACGGTTCAAAATCACGGATTCTGTGTGGACATAAATTCGTTAAGTAAAAAGGATGTAGAAGTTACGCACATAAACTTAAATGACAACACATGTGAAGGGCTAAAGCACAAGAGTCTGCCCGTATTTTCGGTGCAGTTTCATCCCGAGGCTTCAGCCGGCCCTAATGACGCCAAGTATTTATTCCATGAGTTTATGAAAACAATGAGGAAACATAGTGCCAAAAAGAACCGACATTAAAAAAATACTTATTATAGGTTCCGGCCCCATTGTTATAGGCCAGGCGTGTGAATTTGACTATTCGGGAACACAGGCCTGCAAAGCGCTTAAGGAGGAGGGGATTAAGGTTGTGCTTGTTAACTCTAATCCCGCGACAATAATGACCGATCCTGAGCTGGCAGATGCTACCTATATTGAGCCCATTACGCCGGAGATTTTAGAGAAGATCATCGCCAAAGAAAAGCCGGATGCTTTATTGCCGACCCTGGGCGGGCAGACGGGCCTTAATACGGCAATAAAAATAGCTGAAAGAGGGGTTTTGGACAAATATGGCGTGGAAATGATAGGGGCTGATTATGAAGCTATTAAAAAAGCCGAAGATAGAGAATGTTTTAAAAAGGCCATGGAAGCGATAGGGCTGGATTTACCCAGGAGCGCTTTGGCGTTCAATATGAATGAGGCGCGCGAAGCACTCGCGGCAATAGGACTACCGGTTATTATCCGGCCGAGTTTTACGCTTGGAGGGACAGGCGGGGGTATAGCAGTGACAGAAGATGAGTTTGAAAAAATAGCGGATGTGGGACTAAGAAACAGTATGATTAGTGAGATTCTAATTGAAGAATCTATTGTCGGCTGGAAAGAATATGAACTGGAGGTTATGAGAGACAATAAGGACAATGTAGTAATAGTCTGCTCTATAGAGAACTTTGATCCTTTAGGTATTCACACCGGTGACTCAATAACCGTTGCTCCCGCCCAGACCCTGACCGACAAAGAGTATCAAAAAATGAGAGACGCGGCAATCGCGATAATAAGGGAAATAGGTGTTGAAACAGGTGGTTCAAATATTCAGTTTGCCCTTAATCCCAGAGACGGGAGAATGGTTGTTATTGAAATGAATCCCAGGGTTTCAAGGAGTTCCGCCTTAGCGAGTAAGGCAACGGGTTTTCCTATCGCGAAGATCGCGGCCAAACTTGCCATAGGCTATACCCTTGATGAGATAAGAAACGATATTACAAAAGAAACCCCTGCCTGCTTTGAGCCCGCGATAGATTATTGCGTGGTAAAAATTCCAAGATTTACTTTCGAGAAATTTCCTGAGGCAAAAGATATTCTGGGCATATCGATGAAATCGGTCGGTGAAACTATGGCCATTGGCCGGACATTTAAAGAAGCCTTACAAAAAGGTTTAAGAGGCTTAGAAATTGGACATACAGGATTGGACGATAAATCAGATTATAAAGAGATATCTGATGAAAAAATCAAGCTGAGACTGCGAGAGCCTAATGCTTCGCGAATATTTTATATAAAATACGCTTTACAAAAAGGATACAGCATTGACGATGTTTTTCAACTTACCTCTATAGACCCCTGGTTTATTGATAATATTAAACAAATAGTAGAGCTTGAAGCTGAGATAGTCCGCAGTCCGCAGTCCATAGTCCATAGACAGAAAATAGCAACTAAAAAGAATCTGTCGACTATTGACTATGGACTATCGACTGCTTTGCTCAGAAGAGCGAAACAGTATGGCTTTAGCGACAGGCAAATCGCGGATTTGATAAATTTGGATGAACTATCAGTTAGAAATCTAAGAAAGCGGGAGGGCATAGAAAGCACTTTTAAATTAGTGGATACCTGCGCCGCGGAATTTGAAGCCTATACTCCGTATTATTATTCAACTTATGAAACAGAAGACGAGACCAGGATTTCCGGGAAGAAAAAGATAATGATATTGGGAGGAGGCCCGAACAGAATTGGCCAGGGAATTGAATTTGATTATTGCTGCTGCCATGCTTCTTTCGCGCTTAAAGAGTTAGGTTATGAAACCATTATGGTTAACTCAAATCCGGAGACGGTCTCAACAGACTATGATACGTCGGATAAGTTATATTTTGAACCATTAACTTTTGAAGATGTAATGAATATCATTGATAAGGAGAGGCCCAATGGTGTGATAGTGCAATTCGGCGGGCAGACCCCGTTAAATCTAGCAAAAAGATTAAAAGAAGCCGGCGTGCCTATTATTGGCACATCTGTTAAGTCAATTGATAGAGCGGAAAACAGAGATAAATTCGCGAGATTGGTTAGGAAATTAAAAATTAATCAACCGGCTAACGGCTCAGCTGTTTCAGGAGAAGAAGCGGAGAAGATTGCTAAGAGAATAGGGTATCCTATATTAGTAAGGCCGTCATATGTGCTGGGCGGAAGGGCGATGAAGATTGTTTATGATAATGTTTCTTTGGGTGAATTCATAAAAGAGGCAAAGGATACTTCCCGCGAACAGCCTATTTTAATAGACAAATTTTTAGAGGGTGCTATTGAAGTGGACGTTGACGCTCTTTCAGATGGAGAACAAACCCTGATAGGCGGCATTATGGAACATATAGAGGAAGCGGGGGTGCATTCCGGCGATTCGGCTTGCGTATTTCCTCCGCATACTTTAAGTGATGATGTTATAGATACCATAAGGGAATATACGTATAAATTGTCGAAAGAATTAAAGGTTAAGGGTTTATTGAATATTCAGTTCGCGGTAAAAAATGATACTGTATATGTTTTAGAAGTTAACCCCAGGGCTTCCAGAACAGTACCTTTTGTAAGTAAGGCATTGGGTGTTCCTTTGGCAAAGATAGCAGCCAAACTGATGGTGGGCAGGAAGCTCCGGGAGTTGGGATACACAAAAGAGAAAAGATTAAATCATATATCGGTAAAAGAATCTGTTTTACCATTTTCAAAATTTTCCGGTGTGGACATATTACTTGGCCCGGAGATGAAATCAACCGGTGAGGTGATGGGGATAGGCTCCTCGTTTGGAATAGCTTTCTATAAGGCTCAAATTGCGGCAGGCCAGGCTCTCCCGGTTAAAGGCAAGGTTTTTATAAGTGTTAAAAATGATGACAAAAGAGATATAGTATTTGTTGCCAAAAAACTTTACGATATGGGCTTTGAAATAATTGCCACAAAAGGAACATCTAAAGTCTTTCGTTCCAATAATATTGAAACAGAAGTGGTAGGTAAAATTGGAGAAGGTGATAGCGAAATTTTAGAACTCATAAAAAAGGGTGAACTAAATCTTATTATCAATACGCCCTCAGGACAAAAAGGCCAATCTGATATGAAGCCTATGAGAAATTCAGCGGTTATGCACGGAATTCCCTGCATAACTACAATTCAAGGCGCTCAAGCAGCTGTTAATGGAATAGAAACCATATTAAAAAGTGATTTATCAGTTAAATCTATTCAGGAATATATAGAAGAAAGTTAATCCAACTCTACTGGCTGAATTTACCCCGCCCTTTCCCGCCGCAACATCCAAAATTTAATATAAATCACAAAATTCCCCAAGTGTTAAATCCCCATAGCGCTGGAACTTTAGGTATTGCCAGATATACCGTAAGTATGATATAGTAATTTATTCTGCTCGGAACTTATGGAGATTTAAGGTGATGAAAGAAAAAGCCTACGACGTGATAATCGTCGGCGGAGGCCATGCCGGCTGTGAAGCGGCGCTTGCCTGTGCCCGCCTTAAGATGAAAACCTGCCTGATTACTTTCCATAAAGACAAAATAGGGACTTTGAGTTGTAATCCTGCTGTTGGCGGCCTGGGCAAAGGGCAGTTGGTAAAGGAGATTGATGCCCTGGGTGGTGAGATTGCCAAAGCTACAGACGCTTGCGGCATACAGTTTAAAATTCTTAATGCCTCAAAGGGCCCGGCCGTTTGGTCGTCCCGAGCCCAGGTAGATATAGATAAGTTCGGACGATATATACTGGAGGTTGTGGAAAAACAAAGCAACCTTGGAGTTTTGGAAGATGAAGTAACGGATTTTATCTTTAAGGACAAAAAAATCCGCGGCATTATTACGGCAGGCGGTAAGAAGATAAAAAGCAAAAAGGTAATTGTTGCTCCCGGCACCTTTTTAAACGGCTTGATGCACGTGGGCTTAAAGAGTTTTCCCGGCGGAAGGCTGGAGGAGCCGGAGACAGCTGTGAAGCTTTCTGAATCACTTAAGAAGTTAGGCCATAAAATACTGCGCTTTAAGACAGGAACCTGCGCCCGCGTAGACGGCAGAACCATAGATTTTTCCAAATGCGCTGAGCAGGAAGGTGATAAGCCGCCGACTCCTTTCTCACTTTCTACGAAAAAATTACGTGTCAGACAGATTTCCTGCCATATAACCTACACTAATGAAAAAACTCATAAGATCATAAGAGATAATCTTGACCGGTCGCCTTTATTCTCAGGCAAGATTACCGGTACGGGCGTGAGGTATTGCCCCTCACTGGAAGACAAGGTAGTGAAGTTTCCTCATCACAAAAGGCATCAGGTTTTTTTAGAGCCGGAGGGCAAAGGTACTGATGAGTACTATCTTAACGGCCTATCAACAAGTTTGCCGGAGGACGCGCAGGATGCCTTTATCAGGAGTGTACCCGGCCTTAAAAAGGTGAAGATTAATCGCTTTGGTTATGGCATAGAGCACGACGCCGTAGACTCCAGACAGCTTTATCCTACTTTGGAATCGAAGATAGTGAAAAATCTTTATCTAGCGGGGCAGATTAACGGGTCTACCGGCTATGAAGAGGCGGCGGCGCAGGGATTAATTGCCGGCATAAACGCGGTCTTGTCAATAAGGAAGAAAACGCCTTTAATTTTAGACAGGGCTTCAGGCTATATCGGTGTTTTAATTGATGACTTAGTCACTAAAGGGACCAATGAGCCCTATCGAATGCTTACCTCGCGTGTTGAGTACCGGCTTATCTTAAGGGAGGATAATGCCGATTTGAGATTAAGAAAGATAGGTTATAAAACAGGGCTGGTCAGCCGAAAAGATTACAATAAAATCATCAAAAAAGAAAAAGAAATAAAAGACGCTTTTAAAAAGCTGAAAGAAATAAAAATTGCCGCGAAGAGCAAAAAAATTACACTTCATCAGTACCTAAGGCGCCCGGAAGTAAAAATAAAAGAGTTAAAGAAGAAATATAAACTGAAATATTCAGATGAAGCTCTCAGGCAGGTGGAGATTGAAACCAAATATGAAGGTTTTATTAAAAGACAAATGGCGCAGGTTAAGGCCTTTGAAGATATTGAGAAAGTGAAAATACCGCCCGAACTGGATTACGCGAAGGTGCCCTCTCTTTCAGGGGAAATTATCGAAAAGTTATCACATTTTAAACCGCTTAACCTGGGCCAGGCCAACAGGATATCCGGCATAACGCCCGCGGCCATTACCATCCTTATGATTTATTTAAGAAAGTATAAAGGTGAAAAGAAAACCAGGGTATAAAAAATTTTCTGATTACCTTAAAGGCCGCTTTGGCTGTAAAGTGTACAAAGTGAGTGTAGACGCCGGTTTTTCCTGCCCGAATAAAGACGGGCATTTTTCAAAAAAGGGCTGTATCTACTGCGACAACAGAACCTTTAACGCGTATAGCGGCGCTAATTTGCCTCCTATAAGTAAACAGATATCCAACGGAATAAAGTTCGGCGGTTCCCGCTATAAAGCAAAAAAGTTTTTCGTTTATTTTCAGGCGCACACCAATACCTATGCTTCTATAGTTGAGCTTAAGAAAAAATATGATTCTATAAAAAAGTTTGAAAATGTCGCGGGTTTAATTATCGGTACCAGGCCCGACTGTATTGATAAAGAAAAACTTGATTTAATCGAAAGTTACAGCGACAACTATGAGGTCTGGATAGAGTACGGCCTGCAAAGCGTCCACGATAAAACTCTTAAGCTTATAAACAGAAACCACACTTACAATGATTTTCTTAACGCCTATAAACTGACTAAAGGCAGAAATGTCAAAATCTGCCCCCATGTTATTTTGGGCCTGCCTCATGAGACAACAGATGAAATCCTTAAGACTGCTAAGGAAATGGCGCGGCTTAAGCCGGATGGCATAAAAATACATCCCCTATATATAGTAAAAGATACTAATTTAGAAAAACTCTATAAGAAAGATAAGTTCAAAATATACTCTTTGGGTGAATACTTTAATTTACTAATTGAATTTTTAAAGCATTTACATCCTGAAACTATAATTACCCGCTTAACCGCGGATTGTCCCAGAAAACTGCTCATAGAACCCCAGTGGCTTGAAGAAAAAGCAAGGTTTATTCAGCTTTTAGATAAAGAGGTGGACAAAAGAGGAGTTTCTCAGGGGGATTTGTACGAAGGGGAATGATTTGCACCCTTGCTCTATTCAAATCGCGAGGAGGTGTATAAGCAATGGGAGTAATATCAATAAGACTTAATCAGCAGGAAGAAAAAGTATTAAAAAGGCTGTCTAGCTATTACGATGAGGATCGTTCAAAAGTATTGAAAAAATCTCTTATGGAAATGCATGAAACTCTGATAGATAGAAAGGTTATTGAAAAATATGAAGCAAAGGAACGCGGAAAAAATATTAAAAAAGAAGAATTAAAAGCGGAGAATAATTTATTCTACCTGATCCCCGAAGTTTCGGGGCAAGTGAGTTTAAATGTTAGAAGTAAAAAAACTTGACATATAATACCGCATATGGTATTATTCATTTATTATGAAAATAGTATTAGACACTAATGTTTTATATGCTGGTTTATATTCTTCCGTAGGCGCGTCTTTCAAAATATTAAAGGCAATCGTAGATAAAAAAATAAGAATTGTTTTATCAACAACACTACTTTTTGAATATGAAGATGTCTTAAAAAGAAAAAGCAAAGAGTTGGGCTTAAATCACGAGAAGATAGAAGCCATACTAGATAATTTATGTTTTTTGTCTGAACATCAAAAAATATATTTTTTATGGAGACCAATTTTATCAGATCCAAAGGATGATCACATTTTAGAATTAGCAGTTAGCTCAAATGCTAAAACAGTAGTTACGCATAATATAAAAGATTTTAAAAATAGTAATAAATTTGGAATTAGAGCGATAACCCCTAAATCATTATTGGAGAAAATAAAATGAGCGCGTTAAGTTTACGTTTGCCTGATTCAATTCATCGGCATATCAAAGAAATAGCAAGGAAAGAGGGTGTTTCAATCAACCACTTTATATCTTCTGCTGTATCAGAGAAGATATCGGCATTGATTACAGAAGATTATTTAGCCAAAAGAGCTAAAAAGGCATCAGCCTCTGATTTTAGAAAAATTTTATCTAAAGTTCCCAAAAGGAAGCCTTTGTCCGGAGATGAATAAACAAACGGGGTCAGACCTCGAAATGCGAAAAGATAATACTTCACTTAACTTATTTACTTGAAACATTGCTAAAACATCACATAGAATTAGTAACTTCCGAATCAAGAGGAGCGACTAAAAATACTCCTAACGATTTAAAGCAAGAACATCCTCATATAAAATGGCGAGCCATGGCCGGTATGCGAGACATATTGATACACAATTACTTTGGTATAGATTATGATATTGTATGGGATGTAATTATGAACAAAATGCCCTCTTGAGTCTTTCCTCTAATGCTTTATAATGAAGCATTCCTTCCATAGAATCCCGGCGGCTTGAAAAAAAGCGCGATTTATGCAATTAATAGCTATTACCCCTCCTTTTTTCTCTTAATTATTGGCTTGCCAAAAGAGGAGATGTGTGAGATTATAGAGGCGCGTAATTATTAAAGAAGAAAATGCCTTCCAAAAGGAAATTTAAAGACAAAAAATGAAAGATAAAAGATCTAATCATCAAGATTGGGTGGCTATATTGGACTTTGGTTCCCAGTACACACATTTAATCGCCCGCCGCGTAAGAGAACTAAAGGTTTATTCGGAGATAGTGCCTTTTAATATAAAGGCTAAAGATTTAGCCAAAAGAAACCCTAAGGCCATTATTCTCTCAGGCGGCCCGGCAAGCGTTACACTGAAAAAGAGCCCGGTTTGTGATAAAGGAATTTTTGAGCTCGGTGTTCCCGTTCTCGGTATTTGTTATGGAACTCAGCTTATGGGTAAGTGTTTTGGCGGCAGGGTTATAGGCGCTAAAAAGAGAGAGTATGGCAAAGCGGTACTGTCTGTTAAATCAAAGAAGAACCTGTTTAAGGGTTTATCAGCAAAAGAAACCGTCTGGATGAGTCATGGTGACAGAATAAAGAAACTTCCCGGAGGGTTTAAGGTAATAGGTACGACTTCAAATTCACCAGTGGCCGCGATGGAGAATGCTTCAAAGAAACTCTACGGCCTTCAGTTCCATCCGGAAGTAATTCATACTCCCAACGGAAAGACTATCATAAGGAATTTTGTAAAAGATATCGCTAAATGCGAGTCTACTTGGAGTATGCGGTCTTTCACGAAAGAGACAATCGAGAAAATCAGAGAAGATGTCGGTAACAATAAAGTTCTCTGCGGTATGTCAGGCGGAGTTGACTCTTCTGTTTTAGCCCTTTTATTGCATAAAGCCATAGGTAAAAATTTAATTTCAATTTTTATAGACCACGGTCTTTTAAGGAAAGATGAAGCCAGGCAGGTAGAAAAAAGATTTAAAAAACATTATAAACTAAATTTAATAGTTGTTAATGCCCAGGATGATTTCTTAAAGGCCTTAAAAAATGTAACCGACCCGGAGAAAAAAAGAAAGATTATAGGTAAAATCTTTATTAAAGTTTTTGAAAGAAAAACAAGCACCCTTATGGGCATAAAAAAGCTGAGTAAGATAAAATACCTGGCTCAAGGTACGCTTTATCCCGATGTGATAGAGTCTGTTTCTCCCGCGGGCGGCCCTTCCGCGACAATAAAAAGTCATCATAATGTCGGTGGACTACCCAAGCGCCTTAAATTTAAACTGGTTGAGCCCTTAAGGGATTTATTTAAAGATGAAGTCAGATTAGTTGGAAAAGAACTCAAGATGCCCGACGAGATAATCCATAGACAGCCCTTTCCCGGGCCGGGCCTGGCTGTCCGCATCGTGGGGGCGGTTACCAGGGAACGCTGTGATATATTAAGAGAGGCCGACTGGATACTTATCGACGAGATAAAAAAGGCGGGGTTGTACAGAAAGCTCTGGCAGTCATTTTGTGTTTATCTGCCTATAAAATCGGTTGGAGTTATGGGGGACGAGAGGACCTATGAAGATGCCATTGCCATACGCGCCGTAATCAGCGAAGATGCCATGACCGCCAGCGTAGCGCGCCTGCCTTACGATTTATTAGAAAGGACTTCAAGCCGTATTATAAATGAAGTAAAAGGCATAAATCGAGTCGTCTACGATATTTCATCAAAACCACCAAGCACGATTGAGTGGGAATAAGCTTTGACATCTTAGATGTCAAAGAGAAACCAGAAACCAGTTGCCAGAAAAAAACTAAATTTGGATATTGAATGGAAGAGTTTAAATTTGATTTTGAACATCTTAAAGTTTACCAAAAAGTATTAAAGTTTATCGATAAAGTATTTGAAATAATAAAAGATTTACCTAAAGAATATAGATATTCAATAGGAAGTAATCTCTTAAGAGCTGCTTTGTCTGTTTCAAATAACATAGCAGAAGGGAACGATAAAGTATCGCAGAAGGAAAAATTGCGTTATTTTCGAATATCTTCTGATTCTGCCAGAGAATGTGTTTCAGTTTTTATTGTTTTAAATAGGCAGAGTCTTTTAGCAGATGAAATTTTTTGGAAATTAAAAAGTAATGTTCGGGAAATCACTAGTATGCTTCGTGGATTTTCAGGGTAATTCTGGTTTCTGGATTCAGATTTCTGGTATCTAACCAAACAAAGCGAGGTTCTGATGTGCGGAATATTTGGTGTTTGTGGACATAAAGAGGCGGCTCGGCTTACTTTTCTTGGCCTTTATGCTCTTCAACATAGAGGAGAAGAGAGCGCGGGGATTATAGCTTGTGACGGCAGAAGAATCAGGCATCACAAAGGTATGGGGTTGGCAGGTGACGTTTTTGCCGGAGACGCGATTAAGCCCCTAAAAGGAAAGACGGCGGTGGGGCATGTCCGCTATTCAACTACAGGTTCGAGTAGTACCAAAAATATCCAGCCCTTTTTTGTAAATCATAAAAGAGGCCATATAGTTATTGCTCATAACGGGAACCTTGTAAACACTTTAGAACTGCATAAAGAACTTGAAAAAAGAGGCTCTATTTTTCAGACGACAATGGACTCTGAGATAATAGCCCATCTTTTTGCCAGATCAGAGGAGAAGGATTGCAAAAAGAGAGTTGTTGCCGCCCTGTCACAATTAGAAGGATCATACTCCTTGGTTTTAATGCTGGATAACCTGCTAATCGGAGCGAGAGATCCTCTGGGATGGAAGCCTTTGTGCATTGGCAAGTTAAATGGTGCCTATATTCTGGCCAGTGAAACCTGCGCCCTGGATCTGATACAGGCGGAGTACGTAAGAGATGTTGAGCCGGGCGAAATTGTTTTTATTACAGAAGAAGGAATAGAGTCGATAAAACCTTTCAAGAGCCGGAAGCATTCTTTGTGCATCTTTGAATACATATATTTTGCCAGGCCCGATAGTAATATTTTCGGTGATAACGTTTATTTAACCCGAAAGCGCCTTGGCGAACAGCTTGCCCGCGAATATCCCGCTGATTGTGATTTGGTAATGTCAATACCTGATTCAGGCAGTTACGCGGCGGTAGGTTACGCGAGGGAAGCCGGGATACCTTATGAGATTGGTATGATAAGAAATCACTACGTCGGCAGAACCTTTATTCAGCCATCGCAGTTTATCAGGGACTTTAAAGTCAAGGTAAAGCTCAATTCCATAAAGGACGTTTTAAAAGATAAACGCGTAGTGGTTGTTGAAGATTCTATCGTTCGCGGCACCACCAGCCGCGCGAGAATAAAGGCCATCAGGCAGGCCGGCGCCAAAGAAATTCATATGCGTGTAACCTGTCCTCCTCTGAGGCACCCCTGTTTCTTCGGCATCGATTTTCCTACTAAAAAAGAACTTATTGCCGCGAATAATTCAATAGAACAAATTCGGGACTTTCTGGGACTGGATAGTTTAGGATATTTAAGCCTGGAGGGTATGCTTAAGGCTATGATGCTGCCTAAAGATGAGTTTTGCACAGCCTGTTTTTCAGGAAACTACCCAATTAAACTTCCCAAGAAACTCTCAAAACACGCTCTTGAAAAGTAGAAAGTGCTATCGATGAAGTAAAACGCGTTTCAGCCTACCGGCCTTAAGGGCTTATCAGGTAACATTCTTCTGTACAAATCCCGTTTTTTTATTTATAATATCCTTTATATCCGTTATCACACATAAGGAAAAGACAAATGAATAAAATTATCTCAAAAAGAAAACTTTCTGAAGGTATTTATCGTTATACCTTTGAAAACAAGGAGTTAGCTATTGCCAGAAAACCCGGCCAGTTTTTAATATTAAGGGTTCATGATAAAGGGGAAAGGATCCCGCTTACTATTATGGATTCTGATTCGGAAAAAGGAACGGTGGATATTATCTTTCAGGCGGTCGGCAAGACAACGAATCTTCTATCGGATTTAAATGAGGGCGACCGCATTCTTGATGTTGCCGGCCCTTTAGGCAATCCTACTCTCATAGAGAATTTCGGCCGCTGTGTTGCCATCGGAGGCGGAGTAGGGACGGCTGTTTTGTTTCCTGTTTTAAAAGCCTTAAAAGAGGCGGGTAATTATGTGATTGCCATAATAGGCGCGAGAGACAAGGATACTCTCATATTAATTGATGAAGTAAAGGCTATAAGTGATGAATTGGTTATTACTACCGATGACGGCTCGGCGGGAACCAAGGGTTTTGTAACTGATGCCTTAAATCAACTTATCGGCCGTGATGATAAAATAGATTATGTTTACGCGGTAGGCCCCGTGGTAATGATGAAAAACACGGCCGTTCTTACAAAAGAACATAATATTAAAACAGAAGTCAGCTTAAACCCAATAATGGTTGACGGAACAGGTATGTGCGGTTCCTGCCGGTGTATGGTTGACGGCAAGGAGCGTTTTGCCTGTATTCACGGGCCGGATTTTGATGGGCACAAGGTTGACTTTAATCTTTTAACACAGCGCCTTAAAATGTTTGAGGGCAGGGAGCAGGAATCAATGAGCTGTGGATGTGAAAAGAAGGAAGAATAAATATGCCAGGCCCTAAAGAAATAATTTATATGCCGGCTCAGGATCCGGAAAAAAGGAAAAAAAACTTTGATGAAGTGGCCCTGGGTTTAAGTGAAGAACAGGCTGTAAGCGAAGCTCAAAGATGCTTAAACTGCAAGAAACCTCTTTGTATGCAGGGCTGTCCGGTAGGTATCAGTATACCCGAGTTTATTATGCTTATTAAAGAACGTAAATTTTTAGAGGCGGCCAGAGTAATAAAGAAGGAAAATCTGCTTCCGGCTATATGCGGCAGGGTTTGTCCGCAGGAAGACCAGTGCGAGAAGGCCTGTGTGCTCGATAGAACAGGCAAGGCCATTGCTATCGGTTATCTGGAAAGGTTTGCGGCCGATTATGAAATGAAAAATAGTCAGCATAAAAAAGAAAAAGGGGCCATCAGCCATCAGCCATCAGCCATCAGCTCACAGCAATGTAAAATTGCTGTGATTGGTTCCGGCCCATCCGGCCTTACCTGCGCCAGCGAACTTAGAAAGAAGGGTTATCAGGTAACACTTTTTGAAGCCTTTCATAAGCCGGGCGGTGTTTTGATGTACGGTATTCCGTCATTCAGACTGCCTAAGGAGATTGTTAAGTATGAGATAGATAATCTGCGAAAAATGGGAGTTGAAATAAAGGTAAACAGCGTTATAGGCCGGTTGAAAACGGTTGACCAGCTTATTAAGGATGAAGGCTACAGCGCGGTTTATATAGCCACAGGAGCCGGCCATCCTGTCTTTATGGGCATCGTGGGAGAAGAGCTTAATTACATCTATTCTTCCAATGAATTTTTAACCCGCTGTAATCTGATGGAGGCCTATAAGTTTCCCGAAACAGATACCCCTATTGTTTTAGGTAAAAGGGTTGCCGTTATAGGCGGCGGAAACACGGCTATGGACTCGGCTAGATGCGCCTTGAGAATGGGTACGGAAAAAGTTTATTGCGTATACAGGCGTTCTGAAAAAGAGATGCCGGCCAGAGTTGAAGAGATAGAGCACGCCAAAGAAGAAGGCATTGAGTTTATGTTTCTAACAGCGCCGGTCAGATACACCGGAGATGAAGACAATAACGTAAAAAAAGCCGTCTGCATAAAAATGGAGCTGGGCGAGCCCGATGCTTCAGGAAGAAGAAGGCCTGTACCCATAGAAGGCAGTGAATTTGAAATTGAAGTAGATTCGGTCATCGTAGCCATAGGCACCAACGCCAACCCCCTAATCTCCGACACCACAGACAACCTTGAGGTCAACAAATGGGGATACATCACAACCGATGAAGAAGGCCGAACAACAAAAAAACAAGTCTACGCCGGAGGCGACATAGTAACCGGCTCAGCCACCGTCATAGAAGCCATGGGAGCCGGAAAAAAAGCCGCGCATATAATAGATAAGGATCTATGTAGGGACAGGTCATGACATGATACATAAAAAAGATAAGTGTCAGCAAAATTGGGGGGGGCGCAGAATTTTAAAGCAATAAGATAGTTTCTAAAAAATGCGTATTTCATATATTAACTATTAGAAAGCATAAGAAATGAAAAAATATTTTTCGTTGTCAATTCAACTTGTAAATCAGAAAATATTCTATGTATTTCTTGTAACAATACTTTCAGCAATTAATCTAACAGGTATCAATCTTATATTCTTATTGCTGGAATCAATTATAACATTCTCAATCTTAATAGTTATATATGGACGTTTTATTGAGCAAATAACCGGAAAGCCAAAAGAACTTGCTAAAAATATATTTAATCGTAATTGGATAAATTATATTGCGGTATGTTTTATAGTATTTTTGCCTATTGTGCTTGGAAGTTTCTTAAATTTTACCTCGAATAAAATAGTTAATTTCTCCCTACAAGCTATTATCGCAGTTTTGTCTATTTATATTTTTCCACTTATTTTTCTAACTGGAAAAGGATTACTAACTATTCAAGTCGGTTTAAATTATCTATTTAAAAATCTCCAAAGCAGTGTACCATTGATGTTATTAGCTTTTAATATAGTAGTTATCAAGCTGTTGTTCTTTCCATATTTTGTTGTAGATATTTTAAAAGATCCTCATTTTTTAAAGTTTTTTTTATGGAGTTGCGGGATAAATTTTGCTCTAATATATTTAAATTTTGTGGTTTTTTGCACAGCGGGGTTCAAATTAACAGATAAAAAAACACAAGAAGAATAGGTATATTGAAGTGATTGCAAGAGGAAAAATTTCTAACAAATCACTGAATGCCGATCCCCCCAAACCATCGGGGTAGGTGAGCTTGAATGTTAGAAGAAAAATAAATAATTGGAGGAGAAAATGGGAAAAATTAAAATATTAACTTTTGCTATCTTTCTTTCATTTATCGCTTCTACCCTCTATGCCCAAGATCTTAATGGTTTTCTATATGCCTCTGATCAGGCTGAAACATTTGATCCTTCTAAAAAGGTTAAAGAATATGTTCGAGGTGAAACTGCATATTGTGTAATTTTAATTAAAGGTTTCTCTATACATGCAGATAATTCAGTTGATTTAAGCGGTGACATAAAATTTATTGATCCATCGGGTAATGTATTATTTGAACAGAAAAATTATGCTAAATCTAAAGCAACTGTGGAAAAGAATAATCAATTTGTTAATTTAGATAATTCGTTAGATATAAGCTTTACCGATAAAGACCCCCTGGGAATGTATATAGTAGAAATAAATATTAAAGACAAAATTTCTGGTGCATCTAATAAATCACAATCCACCCTTCTTCTTTTTGATACCAAAGAATCTAAAAATTTGATAATGGCGCCTGTCAAAACGGCAAAACAACTTGACGATTTGTGGGCAGAATACTTTCGCTCAAAAAATACATGGGCTATAAAAAGGATTATTTCGGCACTTAAGTTGCGCGAAGAATCCACCAACATAGAAGATGCCGCTGTAGGATCCGCCGCAGCTTGGTCATTAGAAATAAATGCTAAAAAATATCCAGAAATATTAAAAATTTGCAAGCAATCACTTGAACACACAAAAGGTTCAACAAAAGAATTGCTTGTTGAGATTATTTATAAGGTTGAAAATAAATAACTTCTATCAACTCGCTGCGCCTGATCCCCGAAGCCTTGGGCAGGTAAGCTCAAACGTTAGGTAAAAGAAAATGTGTGATTTTGATACATGGTTTTTAATCGTTCTGATCTACATCGTCAAGTTCACACTAGTTGTCAAGCGCCCTCGACCTTCAATTGCCATTGTTCTTTTTTTCTGCACCATTATGGTTGCTGTTCCTTATATTTATCTGCGAGTTGTGGATTGGACTGAAACATTCAACGTAGATCCTCTTGGACACTGGATTGGCACACCGGTAATGATGTTGTTCATTCCAGTAGCTACATTTATTTACGATTTAAGTACAAAAAAACGAATAAAACCCAAGATGCTCGCGTTGCGGTATATTATTGAAATTGCAGTATTTCCTATTTGGGCGTACTTTTGGATTTTGCTTATTGAAGGGATGCTTCTTGATTGGTGGTGGCTATAATGTTGAGTAAATTATTCTATCGAACTAATCATTGTACTTAACCACTATTCCGCTGTGCTCCACAACGGCAGGTGCGCTTTGTCGTTATGCAAACATAAAGGATTAAAATGAGTCTAACGAGTTTTATAAGCGACAAAGAAGTTAAAGCGAAGCTTAAGAAATTATTCCCTTTGCCACAAATAAAAATAAATAAAGAAATATTGGCACAACCTGTTTCAAATAGATATCCTTTAATGGGCACAGCATTTGATTATTTATTGAGGTTTTATTTAAATAGAATCAATAAAAACGTGGTTACATCTAAATGGGTAGCTGAATTGGTACCTGAGACAGTAAGAGAAGATAAAGAACTATATAAAATATCGACTAAGATAGTGTGTAAAGCTAAGTTAGATTATTATGATTACCTTGAATCAGGGAAACTAACTAGGAGTCTTTTATCAAGTGCAATACTACTGGCCCAATTGGATTTTATTTACCGTTCAGGTAAAGTAGTCGAAGAATTGGGAACTGTGCATTATGAGGACATAAAGGATCTAAAAAAACTAATATCAATTGTTAATCCTAAGATATTTAAGGCAAAGAAGACTTGTATATTAAATCCAACATTCGGTAAAGCATCTGTGCTAGTTGGTGGTGCAGACGCTGATATAATATTGGATGACATGCTAATTGATATTAAAACAACAAAATTCTTTAAAGTGCAAAGGCAAGCATACAATCAATTAATAGGATATTATATTTTATATCTGTTAGGAGGTATCAATAAAAATAGCAAAAAATATAAAATTAATAAATTAGGTTTATATTTTTCTAGACATGCTGAGTTGATAGTATTTCCTGTTAAATCGATTAAGTCTGTTCGGGGCTTCGCATCTTTAATTAAATGGTTTAAAAAAAAGGCACAGGAGCAGACTATTTATTTTTAAATTTATAATTTTGTATAGCAAAACAATCCAGCTAACCTTTTTCGTGCTTCGCTTGATTCGGGCAACTGATTTTTAAAAGTAAAGGGTCAAGTCTCGACTTGACTACATGTTGTTCGTTTATTGAACCCCAAAACGTCGGGGCAGGTGAGTTTAAACATTAGCGAGATAATAAGTGAATATATTTGAAATGATATTTAATTATTTTTGGGCAGCAGCTATTGTTTTCACTTGCATTAATGTATTGATTTATAAATATCATTCTAAAAAACACATTCAGCAAAACCCAAAACTTACTGAAGGATATAAAAAGCTCTTCCGCGGTTATTTATTTTGGATGAATATTCCATGGATTGTCATGGGCATTGGTTGTACTGTCGGGAATGTTCCCTCTATTTGGTATTATTTTAGGCCCAAAAATGGGAATCCCTATGTTCTTGCGTGGTTTGGATCAATTATTGTTCTTTGGATAATAGGTACTTATTGGTTATTCTTAAAAAATGGTGCTGAAATTATTGCCAAATATCCTGGCGTGTTAATAATGTATTTTGGATTCAAAAGAACTGAAATAACAAATCCAAATTTAATTAAAATGTTTTGGCTATTATGTCTTACCGGGGGAATATTTGGTCTAGTTTTTATGTGGACTATGGATGTTCCAATACCAGATTTTTGCTAACAATTTTGTCCAGCAGATTCCAAAGCGTTGGAACTACTTATCTCAAGCGTTATGGTAAAATAAAATAAGTAAGGGGTCAAGTCTCGACTTGACTACATGTTATTTATTTAAGTAATGATAAGATTAAAATGTTGTTTTATGATTTAAAACGAAGATGCAGTCAAGTCGAGATCTGACCTTCCTATGTACTATGTAATAAAAATTAAGGAGGTAGCCATGGGTTTCTACAATATCGATCGGCCGATTCACCGAATATTTGCCGTCTTCTCTGGTTTAATGGGAATAGTCTCTCTATTACCTGCAATTGCGACTATTCTGGAGCGCCAAAGTATCTGGGTTCCCGTCTTTGTGGCTATAACTTTCGTTGCGATTCTATTTATTGAAAGTAAGGGGTCAAGTCTCGACTTGACTACATGTTGTTCGTTTATTGAACCCCAAAGCCTTAGATCAGGTGATATCTGGAGTCAGATGTAGAAAGCAAGAGAGGTATTGACGAATACATTAGAATATGATATAATACAATTGAATGTAAAAGAATAAAAAAGAAAGGGGCTGGAAGATGTCTAGAGTGATTACATTGCGGTTATCGGAAGAAGAATATAGAGAAATATCAGCAGTAGCTATGATAGAACACCGTCCTATTTCCAACTTTATCACAACCACCGTTCTCAGGGAAATAGAAGAATCTTATTTTATTGATCCTATTGAAACGGCACAAATAAAGTCAGATAAGAAGCTCTTAGAGAAGCTAAAATCGGGGCATAACGACGCCAAAGGCATGAAAGGTCAATTCGTTGACTAATTTCAAATTATTTGAAACAAGCCAGTTTCTAAAAAATCTTGAAGGAGAATTCGGCGGTCAACAGAAACGGATAAAAAGAAAACTCAGAAGCTACGTTTACCCTCAATTAAAACAACAACCCCATTTTGGCAAAAACATAAAAAAACTAAGAGATTATAAACCGGAAACATGGCGATATAGAATAGGAGATTATAGGTTTTTCTACGAAGTCGACGACCACAAAAAAATTGTCTTTATGATATCTGCCGACAATCGCGCGAATGCCTATTAGAATATTAAGAATCTTATATTTTTAACCGCAATTAGGATTAGCGTATCATTTTTATGGACACAAAAATATGATAATCCAAAGTGGCCCGGCTTGTTGTTGAATGAAATTAAAAGCATAGTAATTTCATCCACCCGACCCTGAACTTTTAGAGCCGCTGTTTTCCAGTGTTGGAAAAGAAAATGAAAGGAGGAAAAAAGATGAAACTGGGGCATATGAATCCTTCAGCACCGGATTATGTCGCAAGAGTAGCATTGTTTATAGTTGGCATAATGAGCATGCCTGTTGGAATTTTTATGATTTTAGGGGAAATGTTTTTCATCGGACTCTTCATGGTAGTCATGGGTATTTACGGGGTTTTGATATCCGTACTTTCCTCGCCGTATAAAAAGAAATTAGGGGGAAATGATAGAATAAAAAAACCAAAATTATTGAATTATTTAATGTATGTTGTGCTGATTTCTATAAGTTTATTGTTATTATTTTTTGACAATGACCAAAATATGTACTTTTTCCTTGCAGTCTTCTCTTTTATTGCCGCAATTTTAAGTCTCGATTTCAATTGGCGTGAATATTGGCGTGAATTTAATAAGCCTGTGGGATGGCGATTGCCAAAACTCCGCGAAATAATTTCCTTAGCTATAATAGGCCTATCTTTTACCGCTCTTATATTCCTCGTTCGAGCACTTGAGGAAACAGGTCAAGATTTATACGATCATATATTTCGAAATAAGCCAGTTGTAATCTGTTTATGGCTTATTTATATTTTATTACCTCTGCTGCGAAAAGATAGTGGAGATATAACTAATTAAAAAAGAACATCAAAGAAATTGAAGTTGATAATACTATATTCAATAAATGAAATGCTCCTAACGAGTTACTGCATCCGATCCCGAATCTTCGGAGCAGGTGAGCCGAATTATTATTTGGGAAAAAATAAAAAATAATAAATGTTGCCAAAAGGCACACAATATGGTATATTTTGAACATGGAAGAGTATTACAAATGGAATAATGAAAAAAACGAATTATTAAAATACTCTCGCAAAATCTGCTTTGAACAAATTGCCATGCATATAGATCAAGGGGATCTGATTGACATCATTGGGCACCCAAACCAAAATAGATATCCAAATCAAAAAATGCTGGTTGTAAAAGTTAATGAATATGTATACTTGGTACCATTTATCAAAGAAGGAAATGTACGCTTTTTAAAAACTATTATACCTAGCCGAAAGGCTACAAAAAAATACATAAGAGGTGAAAAATGAAGAAAGGCAAATTGAACAAATACGAACAGGAATTACTGGATTCTTATGAGCGTGGTGAATGGAAATCTATTAAAAACACAAAACAAGAAATTAAAAAACACCGAACGTATGCTCGCAGTACTATTGCTAAAAACAAAAGAATAAATATTCGGATATCCTCAAAAGACCTTGAAGATGTTCAAGTTATAGCATTAGAAGAAGGATTACCATATCAAACTTTAATCGCAAGCGTTATACATAAATTTATTAACGGAAATTTTATAGAAAAAAAGCAGATAACGAAGTAATCCAGCCTGACCTTGTTCCGCCGGAATTATATAATTGCCTAAATCCACAAATCCAAAAATCAGGGGACATAGAATTCCGTTCGAAAAATATAAAAAGCGACTCATACCGATAAGCATAAAAGGAAATGTTGTGTCTAGAAAGGGAGAATAAAATGAAAACAAAAATTTTAGTATTTCTACTCTGTTCTGTTTATTTTGCTTTTACCCAAGTGAACGCGGAAATTGATTCTAAAAAGGTTATAGAAGAAAAAGAATTAACTGCTGTTGAGGCGGCTAAAAGCTGGGTGATACTCGTGGATGAAGGAAAATATAATAAAAGTTACTTAAAAGCCGCTGATTACTTCAAAAATGCTGTCACAGAAGAGCAGTGGCTGCAAGGAATGACCGCTACCAGAAACCCTCTTGGAAAAGTTTTATTGAGAGAGCTTAAATCAAAAAAATATATGACAGAATTGCCCGGTGCTCCGGATGGTGAGTATGTGGTAATTCAATTTAATACATCTTTTGAAAACAAGAAATCTTCAGTTGAAACAATTACTCAAATGCTTGAAAAAGATGGTACGTGGAAAATGTCAGGATATTTTATAAAGTAAAAACATAACTTGCCACTGCACCCGATTCCGAAGTGTTGGAGCGGGTGAATTTGCTGTTATTTCAAAACACTTGACAAATGTATATATGTGGTATATACTTAATTTATAATGAATAATTACAAAATATTGCAGAAATGTGTTGGTTTCGAATGGGATCAACATAATGCTAAAAAGAATTGGGAAAAGCATAAAGTAACACCGGCTGAATGCGAACAATTTTTTTTCAATAGGCCATTGATTGTTATTGATGATACAAAACATTCTCAATCTGAAAGGCGATTTTACGCGTTAGGAAAAACTGATTTACGCCGGAGATTATTTATTGCATTTACCATCAGAAACAATTCAATTCGAATAATATCCGCGAGGAATATGAATAAAAAAGAAAAAAGGAGCTATGAAAAACATGAAGAAAAATAAAATACCAAAATTCAGAACCGAGAAAGAGGAAAGAAACTTTTGGAGCTCTCATGACTCTACTGAATATATTGACTGGTCAAAGGCAAGGAATATCACTCTATCTAATTTAAAACCTTCTGTAAAAAGTATTTCAATCCGTCTTCCGGAAATAATGGTTGAGGAATTGAAATTATTAGCCAATAAAAGAGATATCCCGTATCAGTCATTGATGAAAATTTATATTTCGGAAAAAGTGACAGAAGAGCTCCAAAGAATATCATAGATAACAAAACACTGCACTTAACTCTGAACCTTCGGGGCAGGTGAATTCAAACGTTAGAAGAAAATACAAGATGTATAAAAAACAAAGGAGAGATAAATGACGGTTGATATATTGCGTGGAGTATTAGGATGGTGCGCTGTAATTAATATGGGATTATTGCTATGGTGGTTTTTATTCCTGGTATTTGCTCATGATTGGGTTTATCGCATGCACAGCAGGTGGTTCAAAATTCCGGTAGAAACATTCGATGCAACTCATTATGCCGGTATAGTTTTTTTTAAAATAGCTATATTTGTTCTCAATATTATTCCGTATTTCGCGTTACGAATTGTAACATAAAATATACTGATATTTAACAATTTAATCAAACAAACCCGAAGTTTCGCGGTCACTATCCCTCCCCGATGTTAGCCGCCAACCACTAAAAGGAAGTATAATGAAATTTTGCACAGTTATTAACTGTATGGATGGGCGTGTTCAGATACCTGTGATTAACTATCTGCGCGACCGGTTCAACGTGGATTATGTCGATTCTATCACTGAGCCGGGGCCAAATCTAATTCTGGCAGAAAATAACAATAAAGCATTGACAGAGTCTATTCTTGCGCGACTCAAGATTTCAATTGAAAATCACCGGTCTATTGGAGTCGCGATTGCGGGGCACTATGATTGTGCCGGGAATCCGGCGCCGAAAGAAGAGCAAGTTGCGCATATTAGGAAAGCGATTGAGTTTCTTCGTCAACGATATGGGGAAATTGAAATTATCGGGTTATGGGTTGATGAAAATTGGAAAGTAAATGAAGTCATATGAAAGAAAAAGGTGACTAAGCGGGCCGCGGCCGCATATACCGATACAGCGGTTATATCTAAATCCGCCTATCTTGATGGTATGTTTTTTTATAAATAGCTTGACCTTATCCGTATAGCCAAATATAATATAAACTTAAATAATATTGTGTTTATAGGCTATACCAACCTTACTAAAAAAAGGGGGTATGTATGTTTAAGAAGACTGAAGATGTACGCAGCTTTATTAAGAAAAATGATATACGAATGGTTGATTTAAAATTTGCCGACCTTTGCGGCAAGCTTTATCATATCACCATTCCTGCCAAGAACTTTTCCACTAAAACGGTAAAAGAGGGCATTGGTTTTGACGGTTCAAGCATAGGTTTTAAGGCAATTGAGTGCGGAGATATGTGCGCTATGCCCGATCTTGCGACTGGCGCCCTTGATCCTTTCTGGGATACTCCCACTTTAAGTTTTATGTGCAATTCAGTTGAAGCTGATACAAAAGCTGAGTTTCGCATGGATCCCAGAACGATTGCCCAAAAAGCGGAGAACTATCTTAAAAAGAGCGGCATTGCCGATACGGCTTATTTCGGGCCGGAATTTGAATTTTATATTTTTGATAAAGTCATCTTGGAAAATGAACCCTGCGCCACATCCTTTAAAATTATATGCGAAGAGTCCATTGCAGGCAGAGAAAAAGGTATAGTGCCGTCTCCCGGACATAAGATGCTGCATAAGCAGGGTTATCACCAGGCTCCTCCTCTGGACGCGTTTTATAATACAAGAGCTAATATTGTAGAAGAGATTGAAAAATACGGCATAAGCGTTCATTATCATCATCACGAAGTAGGCGCGCCGGGCCAGTCGGAGATTGAAATTGATTTAAGGCCTCTATGTGAAGTTGCCGATAACACTATGGCTATTAAGTATATTGTTAAAAATATGGCTGAAAAATTAGGCAAAGTAGTCACTTTTATGCCTAAGCCACTTTATGGGGAAGCTGGAAGCGGTATGCATGTACACCAGTTTCTTAAGAAAAACGGGAAAAATGTTTTCTATGACAAAAAAGGGAAGTACGCGAATTTAAGCAAGACAGCCCTTTATTACATTGGCGGCATATTGAAACATGGAAGGGCGTTAACGGCGTTGACTAATCCCAGCACTAACTCTTTTAAAAGGCTGGTACCCGGCTATGAAGCGCCGGTAAATCTATTTTTCTCTCTGGCCAACAGAAGCGCCGCAATTAGGATACCCAAGTATGCCATTAAAGAAGCTGATAAAAGGCTGGAATACCGCCCGCCCGATTTTACCTGTAATATTTATTACTGCCTGGCCGCTCTTTTAATGGCCGGAATAGACGGTGTCAAGAATAAAATAGATCCGACAAAAAATCACTGCGGCCCTTACGACATAGACATTTTCAACGCGCCGGAAAGTATAAAGAACAAAATAGTTCCTTTGCCGGTTTCCCTGGAGGAGTCGCTGGAAGCCCTCAAAAAAGATTACGAGTTTCTTCTTAAGGGGGATGTGTTTAGTGAGGACTTAATTAAGAGTTGGATTGATAAAAAAATGACAGATGAAGCGGACGCTATAAGAAATAGGCCGCATCCTTATGAGTTTCAGCTTTATTTTGGCGTTTGATTTTTAGGGAAAGCAATGTCCAATACGAAATACAAATATATATACGGGCCTGTTTCCTCCTGGAGGCTGGGTAGTTCGCTGGGGATAGACCTGCTCTCGCAAGACAGGAAAATCTGTACCTTTAACTGTCTTTATTGCCAGCTGGGGGGCTTTGAAGAGTACACAAACCAAAGAAAGGCCTATGTACCTACAAAAGACGTAATGGCTGAAATAAAGTCTTTGCCTGATGTTAAGATAGACTACTTTACCTTTTCAGGCCGGGGAGAGCCAACCCTGGCAAAGAACCTGGGAGAAGCGATTAACGAGCTGAGGAAGATAAGAAAAGAACAGATAGCCGTTTTAACTAACTCAACCCTGCTTCAGAATGAAGAGGTAAGAAAAGAACTGGCTCTGGCTGACTACGTAGCCTTAAAATTGGATGCCTGTTCGCAGGCAACTCTTGAAAGCATTAATAAACCGGCGCCAGAGATAAAGTTTGATGAATTACTCGAAAGTATAAAGATTTTTCGGAATAACTTTTCAGGCACGACTGCTTTACAGATGATGTTTGTTGACGAAAACGAAGGCTATGCCGAGAAGTTTGTAGAGTTAGCCCGGGAGATTGCTCCTGATGAGGTCCAGATAAACACGCCCCTGAGGGCCTGCAGAGTGAAGCCTCTATCGAAAGAGAAGTTGCACCGGATAAAGGAGCTTTTTTCTTCTTTGCCAATGGAGATAAAGTGCGTATATGAAGCTGAGCGGAAAGAGGCTGCCGTTATTTCTAAAGAGGATACGTTGAAGAGGAGAGGCTGTACGAATTAACCGGACATATGAAAACAGGGGGTTTTTATGGCAGAGTGTAAAATAGAGGAAAATAAATCCAGATGTAACTGCACCTATGAACCCTGTTCAAGAAAGGGTATGTGCTGTGAATGCATCAGTTATCATCGCGAGAGCGGACAGCTTCCGGCCTGTCTTTTTCCAAATGATGTAGAAAGGTCGTACGACCGCTCAATCGAAAACTTTATCCGGGTTTACAAGGAGAGAGGCAGATGGTGGTAAAAGAAGTGGAAAAGAGGAAAGAGATAGCTGTCAAGGCGGCTCTTGAGGCCGGTAAGATGCTTAAGGAAAACTTTGGCAGGATTTCCGGCATAAAAACCAAGTCCGACAGAAATCTTGTTACCGATCTTGACTTAAAGGCTGATGAAATTATTACGAACATAATCAAAAAGGCCTTTAAGGATGATAATATTCTCTCTGAAGAAAGAGATATACCGGAGTTGACCGCCGAGTATACCTGGATTATTGACCCCATAGACGGAACTCATAACTTCATTCGCAGTATTGATATTTTTGGTGTTTCGGTTGGTGTAGCTCAGGGCGATAAGGTAATAGCCGGGGTTATATATATGCCTATCAGCGGCGAACTTTATTCTGCCGTAAAGGGTAAGAGCGCGTACTGTAACGGCAATGAAATCAATGTTTCCAACAAAGACCTGAGCAGTTCAACTTTAATTTTTGATTCTACTATACATTATAACAGAGACGCAATGCTTACGAGCCTCGGAAGCCTGGCGGATAAGGTTTTTAATGTCAGGATGCTGGGTTCGACAGTTAGGGGATTAGGTTATGTCGCGGATGGCAAGGCGGATTTAGAAGTTGAATACAACGATAAAGTTTGGGATTTCGCCGCCGGCTTGCTTATTATTGAAGAAGCGGGTGGCAAGGTGACGGATTTAGAGGGTAAAGAGTGGAATATTAAAACGCAAGGTTACGTTGCTTCAAACGGTGTCATGCATGATGAAGTTATCAGAATAATAAACGGTTAATAGCCTTTAATGGATAATAATATAAAAAGTAACTTCCGGCAGGTAAAGACATCGGTACCGTCTAATATTAATATAGTTGTAGCGGCGAAGACGCGCGGTGTAGAGGAAGTAAGGGCGGTTATTGAAGCCGGCGCTTCTATTATAGGTGAAAATTACGTTCAGGAGGCCAATCAAATAAATGAAGTGTTAGGCGAGTTGGCTATTGATGTTAAATGGCACATGATAGGACACCTGCAGACCAATAAAGTTAAGGCCGCGGTTAAGATATTTGATATGATAGAAACGCTTGACTCTGTAAAACTGGCTCAGGAAATAGATAAAAGATGCCGGGAGATAAACAAGGTAATGCCGGTATTGGTTGAAATAAATACTGCCCGGGAGAGTCAAAAAACGGGTATTTTTCCCCAGGAGTGTCCTGAATTCATAAAGAGCGTCAGCGGATTTTTAAATATCAGGGTAATGGGGTTGATGACAATGGGGCCGCAGTTTGGAGACCCTGAAGAGGCCAGAAAGTACTTTAAAGAGGCAAAGGCCGTTTTTGATAAAATAAAAGAAATTGATTTTCCAAATGTTAATATGGAGTATCTTTCTATGGGGATGAGTAATACTTACCGCGTGGCCATAGAAGAAGGAAGCAATATGATAAGGCCGGGAACAATAATATTCGGCAAAAGAGAAAACGAATAAAAAAGAAAGGTTATAATGATGAAAAGTATTGAGATTATTAAAAGTAAATGCGCTCCAAACGATGTTAGCAAACTTGAAGCGTTAGAAAATCAGGCAGTTCTGGACTTTATTGCCGGGTATCTGGAGCTTTGCAATCCCGATAGCGCCTTTGTGAGAACCGACTCAAAAGAGGATGCCCTCTATATAAGAAAAAAGACGATAGAGCTGAAGGAGGAGTCTGAACTGGCTGTTGATGGCCATACAATTCACTTTGACGGCTACTTTGATCAGGCAAGGGATAAAAAGAATACTAAGTATTTGATACCTGAAGGTGATAATAGGCTGGGAGCTAATATAAATAAAGTAGAAAGAGAGGCGGGGCTAAACGAGATAAATTTATTGCTCAAGGACATTATGAAAGGCAAGCAGGTCTACATATGCTTCT